>PLDO01000343.1 GCA_003136215.1 Bryobacterales bacterium
CAATGCTCCGCAACACCTGGAAATGGCCAAACTCCAGTGGCAGGCTGAAGCATGCCCCACCAATGCTCCGCAACACCTGGAAATGGCCAAACTCCAGTGGCAGGCTGAAGCATGCCCCACCCATGCAGGCAGACGCCACGACTTGGTGGCGCAGGCGGTTCCGCCTGCGAGAACCTCGCCGCGCCAGATTCGCGGCGCGAATGGCCAATCTCCTGCCCCACAGCCAAGAGCATACTCGTTGTTCTGCTTGCCGCAGTCCGCTAGCTGCTAGCACCGTCAACTAATTGAAACCCCGGCATCAGGCGATGCATCCTTAAATTTGCGGGCGCACTTGTGCTCAATAGGAGATTTTCAATCGTGATTCGTATCTTCCGGTACCTCCCCCTGCTATTCTGTGTTTCTTTCGCCTACGCGCAGAGCGCCGTGGATTTCAACGTGGGCTTCGGAACCGTCCACGATGGCGCGGCCAGCGGTGGCATCGATTCCGTCACCGGCAATACCTGCGCCACCGGTGTCACTTGCGTAGCGACGCCCGCCCTGAGCGGGTTTTTCATGGGCTTCGGCGGCGACGTCATGCTTTCCAAGCGCTTTGGCTTTGGCGGCGAAGCCGTGCTGCAGCCGGTCAAACAGGATTATTCCGTACTGCAAGCCAGGCAGACGTTCTATGACTTCAATGGCATTTACTCGCCGGTGAATGAGAAGAAGGTCGTTCTGCGATTAGAGGGTGGCATTGGCGGCGCCACCACCCGATATTACATCACCCAAAGTTCTTGCGTGGGTACCGCCGTCTGCCAGAGCCAGACGCAGACGTTCGGCACTGCCAGCCACTTCCAGGTCCATGCGGGAGTGGGCGTTCAGCTCTTTGTGACCGAACACCTCTTCATTCGTCCCCAGTTCGACCTGCACTACGTTCCCAATTTCACCACTCAGTACGGCAGCAACCTGGCCCCGTCCGGCATGATCTGGATCGGCTACAGCCTCGGCGACCGGTAAACTACTCGATCCACGGGAATGCGGTGATGCGCAACTTCGCCGCGCCATAGGGCACCAGCGTCACCGTCTCTTCGGCGCGTTTGGTGGTGACCGGACTCACCGGCAGCAGGCCGGGCGAATCGTCCACCAGCGTCCACTGAGGCAGGCGCCTCGCCCTGGCGGCGATCTCCACTGGCGCAGCATCTGCCGTATAAGGTTGCCGCGCGATCGGCTTTTCCGTCGCTTGAAATGCGCCCTTCAGCAGCGCGTAGTTCCACGGCGTTGTGGGGTAGACTTCCCAATCCGCCGCCGGGCCGGTCTGTTTGATCTTGTGCCAGCTTTCGCCGATCTTCAGGGAGTACACCAGCGGGCCGCGCTCCACGGCTATTGAATTGTTGAACCACGTCGAGGTCCGCACTTCCATGGGAAAACGCAGTTCCACGCGATCCCCATCCTTCCATTCACGCTCGATGCGCAGGAACTCGCCCGCCTTGACGCCGGCGGCCGGCGCCCCGTTCACCGTAACGCTCGCCGCGCCGGCCCACCCCGGAATGCGCAGTGCGAGCGGGAAGCGCACCGTCCCATGCAGTTTCACCGCCAGCGATACGGCCTCGCGAAACGGATAGCCGGTCTGTTCCTCAATCGTCGCCACACTGCCCCCGCGCACCGTGGCAGTGACCTCGCTGGGACCGTACGCCACCGCGGCGAGCCCGCCATCCACCGTCGCCATCCACAGGCTTGCCGCCAACTTCGGCCAACCCTGATGCATGTTCGCCGTGCAGCAGCCGTAATTCGGCTCCAGTCCGAAAATGTTACTCTCCGGACCATTGGTGGCCCAGCGCCGGTTGGAGATCGAGCACATCACCTGGTTGGCCTGCTGATCGTATTGATGCGCCCAGAGGTCCGCGCTGAGCGTCGCGGGAAGCGCGTTATAGGCGATCTTCTCCAGACGGTCGCCGAATGCGGCGTCGCCCAGGATCGCCATGTCGATCTCCAGCGAGAACATGGCTTCCACCACGGCGCACAACTCCGTGCCCTGCGAGGGGTCGCGTCCGGCGTAGTGCTCGTCCGCGCTGAAGATTCCCGAAGGTTGCCCGTGATAGCGATCCAGGGCGTCGAACATCTGGTACAGGCTGGCGCGGTCGCCCTTCTCGCCGGTGATGAGCCACCACACCGCCGCCGCCTTCATCGCCATCGCGTTGTTCACGCCGTGCGTCGAAAGGTTCGATGCGGCCCGCGTCACCCTCTCCCTGGTTTTGAAATCGGCGAACTGCGCCTCCCAATCGTGCCCCTGGGCGTGCAGTTTGCGCGCCAGGTCGAGCAGCGCGCGGTCCCCGTTGCGGTTGTAGAGCCAGAGCACGCTGAGCACTTCATCGTGCCAGCGGAAGATGGCCCACTCCTTGAGCGGGCGCTCGTCCATGTGCCGGGCCTGGTAGGCGAAGTATTTTTCCATCAGCGGGATCACGCGTGCGTCGCCCGACGCTTCCTGGTATTGCATCAGCGCTTTGAGCATCACGTAGTTCGGCCACCAGTCGAGGTTCTTCACGGGACCGATGGCGCCATCGGGCTGCTGGTGAAGGAGCACCCAATCCATCCACTTTTTCACCTTGGCGATTAACGCCGCGTCCTTCGTGAGATACGCGAGCGGCACCAGGCCATCCAGGAAATACGGCCCGCGTTCCCAGCCTTCGCCGGAACCGCCCAGCCAGGCGCTCTGCGGGCCAAGGTCCGCCCAGAACTCGTCGAGATGCCCGCTGAGCCCTTGCGCCTGCAGCCGCAGTTGCTCCTGCAGCCACCCCTTGGGCATCACAGAACCCAGCGGCAGGGGGTTAAACGCGTTGGGCTGCAGCGGGCCGCGGTTGGCCACCGGCGCGTTGGCGGCGCGCGTGCCGGACGTGGTAAGGCAAGCAAGCGTGAATACCAGCAAGAGCGTTCGCATGGTCATTGACTCCAGTGTGCCGGTCTCACGACTCCAGCGCAAGCCGAAGCGGGCCGTGGAACGGGCGCGGACGACCGGGAGCGTACCCCCTCCTGGTTCAGCGCTCTATCGGGTCCGTTATGGCTACAATTGCCGAAGATCCCGGTGTTGGCAACGTTACAACCATATCCGAGTGAAACAGACCCGCTTCACCTTTGGAGGACTTGCGGCCCGGCCCCCGTTCGCGGCAAGATGCGAAGTGCCTCGCCATCAGGGGCGGGAGGTTTGCTTTATGAGCTGCACGGAGAGAGACCACATCATCCTGGCATTCGCGCTGGCCGCGAACGAAGGAAATATCGCGGCGGAAGACTTGGAACTGGCCGCCAGCGAGAGAGAACGCCAGGACGCGAAGCAGTGCGTGGAGGCGGCCCGCAATTATTGTTATGATCTGCGGGCCAGGTTTCTGACCCACTGCGAGAATCACGGCTGCTGACCCTCCGGGGGTCCCGGCCTGCGTGGCGCTCAGGTGACGCGATAGCGTCGTCCCGCCTGCGGTCTTCGGCCGCGCCCGCCGTTTCTTGGGCCGATCATGCCTCGCCGGCGCAGCACTGAGGGAGCGATGGCCAGAAGTCCGATGAGGCATAGCGCGAGTTGTTCCCGGGCCGATCCCCCCTCCAGCGTATTCCACCCGATCACATCGCCCGATGCCCTATCGCTTTGGCTGATTGTCAGCCATCGGCCGGCCTCGGTAGTCAGACTCGCGATCGCCGTCCCAGGGGCGTCCATCCGTTGACTCGCCGGGCGCGCGACGCCGAGGTCCGCTACGCCGCCGGAGTGGGTAATGCAGATGGCGCGTTTCTCCGCCGCAAGGAACGTGATCCGGCTGTCGGCGTTGAAGCCCATTGCCGTCGTGGAACTGGCGGAGCCGCTGTCATCGGCATCGAGGTCCCAGACATAGTCGCCGGGTAAGTCGCTCCCCGCGCCGGCCTGGTATAGATACTGAACTGGAACAACAGTCCGGGAGTCGGTGGCGATATCCCGACAGCACCCGCTTGACAAGAGGGCGGCAGCGATTTCGAACGCGGCGGGAACCGGGGGGGCGCGATGTTCCGTGTAGGGGGCCGGATCAAATCTAAGTCGGCTGGCCCAAGAAACCATGGGCACAGACACACATAGGAATACACTTACCACCAAAGGAGGAGGCATTAATGTAGTTCTGCCTATGTTGTGTGGTGTTGCGGAAATATTCTCGACTAATAACGAAAGTTACTCTGGGCCTACCCCCACGGCTGGCAGTGGCCTATCTGCAAGAGGGGGGATTAGCTTTCTTACGCGGGGGTAGCGGCCCGGTTACCGGGGGCAGCGGCTCGCCAGGAATGCCGGCGCGGGGCAGCGACGCCGGGTGGTTCCGGTGTCTTAGAAGCCCTCTTTCTTGTCCACCACATTGAGCAACGCCATCCCGGCTCCGAACCGCCGGATGTTCTCTTTGACTATGAAGGTCAGGCGCGCCTCCAGATTGTCCGAGCCGCCCGACACATGGGGCGTAATGATCACGTTCGGGAACTTCCAAAGAGGATTGCCCTTCGGCAACGGTTCCGGGTCGGTGACGTCCAGCCCCACTCCCGCCAGCCGCCGGCTATCGACCGCCTTCACCAGGGCCTGTTGGTCATAGATCTTGCCTCTGGACATGGCAATGAAGTACGAGCCGTGCTTCATCAGTTCAAACTCGCGGGCGCCCATCATGCCTTCGCTCTTGGCGGTGTGCGGCACGGAGACGAAGACGACATCCGCCTCGGGCAGCACCGAATCCAGCATGTCCGGCGGCACCATCCGCTGGACAATGTTGCTGGTGGGCAGGTCGCGTATGTCCACGCCGATTACCCTCATGCCGAATCCATGCGCGCGCTGAGCGATCTGGCTGCCGATTCCGCCCACCCCGATGATGACCGCGGTCTTGCCGTTCAGCTCAAACATCCCGTCCCGGTTGGTCGGCCATTCTTCGAGTTGCTGCCGCGGAATGCTCACATTCAACTTGCGGGTCAACGCCAGCAGGAATGCGAACGCGTGATCGGCAATCTGCGGGCCGTAAACATTCTTGGCATTGGTTACCACCACGTTGCTGTCCACCAATGCCGGAAAGAGTCCGACCTGCGTTCCGTGGGCCTCCACGCCGGCACTGGAAATGTGAAGCCATTTCAGTTGCCTGGCCCGTTTGAACAGCTCGGGCGTCAACGTGACGCCGACCAGCGCGTCGGCATCCTCGATTTCCTTCGCGAGATCCGCGCCTCGCGCCGGAACGATTCTCACGTTCGGAGCGGAGACGGCCAACTCCTTCACCATGTCGGGGGGCAGGTTGGCGATGACTTTTTTGGTCTGTGCGGGCAGTACGCAGCCGAAGACCAGCAGTGAGAGTACCAGGCGTCGCATTGAGTATTCCTCCGGATTGGGATTCCCCTATTGTAGTCAATCGGGTGACAATGGGCGTTATGCCCATGGACGATCCGACCAAGCTGCGCAGCTACTCCTGGTTCAACGGCCGGGAGTACTACAACTTCTCCCGGCGCGCCAATATCCGCGCACTCGGTCTCTCGCGGGAGGCGTTTCACGGCAAGCCGGTCATCGGCATCTGCAATTCCTTCAGCGAGCTGAACAACTGCAACGCGCACCTGCGTCAGGTGGCGGATGCCGTCAAGCGCGGCGTCTGGGCCGCGGGGGGCTTACCGCTGGAGTTTCCGGTGATCTCGCTTGGCGAACAGTTCATGAAGCCGACCACGATGCTGTTCCGCAACCTGATGGCGATGGATGTGGAAGAGTGTATCCGCGCCAATCCCGTGGATGGCGTGGTGCTGCTCTCGGGCTGCGACAAGACGACCCCCGCGATGCTGATGGGGGCAGCCAGCGCCGACGTCCCGGCCATGATCGTCACCGGAGGCCCCACGCTCTCCGGAAACTATCAGGGCACGCCGATCGGTCAGGGCACCGATGGCCGCAAGATCTTCGATCGCTATCGGATGAATCAGATTTCAGCGGAGGAACTGCAGGAAATCGAAGGCTGCATGGTGCGCAGCGCCGGCCACTGTACGGTAATGGGCACGGCATCGACCATGGCCATCGTCGCCGAGGCGCTCGGCATGTCGCTGCCCGGTTCGGCCGCCATACCGGCCCCCGACTCCCGCCGTCTGGCCGTGGCCGAACTGAGCGGCCGGCGCATGGTGGAGATGGTGCGCGAAGATTTGAGGCCCTCCAGGGTATTGACCCGCGAAGCGTTTGAGAACGCCATTACGGTGGATATGGCCGTCGGCGGTTCCACCAACGCGGTGGTCCATCTGCTGGCGATTGCGGGCCGCACGCCGCACCCACTCGTGCTGGACGATTTCGACACGATCTCGCGCCGGACTCCGTTCCTGGTCAACGTCCGCCCCAGCGGTCAGCACCTCATGGAGGACTTCTTCTTCGCCGGCGGCGTGCCGGCGGTGATGCGCGAGCTTCTGCCGCTGCTGCACGGCGGGTGCCTGACGGTGAACGGCCACTCGGTGGAAGGCAACGTAGCGGAAGCGCCCTGTTACAACCGCGACGTGATTCGCGCTTTCGACCAGCCGCTGTTTGCCGAAGGCGGCACCGTGGTGTTGCGCGGCAACCTGTGCCCCGACGGCGCTGTCCTGAAACAGACCGCGGCGTCGCCTCACCTTTGCGAGCACACCGGTCCCGCGTACGTGTTCGAGAGTTACCAGCAAATGCACGACACCATCGACAGCATGGACCTGCCGGTCGATAAGGATACCGTTCTGGTGATGAAGGGTTGCGGGCCGAAAGGCGCTCCGGGCTTTCCCGAGTGGGGCCACATCCCGATGCCCAAGGTGCTCCTGCAACGCGGCGTCGACGATTGCGTCCGCATCTCCGACGCTCGCATGAGCGGGACGAGCTTCGGAACGGTGGTGCTGCACGTCTCTCCCGAATCGGACATCGGCGGGCCGCTCGCCGTGGTGGAGACCGGCGACCGGATCACGCTGAGTGTCGCCGGCCGCGCGCTACACCTGCACATCGCGGAGGAAGAGATGCGCCGCCGCGCCGGACTCCTCAAACCAGCCGTGCCCCACTACACACGTGGCTACGGCAAGCTCTTCCTGGATCATGTCACGCAGGCGCACCTCGGCTGCGACTTCGATTTCCTGCGGAGTGAATGAACCCTACAGCAAGAACCCGGTGATGGCAATCCCTATGCCGGCCAATCCGGCGATGCCCCCCAACACCGGGAACATGCCTTTGCGCGCGATGAAGTACAGCGAACTGAGCACCAATCCGATCTCCAGCAACCCCTCGCCTACGTCGTAACGCAAGGCGCGGTGCTCGTCGGCCTCGGCAGCCTCGTCGGCGCTCTTGGCCTGTTCCTGGATCTTCTCGCTCTGTTCTTCGTACTTCTTTTTCTGGCCTTCGTATTGGGCCAGCATCTTCTCGGCGCCCTCCGCCTTCGCCCCCAACAGGTGGACCATGTTTTCGCCCATTTCCGTGCCGTGCAGTTTGACCCGGGTGGCCTGGTAGTACGCCCATTGATCGTTGGATCCGGATTTGTGGATGATCGCCGCCGTGTGCGTGCGGTGGCTAGCGATACTCACCACCGCCAGAAGCACGGCGAGAATGGATGCCATGGCCCCGACCTTTTGCCCCAGCGGGTCGGAGTTATGTTCGTGTTCGTGATGGATTTCGAGTTCGGCCATAGTGGATTTCCGTATTATAGAGGTTCTGTGACCACCGACGAAGATTTCATGCGGGAGGCGCTCGCGCTGGCGGGCCTAAGCGCCGGCGAAGGCGAGGTGCCGGTAGGCGCCGTGGTCGTCATTGGCGGCGAAATCGCCGGCCGCGGTTCCAATTCTCCCATTGCGCATACGGACCCCACGGCGCATGCCGAGATTCTGGCCATCCGGCAGGCGGCGGCGCGGCTGGGAAACTACCGCCTCACCGGCGCCACCCTGTACTGCACCCTTGAACCGTGCGTGATGTGCGCCGGAGCGCTGGTTGCGGCGCGCGTCCAACGCCTCGTCTTCGGCGCCCGCGACCTGCGTTTCGGAGGCGTGCGCAGCAAGTTCCAGGTGGCGGATTCGCCCGTCCTCAACCACCGCGTCGAGGTGGTGGAGGGTGTCCTGGCGGTGGAATGCGTGGAGCGGTTGCGTGAGTTCTTCGGGTCGCTCAGGTGACTTCCGCGCCAGAGGCGCATCGGGCGAGCTGCGCTCGCCTTGGCAGGCTGACGACCTGCCCCACCACTGCAGGCACGCGGCACGACTTGGTG
>PLDO01000727.1 GCA_003136215.1 Bryobacterales bacterium
CCGGCGCGGTCGTCATGCGCGGGTATGGCCTCTCCGGCGCCCAGAGTCAGGCGCAGCACCCGCGTGCGGTCGTTTTCGAAGTCCACGCGAACGTGGGCGGGGGCGACGCGGACGATGTTGCGAGGCAGGTCGTCCGGGGAAATCATGTCGGGGGGAAAGTCCCGCGCCGGAAACGCGCGGCGATCGGGCTGTGCGGCCAGCGGCACGGCCCCGNNGCGGAAGCGCCTGCCCCACTTACGCGTGGCTGATAGCGTCGGTGAGCGCTTGCAGGATGAGCTTCACGTTTTCGGCGGTGGAACTGTAGCCCATGGTGCCGATGCGGAAGACCTTGCCGGCCAGCGGTCCGAAGCCGCCGGCGATCTCCATGCTGTATTTCTCCAGGAGGAACTGGCGGACCTTGGCATCGTCGACGCCCGCGGGAACGCGCGGCGTGTTGAGCGTCCAAAGACGGTGGCCGGCGGGAATGAGCATCGTCAGGCCCATGGCCTCGATGCCGGCGACGAAGGCCTCGTGGTTCCGGCGGTGGCGGTCCCAACGCGCTTCCAGACCTTCCTCGGCGACCATGGCGAGGCCTTCGCGCAAAGCGTAAAACGCGCTGGCCGACGCCGTGTGGTGATACTTGTGGCCGGTGTAGAAGCTGTCCAGAAGCAGCAGGTCGAGATAGAACGATTGCACCGGCGTCTGCCGCGCCTTCAGGCGTTCCAGGGCGCGCGGCGACACCGTGACCGGCGACAGGCCGGGAGGGCAGCCGAGCCCTTTCTGGGAGCAGCTGTAGGCTATGTCGATACCGATTTCGTCCACCAGCACGGGCATGCCGCCCAGCGAAGTGACGCAATCGGCAATGGTGAGCGCGTCCACTTCGTGGGCCGCTTCGCAAATGGGCTGCCCCTGGTTATAGAGTCCGGTGGAAGTCTCGGCTTGCACGAAGGCCACCACGCGGGGGCGTTCGCGGCGGATGAACTCGCGAGCTTCCTGCGGGTCGAACGGCTCGCCCCAGGGCTTGGAGAGACGGACGACTTCGCCGCCGTGGCGGCGCGCCATTTCGCCAATGCGATCGCCGAAGAAACCGTTGGTGAGCAGCGCGAACTTTTCGCCCGGCTCGATCAGGTTGGCCACGGCGGTTTCCATGCCCGCGGTGCCCGTCCCGGAGACGGCGATGTTGAATTTGTTTTTGGTGGAAAAGGCGTAGCCGAGCAGGGTGCGAATCTCTTCCACAACCTGGAAGAAGAACGGGTCGAGATGACCCACCACGGGCTGCGCCATGGCCTGGTAAACACGGGGCGCCACCATGCTGGGTCCGGGTCCGAACAGGAGGCGCTGTGGCGCCTGCAGGGGAGTATACGTTTGCGGCATCATGTTCAGTTTAACAGCGTGGCGGGCTCCACCATCAAGAGCGTGCAGCCTCACTGCCCCATCCGCCGATCGCACTCGGCGATTCCGTCCTGCGCCAACTTCAGGCGGCGGGCGGTCTCGGGAGTTTGCGGCGTCCAGTGTTTCCAGCGGCTGACGTTTTTCTGGAAGGCGAGCCGCGCCCATCCATAATTCTTGTTGCCCAGCAGCATCCCGGCGTAGAGGTGATCGAGATCGGAGGCGGCTTCCATGGCGGCCAGGGTCGGGTGCGGCGCGGTCAGCAGGCGGTTCGCCAGGGGCTGCCCCTGGGTGATGAGCGCGGCGGCCTGATCGTTCTTGCCCTCGTGCAGCAGGGCGCCGGCCTGGCGGTTCATTTCCGCCAGCTGCCCGGTCAACGGGCCGTACCATGCTTCGGCCGCCGGATCGGGCGGCGGCAGGGGCGCGGGAGCGGGAGTAGGCGCGGGGGCGCACCCGGAAAGCAGCATGGCGCAGATTGCAAGCAGAATTCGCATGTCAGGAGTAGATGCCGGGCGCTTCGTGTCCCAGGCGCTGCACGTATTCGATGTAGGAACCGGGATACACCACGGGATCGCGCTCCGTGCCGCTTTCGCCGCCTAATTCCAGCACGCGCGAGCCCAGACCGCGCAGGAACATGCGGTCGTGCGAGACGAAAATCATGGTGCCTTCGAAGGTCTTGAGCGCCTCCACCAGCATCTCCTTGGTGGCCAGGTCGAGGTGATTGGTAGGCTCGTCGAGCACCAGGAAGTTAGGCGGGTTGTAGAGCATGCGCGCCATGGCGAGGCGCGATTTCTCGCCGCCGGAGAGGGCGCGGATCTTCTTGTCCACGTCGTCGCCGGAAAACTGAAACGCCCCGGCAAGGGTGCGCAGCGAGCCCATGCCATCCTGCGGAAAATCCTGCTGGAGCTGTTCGATGATGGTCAGATCGCCATTCAGCACGTCCAGCGACTGCTGCGCGAAGTACCCCATATTCAGGCTGGCGCCCAGGCGCACGCTGCCGGAATCCGGCTGAGCGGCGCCGGCGATCATTTTGAGCAGGGTGGTTTTCCCGGCGCCGTTGCGACCCATCACGGCCCAGCGCTCGCCGCGGCGGATGGTGAGGCTGAACCCCTGGTAGATGACACGCGGGCCATAGCGCTTGTGCAGGTCTTCGATTACGGCGACCTGGTCGCCGGAGCGCGGCGGGACGCGGAACTCGAACTTCACCACGCGGCGGGTCTTGGGCAGTTCGATTTTATCGATCTTGTCCAGGGCCTTGATGCGGCTTTGCACTTGCGCGGCTTTGGCGGCGTGCGTCTTGAAGCGCTCGATAAAGCGCTGCTCCTTGGCGAGCATGGCCTGCTGGCGGGCAAACGCCGCCTGCTGATTGTTCTCGCGGATGGTGCGCTCACGCTCGTAGAAATCGTAATTGCCGGTGTAGGCGACGATTTCGCCGGAATCGATCTCGGCGATTTTGGAGACGATGCGGTTCATGAACTCGCGNNAGGTGGTTGGTGGGCTCGTCCATGAGCAGCACGTCGGGGCGGCCGAGGAGCACGCGGGCCAGGGCGACGCGCATCTTCCAGCCGCCGGAAAGCTCGCCGACGTCGCCATCGATCTGGTCGTCTTTGAAGCCGAGCCCGTGCAGCACCTCGCGCGCCTGCGCCTCCAGGGTGTAGCCGCCGAGATGCTCGTAGGCCTCCTGCACTTCGCCGAAGCGCGCAATAATGCGGTCCATGTCGCCGGCCTGGGCGGGGTCTTCCATGGCGCGGTGGAGGCCCTCCAACTCATGGTGAAGGTCGCCCACGCGGCCGCTGCCGGCGATGGCCTCATCGAGCGCGGAGCGGCCCGTCATCTCTTCCACGTCCTGGCGGAAATAGCCGATCGTAAGCTTCCTGGGAACCGAGACTTCGCCCTCGTCGGGGACTTCCTCGCCGACCACCATGCGGAAGAGCGTCGTCTTGCCGGAACCGTTGGGGCCGACCAATCCGACCTTCTCACCGGGGTTCAATTGAAAGGAGGCGTCAACGAAAATCAGCTGCTTGCCATACTGCTTGTGGATGCCGGAGAAAGAAATCATCGAAACTTCAGGCTAGCAGGTTGGCGCGTCCGGGCTCCGCCCGGATGGGCGAGCTTCGCTGCCAGGCAAGCTAAAGCATGCCCCNNCGAGGGAGTCGTCGCGGCCCCAGGCGGCCGTCATCTGGACGCCTAGCGGTCCCCCATCGACAGGCAGGGGGACGGAGATGGCGGGGACGCCGAGCGCGGTCCACGGAGAGTTATGCGAAGGGTCGCCGGTGGAGTCCAGACCTTCGGGGGCGCGCCCGGCGGCGGCGGGGGTGAGGATGGCGGGATAGTCCCAGAAAATGGAATTGACCGCCAGCTTCATCTGCTCGACATGGGCGCGGGCATCTTCGTATTCGGCGGGGGTGAGGCGCAGCCCGTCGCGGACCAGGGCGGCGAGTTTCCGGCCGATGCGGTCGCCGAATTCTTCGAAGCGCGCGCGGAGGGAGCGGGCGCCTTCGTACCGGTTGATGGTCTGGGCGGCGGACAGCAGGCGGTCCCACCCCCGGGGCGGAGGGATTTCGTCGACCGACACTCCACCGGCACGCAGCCGCTCGACGGCGGCGGTAAGAGCGTGCCGCATGGGCTCTTCGACGGGGATTCCTTCCCCACAAAGCAGGGCGGCGCGATGCAGGTCGGAGAGGAAGCGGCCGCCGAAGCCGCGCGACCAGAGCTCGGCCANNCGGCCGCCACCGCGGCGGCGGAACCCGAGGAACTGCCTCCGGGGGTGTGGCCGGGGAAGCGTGGATTACGCGTCGCCGCGGGGTCGAAGGAGGCGAACGCGGTAGTCCGGGTCTTGCCCAGGAGGACGGCGCCGGTGCGGCGGAGGGCGCTGACGACGGGGGCGTCTGCCACGCCCTTGCGACCCGCGTAGAGCGCCGAGCCGAACTCGGTGGCGAGCCCGCGGGTCTCGAATATGTCCTTGACGCCGAAGGGGATACCGTCGAGGAGGCCGTCGGCGAGGGGGTCTTGCGGCGAAACTTCGACCCAGGCCTGGACGTCCGGTTCGCCGGCGGCAATGCGGCGCAGGCAGATTTCCAGCAGGTCGCGAGGCGTCTTCCCGCCGGAGTTCAGGGCTTGCAGGAATTCCAGGAGCACTACAAGGACCAACCTTCGCCGATGAGCCGGACCCGGTGCGATTCCTGCCGGGAAGCGGCGTCCGGCGGCTCCGTGAGGAGTGCGCCGGAGGGCTTACTCATAGCCTACTCATAACGGTCCTCATTATCCTACGATAACGGATGCCCGGTATGCCCGCATATTAGAATGAGTCATCATATGGCCGCTGAGCCAGAAGTCCGTCCCCGGCAAACCGCGTCACAAAGGTGGCGGGTCTCACTGCGCGCCAGAGGCGTGGCGGTGCTCGTGGTACCGATGGCTGCGTTGTTTGCGGCGCTGTTTTCGATTTACTGGGTGGAAGGGGATGTCCGCGTGGCCGACCAGACCGTAGTGCGCGCCTATCTGTTGCGCGGCGAACTGGTGGACCTGCGCAGCTCCGTGCTGGATGCCCAGACGGCTGTCTCGGGCTACCTGGCAACCGGCGGGAAGCACTTTCTGGAGACCTACGACACGTCGCGGCGGACGATTGACCGGACGCTGGCCTCGATCGCCGCCCAACTGCGCGGCGACGCCAGCCTGGTGGCGTCGCTGGCCGAGATCCAACGGCTTGCAGCCGAAGAGGTGCGGTTACTGGAACAGTTGCGCAACCAAGGATCCAAGCAAGCGGAGCGCGAATCGGGAAGCGATCGCCAGCGAACCGTGATGGCCGATCTTCAGGCGCGCGTGGCGCTGCTCAGCGAATACCAGGAACGGCAGTTCACGCAAGCCGTCTACGCGCGCGAACTGGCGCGCGTCCAGTTGTTCCGCACGATCATGGCGTGCGGCATCCTGGGCCCGTTAGGCGCCCTGTTCATCCACCTGTTGCTGGCCGGCCACATGGTACGGCGCCTGCATGCCGTGGAGGAGAATGCGCGGCGTCTGGCCCACGGCTTGCCGCTCGAACCGCTGCCGCCGGGATCGGATGAAATCGCCGCGCTGGGCACTCAACTGGAGGATGCCGCCTATCTGTTGCGCGAACGGGAACGCGACCTGCGGGTCAGCGAACGGCGCTTCCGCGACCTCTTCGACCGGGCGCCTATCCCTTACGAAGAGACCGACCTCGACGGCGCGGTGAGCCGCTTCAACCAGGCAGTCTGCACTCTCTTGAAATGCACTCCGGAGCAAATGCTGGGCCGGCTGGCCTGGGATTACCTGCCGCCGGAACGGCAGGACGGGGCCCGCGAGGCCATGATGCTCCGGATCCAGACCGGCCAGGAGGCCGAACCCTTCGAGTGTGAATACATGCTGGAAGACGGAACCCGCCTGACGATGGAAATCCGGGAGAACCTGATCCGCAACGATCACGGTGAAATCACCGGGATGATCCGCTCCCTGCTGGATGTCACGGAGCGCAACCTGGCCGCCGTGGCGGCGCGCAAGGTGGAGCAGTACGCGCGGGAGCTGCGTATCAAGAACGAGCAACTGGGACGCGCGCTGGAGGCGGCGCGCTCCGCCACATTGGCCAAGAGCCGCTTTCTGGCCAGCGTCTCCCACGAACTACGCACGCCGCTGAATGGCATCATCGGATTCAGCGAGATGCTGTTCGACGGCAAACTCGGAGGGATGACCGAAGACCAGGCGGACGTGATTGGCGATATCCTGATCAGCTCGCGGCACCTTCTGCAGCTGATCAACGACATCCTCGACCTTTCCAAGGTGGAAGCGGGCCGCATGGAGTTCCATCCGGAACACTGCCGGATACAGACGCTGGCGCTGGAAGTTCGCGACGTCATCCGGCCGCTGGCCGAGAAGAAGGGCTTGCGCCTGGCGTTGGAAGTGGCGCCGGCGCTGACGGCGCATATCGACCCGGGCCGATTCAAGCAAGTGTTGTACAACTATCTTTCGAACGCGGTCAAGTTCACGCCGGCGGGAGGCAGGGTAACGCTGCGCATCGCTCCGGAAGGCGACAAGATGTTCCGGCTGGAAGTGGAAGACACGGGAATCGGGATTGCCGCCGACGAGGTGCAGCGGCTCTTCCAGGAGTTTGCGCAACTGCCCAACAGCCGGCAGGCGGAACAGGGGACGGGGCTGGGCCTGGCCCTGACGCGCCACATTGTGGAGGCCCAGGGCGGCGCCGTCGCAGTGCAGAGCGAAGCGGGGCGAGGTAGCGTGTTTTCGGCGGTGCTACCCTTGGATCCGGAGGTTGGCGTATCCGTGGAAGACTTTGTGGGTGCGAAAGGGCACACTACGCTACACTGAGATTGACCATGGCCGGCGAGCCGATTCTCATCGTCGACGACACACCCGTGAATCTCAAACTCACCCGCATCCTATTGGTGAACGAGGGGTACCGGGTGCTGACGGCGGGCAGCGCCGAGGAGGCGCTGGAGCTGCTGCGCAGCTACCATCCCCGACTGATCCTGGCCGACATCCAGCTGCCGGGAATGGACGGGCTGGAGTTGACGCGCCTGATCAAGCAGGATGAGCGAACGCGCGATATCGCGGTAGTCGCGCTGACCGCATTCGCGATGAAGGGCGACGAGCAGAAGGCAATCGATGCGGGCTGCGACGGCTACATCACCAAGCCGATCGACACGAGAACGCTGGGCGAGCGCATCCGGCAGGTGCTGACGCGCCGCGCCGAATTGGAGACGCCGGCGGTTTCGTCGCCGGCGGAGCAGGAGGCGGTTCCGGCGGTCGAACTGAAGGCGCTGCGCCGCCGGTTCCTGCTGGAAGGCCAGGAAAAGGCGCGGCAGCTGCTGCTGGACTTGGATGAGGCGTTCGACCCGAAGGATGCCGCCCGGTCAGTGCATCAATGGGTGGGGACCGGGGGACTACTTGGCTACGGCGCGCTGGCCCGGTTGGCCCGCGAAGTGGAGACCCTGCTGCTGGAACGGCCGGTGGATGCGGCCCAGGTGCGCGAGTCGCTGACCAATCTGCTGCTGGCCTTCAGTACCCCGCGCGAGGCGCATGGCACCCCCATCCCGGACGCCGCGGTGCAGGCAATCCGCGGAAAGTGCGTCGCTATCGCGGGTCTGCCGGCCCACGAGACGCAACGTCTCTGCGTGGCGCTGGAGCGGGCTGAGGCGCGGGCGGTTTTTTTCGAGCTGGCAGGACCTCCCGACATGGCGGCTCTGGAGAAGTGCGATCTGGTGGTCGCCTACGTCGGCCCCGGCAGCGGGAATCCGGTGTGGCTCGAAGGGTCCGATACCGCCGCCGGCCTGCCCACCGTGCTGGTGGGCAGCCGCGACAACCTGCTGGCGCTGGACCCGGCGGTGCAGGCTAAGGCGCTTGATTTTCTGATGGATAGCTGGCAGCCGGAGGAGGCGCTGGTGCGGCTCAGCCTGGCGATACAACACAGCGCTCCGCGCAAGCCACAACCCGCGCCACGGATGGCGGGAGGGGGGCGCATTCGTGTGCTGGTAGCCGATGACGATTCCACTGTGCTGGCGCTGGTGCGCACCGCCCTGGTGAATTTCGGCATGGAATGCCAAATGGCGGACGACGGCCCCAAGGCGCTGGATGCCGTGCGCCGCTGGCGCCCGCAGGCGGCTATCCTCGATGTCAACATGCCCGGCATGGATGGCTACGAGGTACTGGCGGCGATGCGCGCGGAGAGCCTCCCGGTGCGCGTCATCCTGCTGACCGCGCGCCAGCAGGAAAGCGATATCGTCCGTGGTTTCACTCTGGGAGCGGACGATTACGTGGTGAAGCCCTTCAGCCCCCTGGAACTGGTGGCGCGGCTCAAGCGGCTGATTCTGCGATGACCGGGCCGGTGGCCTCCCTGGTAGCCCGAGACGCGCTATATACGGCCCTTGCCCTGGTGGGCGCGTACTTTGTCTTTCTGCTCGTGCTGCTGCTGGTCGTGATGGGCCGCGCCGGAGTGTTGCGCGCCCGGAAAGCCGCTTCGGCCGCGATTCGTCCGGCGCTGGATGGGTCACTCGTGGAGCTCCTGGCCGGCGGCACGGACGATTCCCTCTTCCGGAAGCACATCAAGACCCATCCCGCCGATATTGCGGAATCCATTCTGTTGTTTCAGACCACGGTGGGCGGCAGCGCGCGCGCCCGCCTATGCGGGCTGGCGCTGGACCTTGGGCTGGTTCACCAATGGTGCGAGGATGGCCGGAGCCGCGACGCGATCCGTCGCCGTGCCGCGTTCGCCAACCTGGCCTTTGCCTGCGTCTACGAGCCCTGCCGCCGGGTAGCCGGCGACCTGGTGCTGGAAGCCCTGAAAGACGGCGATGAGGAAGTGCGGCTGGCGGCGTGCCGGGGGGTATTGCTGGCGGAACGCAGGGACAAGATAGAGCAGCTCTTCGGGCTGGCCCTTCAGCCCGAACTGCTGACCCGCATCGTGCTGACCGAAGAGCTGCGCCGCCACGCCCTGGCGCTGGCGGCGGGGCCGGTCCGGGAGGCACTGCGCGGCGGGGATGCTCTCCGTGTGCGCGCGACGCTGGAGATCCTGGTGGCTTGGGAGCGCGCCATTCCACTCGAAGAGTTGCGCGAATTCCTGGAGCATCGGGATCGCGACATCCGGGTGCTGGCCTTCCAGCTGGCATCCTTCGTTTCGGTCGACTTCGAGAGCCGTCTGGCGCTGATCCGCTCTCTGCACGACGAGGATGCCGGGATTCGCGGGCTGGCCATCATTGCCGTGGGCCGGCAGAAGATGACCGAAGCCATCCCGGAACTGGCGCTGTGCCTGCGGCGCGAGGGGCTCGAAGAGGCACGCCACGCGGCCGCCGCGCTGGCGGCGATGCCGCCCCAAGGATGGAGCACGCTGGAAGAACTCAGCGGAAGCCGCAACGCGGCCACCGCGCTGGCCGCCGGCGAAGCGCTGGCGCGTGCCAAGAGGGAGGCCTAGTGGCGGCGGTGGCGCTAACGATCACGGTGGCGGCACTGGCGGCCGCGCTGGCGGTTCTTGCCGCGGCCAGCTTCGACGCGCTGCTCAAAGGGTGCTTCGAACTGCGGCGCAGCCTGCACGCCACCTCCTACGATTTCGGCAGCGTGCTGCTCAAATCCCCCATCGTGCCCGGCTTTTCGGTGATTCTGACGTCGTCCGATGCGTCGCCGGAATCGTGCGCGCGGGTGCGCCGGTTACTGGATCTGCACGCCGGCAGGCACGAAATCGTGCTGGTGCTGGACGGGCCGGCGCCAGTGGAACTGGAGCGCTGGATCAAAGAGTTTCACCTCTACCACCAGGAGCGCGTGGTGCCTCAGGATCTGCCCACCGCGGCCGTCCGCGGGTGCTACCTGTCGAGCGATCCGATCCGGCTGCTGGTGGTGGACAAGGAGGCGGGCGGGGTGGCGGACGCGCTCAATGCCGGGGTCAACGCGGCGCAGTATCCGGTGATCGGGCTGGTGGATCGCGAGGCCGAATTCATCCCGGAGTTTCCGTTGCGCCTGGTGCGCGCCCTGCTGGCGGATTGGGACCGCACGGTGGCGGTTTGCGGCGTGGCGCCGCCGCGCGCGGCAGCCGGAGTGGCGGGGCGCATCGGCGCGCTTGAGTCGCTGCGTCTGTGGCTGGCGCGCTGCGCGGGCTTTAGCGCGTGGAATAAGCTGCTGCCGGTTCCCGGAGCCTGCATGCTGGTGAAACGCGATGCGGTCCGCTCGGTGGGAGGGTTCCGCGCTGGAGCGATGGAGCTCTTTCTGGATCTGCACGCCGCCAGGCGCGCCAAAGGGTCGGGGGGACGCGTCGCCTTCGTCGCCGCGCCGGTGAGTTATCGCCCGGCGGCGGCCAACTGGGACGACCTGCGCCGCCAGGCGACGGGCGATCAGCGGCAACTGGCGGCGGCTCTGGGGCGGCTGGGACCGGGCCCTGGCAGCGAATTCTTCGGCCTGTTCTGCATCCGGGGACTGCGCCCGCCGATGGAAACCGCCGCCTTGCTTCTGGCTGCCGCCGGCTGGATTACGGGGATGATTCACCCGGCACTGGCGGCGCTCGTGCTGGTGGTAAGCGCCGGCGCGGGAATCGTGATCTCCATGGCGGCGGTGGTGCTGCGCGAACTGGCCGAACCGAGTGGCATGACGCCGTGGGCGCTCGCCGCCCTGTGCCTCACCGCCATCCCGGAGAATCTGGGTTACCGGCAGATCCGCAATCTCTGGCTGATCGGCGGATTCTTCGGCGCGCCGGCCCGTGCAAAACAGAATTGCGGGCGCACGGCAAAAAACCGTGCGCCC
>PLDO01000495.1 GCA_003136215.1 Bryobacterales bacterium
TGTTGTCGGAGCAGTGCAGCGGCTGGTGCATGTCGCCCACGAAGTGCACCAGGAACATCAGGGCTTCCTGGCGCTGCACCGCCGTGGCCGCCGGGTCCGTCACTACCTTCTGGAACTCCTCGATCTTGGCGATCACGCAATCGCCCTTGGGACAATCGCGCGCCATGTCCAGGTGTGGTTTGTCGATCGGAATATCGACATAGTGCCACGGGCCGGTGGCCGCACGCTCACGCCGCACCTGGTCCGCCCAGCTGGCAATCGATTCCAGCGTACTCCCGGGACCCAGGATCTCCGCCACGCGCGCCGCCGCCGCCGGCGTCAGGTGTGCCGCCGCCAGACGGGCTACCAGGCTGTGGCCTTCCGGTCCCCATCCAAAGGCGGGCAAACTCCCACCCAATACCACGATTACCGCTAGCCTGCGCATTCAACGAAGTGTAACATACGTCACTTGACTTTCGCCGTTTCTTTGCCTCTAATGGAGCTGTGTCCCTCAAACTTTATCTGGTGTCATGCGACCTGTTGCAAGTGGGTGAATACGCCTCGCTGCGGGCGCGCCTGCGCACGTTCGAAGCCCGCCCGGTGCTGGCCAATCAGTGGGCGCTGCACAGCACCTACACGGCGGCGCAGTTGAAGGACATCCTCAAGGACTTTCTTCACACCGGCGACCGCATTGTGGTCACCGNNGGATAAGGCTCTGCCTTGTCCATCCGGGCGCGGCCCGGACTGCATTCTCGAGATCGTGGTGTCCTGCTGCTGGTCCGACTCGTCGGATTCTTCCAGATTCATGTGAGCGTAGTAGGTGGCGTATCCACAGGCTGCCAGCACCGCCAGCGCAAGCCCCAGCCAGCGGACCGTGTGACCGTTCCATGCACGATCGCCGGAGACCGCTGCCGCTGTCGCCCGGACCACGCAGTAGGCGGCCGCCAGACCCAGGGCTAACTTGACGGACCAGGGCAGCAGATCCAGGTGGCTTTGGCCGCCCACCTGGCTCCAAGCCACAAAGACTGCCATCAGGGCGATCAGAAACTGCGTCGTGTACGCGAGGCGGAGTAAGGGCATTAGGTCGTGCCGACCCTTCATCTTACGTTATCCTGAAGAATAAGAACACTCATGTCTCAAACCAACTCGGGGCTGATCCGCTCCTGGAGTAATTTCCAAAACGCCTTTCGCCTGGCAATGGATTCCATCCGCGCACAGAAACTGCGCAGCTTCCTCACCCTGCTGGGCGTGATCATCGGCGTCGCCAGCGTGATCATGGTGGGCGCCGCCATCGAAGGCCTCGGAGTCTACGCCGAGGAGAGCACCGCCAAAGCCTTCGGGTCGGAGTCGTTCCTGGTGGCGCAGATCGCCGCCACGGGCCGTCTCAGCCGCCGCGAGTACTTCGAAAAGATCAAGCGCAACAAGCCTATCCACACGGCTGACGCCCGCTTCGTGGAAGCCATCGAGGGCGATCGTGTGCTCTACAGTCCCTACCGCCAGCACACTTCCGACGTGAAGCGCGACAACCTGATCTGCGAGGACAGTTCCATCCTGGGAGCCGGCGCGGCGATGGTGGACATTCGCGATATCGGCGTGGTGGATGGCCGATTTTTCACCGACCAGGAAGACCGTTCCCGCTCCTTCGTGGCCGTGATTGGCGATACCGTGCGCACCACCCTTTTCCCCGGCGATGCCTCACCGCTGAATCAGATGGTCCACATCGAAGGCATCGAATTCACCGTGATCGGCGTCCAGGAACGCCTCGGATCGTCCTTTGGCCGCGACCTGGACAACTCGGTCTATATCCCGGCCAGCGCCTTTAACCGCATGTATGGCCCCGGCAACGGCTTCGCGCTGTTTGGCCGCCCCCGGCCAGGGAGCGGTCTGGACCTGGAGGGTGCGCTGGATGAAACCCGCGTGGTGCTGCGCACCCGTTTCCACGCACTCCCCGGACAGCCCGACAATTTCGACACGCTCACGCCGGATGCCATTCGCGGTTTCATCGATCAGATTCTCGGCATGATCGCCGCCATCGTGGTCCCGGTCACCTGCATTTCGCTGGTGGTCGGCGGCATCGTGATCATGAATATCATGCTGGTCAGCGTCACCGAGCGGACGCGTGAAATCGGCATCCGCAAAGCCGTCGGCGCGCGGCAAAGCGATGTAATGACGCAAATCCTCATCGAGGCGGTGGTGCTGGCCAGCGTGGGCGGCGCCATGGGGGTCGCTCTCGGCGCGGTAGTCACGGCGGTGCTGGGAAGGGTCTTCGAAATCTCCATGCACATCACCGCGAGCTACGTCGCTCTCTCCCTTGCCGTCTCCGGCGTGACCGGCGTCGTCTCCGGGTGGTATCCGGCCTCGCGCGCCGCCAAACTCGATCCCGTGGTGGCGCTTCGTGCGGAGTAATTCGTGAACATCAGCGCAACCCAAAATGTCAGACTGGCCATTCAGGCAGTCGGCGAACACCGCTTCCGCTCCCTGCTGACCGTGCTCGGCATCGTCATCGGCATCACCACCGTGGTGACCGTGGCGTCGCTGCTCACGGGCCTGCGCGAAGGCGTGGTCGTCTTCTTTCAGGAAATGGGGCCCGACAATATTTTCGTCTACAAGACCTCCGGGGACCCCAGCATGGAGCCGCCCAAGGAACGCAAGCGCCGGCCCATGAAGCCGGAGTACGCCGAGTTTATCCGCCGCTGGTCCAGTTCGGTGGAGGATGTCGGGTTGCAGCTTTACATTCCGCCGGTGGTGGACGGCAATCCCATCACCGCCCGGGTGCCGGGCTTCGAATCGGAAAACATCAACGTGGCGGGCCAATCGCCGAACATGGGCGAGATCTCGCCGCGGGATTTTGACGCCGGCAGGTTTTTCACGGCGGAGGAAGACCAGCGCACAGCGCACGTCGCCGTGATCGGTTTCAGCGTGGCGGAGTCCCTCTTCCCCGGCGGCACGGCGCTCGGCGGCACCATGATGATGGACGGCGCCGAGTACACCGTCATCGGCGTCTATGCCAAAGCCAAAGGCGGCTTCTTCGGCGAAAACGGCCAGGACAGCGCCATCATCATCCCCCTGCACACCGCCGAGAGCCGCTACCCGCAAGTGGACCGCTTCATGATCACCGCCAAGGCCAAGACCGGCAAGCGGGAGGATGCCTTCGCGGAAGTGGAGGCCATCATGCGCCGCATCCGCCGCCTGCCCACTGACGCCAAGGACGATTTCGCCATCTCTACCCCCGACCAGATCATCCAGCAGTTCGACCGTATCACCAGCCTCATCGGCCTGGTGGCCATCGCCATCTCCGCACTGGGTCTGCTGGTGGGCGGCATCGGCGTGATGAATATCATGCTGGTCAGCGTTACCGAGCGCACGCGCGAAATCGGCGTCCGCAAAGCCCTCGGCGCCCGCCGCCGCGACATCGTCGGCCAGTTCCTGGTGGAGGCCATGACCCTCACCGGCGCCGGCGGCATGCTCGGAATCGTGATCGCCGTCCTCATCACCATGCTCGTCGGCGCGCTGGTGCCTTCGCTGCCTTCCAAGGTTCCGGCATGGGCGCTCATCACCGGTTTCAGCGTGTCGGTGATCATCGGCGTCTTCTTCGGCGTATGGCCCGCCATGAAAGCCGCGCAACTGGATCCCGTTGATGCGCTGCGGTACGAATAATGGCATTGCTTGGAAGTTGCACCGGCCTCACCAAATCCTACGGCTCCCGCCTGTTGTTTGAGAACATCGCGCTGGGTATCTCCGAAGGCGAACGCCTCGGCTTGATCGGCCGCAACGGCGCGGGCAAATCCACCTTGCTGCGCATCCTTGCAGGCCTGCTCGAGCCCGACGGCGGCACCGTCTCCTTCCGCCGCAATACGCGCGCCGGCTACGTGCCGCAGGAGGCCGAGTTCCCCGAAGACCGCACGGTGCACGAGGTCGTCGCCGCCGCCATCGCCGGGCAACACCTGGACGAATTGGAGCGCGCCGCCCTCATCAGCCAGACCCTCGGCCGCGCCGGGTTCAGCGATTTCACGGTGCGCACCGACGCCCTCTCCGGCGGCTGGAAACGGCGTCTCGCCATCGCGCGCGAGATCGCGCAATCTCCCGACGTGCTGTTCCTGGATGAGCCCACTAACCATCTGGATTTCGAAGGCATCCAATGGCTCGAAAAGCTGCTGTCCACAGCCGCCTTCGCCAGCGTCGTGGTGAGCCACGACCGCTACTTCCTGGATACCGTCGTCAATGACGTCGCCGAGATCGACCGAGCCTATCCCGGCGGCCTGTTCCGTGTGGAGGGCCGCTACAGCCAGTTCCTGGAGAAGAAAGAGGAGTTCCTGCTCGGCCAGTCCAACCGCCAGGAAGCGCTGGCCAACCGCGTGCAGCGGGAAGTGGAGTGGCTGCGCCGCGGGGCCAAGGCGCGCACCGGAAAATCCAAAGCCCGCATCGATAACGCCGGACGTCTGATGCGCGAACTCGACGACCTGGAAACGCGCACCGCCAAAGGCGTCACGCAGATCGATTTCACCGCCACCGACCGCCGCACCAAACGTCTCCTCTCCGTCGACAAAATCTCCAAGGAGCTCGGCGGGCGGACCCTCTTTCGCGACCTGAGCTTCACCCTTTCGCCGGGCACGCGCCTCGGGTTGCTGGGCCTTAACGGCACCGGGAAGACCACGCTGCTGCGCATTCTGGCGGGGGAGCTCGGCGTGGATTCCGGCGCGGTGGAGCGCGCCGGCGCGCTGCGCATCGTCTACTTCGATCAGGCGCGCGAACAACTGGATCGCGAGCAGACGCTCCGCCAGGGATTGGGGGCTCACGGCGATACCGTCATCTTCCAGGACAAGCCCATCCACGTCGCCGGATGGGCCAAGCGCTTTCTCTTCGATTCCGGCCAGTTGGACCGGCCCATGTCGAGCCTCTCGGGCGGCGAGCAGGCGCGCGTCCTCATCGCCCGCCTCATGCTGCAGCCCGCCGACATCCTGCTGCTCGACGAACCCACCAACGATCTCGACATCGATACGCTGCGCGCGCTGGA
>PLDO01000297.1 GCA_003136215.1 Bryobacterales bacterium
GGGTTCGATCCCACCGAAACCTTGGTCCGGAAACTCGATGTGAGCACGGATACCGTGTACACCGAATGCGGGAATAAATAGTACGGGATGAACTTGTTATACCCTTCCACGTCGTGCCCCGCCAGGTCGAAGAACACTACGCCGTCGTCCTGCCGCGCGCGGTCCTGGATCAAATCGATGGATTCCACATGCCGCTGGTAGAGCGGGGCGTAGAGCGCCTGAATCTCGGGCTCCGCGACGATGTCCGCCAGTTCGCGGCGCTGCATCCAGCCGATGATCTTCTGCACGATGCCACTACCTTTGGCCGCCTCAATCACCAGGGTCAGTTTCATCGCCGGAGCGCCCAGTTCCACCGCCGTCCTGGCGTCCGGATACTGCGCTCCGTCGATGATCAGCGACCAGTACACCAGGTCGTCCAGGTCAGGCGCCCGGAAACCGAAGTTATCGGCCGCCACCCGGCAGATGAACGCGGTGCAGGATTTGTAGCTCGGGTCATAGAGCTTGCGGCCGCTGGTATCCTGGCGGAAATGTTCCTGGTCCCTGGCGTTGAGGAACGCGCTCTGGTGGTGGTCGAACCACCAGGTCAGCCTTGGGTCGCTGGAGTATTTGAAGTCCACAATGGCGTTTTCATCGCCATCGAACAGCGCCGGATCGAAGAGCTGCGACGCCTTGTGGGCCATGCCCGTATAGCGAAACTCCGCATCCGGGTGGACCGCGCCCGCGATGAATCGGCTGAAGTAGGCAGCCGACGCCGCCCCGTCAAAACAGTGATCGTGATATAGAACCCGAGTGAGCATGTAGTTCCAAACTGAGGAAAACCTTTCAGCTTGCCTGAAAGGAAGAAGAAATGCAACTGTATGTTATGCGTGAGATCCCAACCTGGGACCAGTATTACCTCGATATCTGCAAAGTATTGGCGGCGCGGAGCAAGGATCCGAACACCCAGATTGGCTGCGTCATCATCGGCCCCAACCACGAAATCCGGTCCACCGGCTACAATTCGTTCCCGCGCGGCATCCGCGACGATGTGCCCGAACGCCTGGTGCGCCCCACCAAGTATCTCTGGATCGAGCACGCCGAGCGCAATGCCATCTGCAACGCCGCCCGGGCCGGCACGGCCACCGAAGGATGCACCATCTACGTGGAAATCATGCCCTGCATGGATTGCGCCCGCGCCGTGGTGCAGGCCGGCATCACCCAGGTGGTGATCTCCGCCGAACGTATGGCCCTGTACTCCAGCGACTACTATAACGAGCACTTCGGAATGGTGGAAGTGTTGTTTCAGGAAGCCAGGGTCGGCGTGCGCCGCGTCTAGCGGTGACGGCCCCATCCGCGGCACCCTATGCCGGACGCACCTTTTCCAGGTCCGCGGGCTCGCCGAATTTCACCCCGTCGAGCGCCGGATCGATGTTGCGCAGCAAACCGGTAAGCACGCCGCCCGCGCCCACCTCCACGTAGCGCGCCACACCATGCGCGGCCAGATAGCGGATGGTCTCCAACCAGCGCACCGGGTTCGGCACCTGTTGATAGACGCCCTCGCGGGCCTCGGCTCCCGAACGGATTTCGCGCGCCTGCCAGTTGTTCACCAGGGGGCACGCGAGATCGCGAAACTCCGTGGCGTCCAGGTCCGCGCGCAAGCGTTCCTGCGCGGGCGCCATCAGCGCGCAGTGGAACGGGGCGCTCACCGGCAGCAGCACGGCGCGGCGCGCGCCCGCCGCTTTGGCGAGGTCCGCCGCCCGATTGACGGCGCCCGCGTGCCCGGCAATCACCACCTGGTCCGGCGAGTTCAGGTTGGCCGCGCTGACCACTTCCCCTTGAGCCGCCTCCGCCAGCACCGCGTCTAGTTTGCCCTCCGGCAGTTTGAGAATCGCCGCCATCGCGCCCACGCCCGGCGGCACCGCGGACTGCATGTACTGTCCGCGCCTGCGCACCAGGCGCACCGCATCGGCAAAGCGCAGGCTGCCCGCGGCCACCAGCGCCGAGTACTCGCCCAGGCTGTGCCCGGCGACATAGTCCGGCGCCATGCCCTCCCCGCGCAGCACTTCAAACGCCGCAATGGAAACCGTGAGCAGGGCCGGTTGCGTGTTCTCCGTCAGCTTGAGTTGATCTTCCGGACCGGCGAAGCACAACCGGGAAATCGCGAAACCGAGCGCCTCGTCGGCTTCCTCAAAAACGCGCCTGGAGGCGTTGTACGTGTCGGCGAGCGCCTTGCCCATGCCAGCGGCTTGAGAACCCTGGCCCGGGAATAGAAAAGCAGTTTTGGGTGTCAATCCGAATTATAACGGGAAGCGGCGTCGCTCGCGGACAATGGCATAATGAAACCGGAGGCTGATCGTGGCCACGTTGACATCGCCAGAATCCATATCCCTAGAAAACGAAAAGAACCCATGGCTCGCCGCCGCCGCGCGCTTTGACGACGCCGCTACACGGCTCAAACTCGACGACGGCATGCGTAAGGTGCTGGGCACTTCCGCCAGGGAACTCACGGTCCACATCCCGGTACAACTCGACGATGGGCGCATCGAGGTCTTCACCGGCTACCGGGTGCAGCACTCCATCGCGCGCGGCCCGGCCAAGGGCGGCATCCGTTTTGCNNATCCTCTCCGACACCGAATTGGAGAAGATCACGCGCCGCTATACCGCCGAAATCATCGATTTTATCGGACCGGAACGCGACGTCCCCGCGCCCGACGTCAATACCAACGAGAAGGTCATGGCCTGGATCATGGACACCTACTCCATGCATGCGCGCCATACCGTGACCGCCATCGTCACCGGCAAACCGATGGCGCTGGGCGGTTCCAAGGGCCGCCCCGAGGCCACCGGCCGCGGTTGCATGATGGTCATCCTCAGAGCTCTCAAGCTCATGAACCAGCGCCCCGAGGATACCAAGGTCGTCATTCAGGGTTTCGGCAATGTCGGCGGCATGGCGGCCAAGTTGATGAGCGCCATGGGCTTCAAGATCATCGCCGTGGTGGAGTACGATGGCGCGGTCTACAACCCCAACGGATTGGACGTCGCCGCCCTCCAGCAGCACCGCAAGGAGACCGGCTCCATCACGAACTTCCCCCGGGGCGAGGACATGGACAAGACCGACGCCATGTTCCTGGAGTGCGATGTGCTGCTGCCCGCCGCCACCGAAAACGTCCTCACTTCGCAGAACGCCCACCGCGTGCGCTGCAAAATTCTGTGCGAGGGCGCCAACGGCCCCACCACGCCGCTGGCCGATTTGATCCTCGCCGATCAGAAGGTGTTCGTGATTCCCGATATCCTGGCCAATGCCGGCGGCGTCACCGTGTCTTACTTCGAGTGGGTGCAGGACCGCCAGGGCTTCTTCTGGAACGAACAACTGGTTAACGAACGCCTCCAGGAGATCATGGACGAGAGCTTCGACGCTGTGGTGGAGTACGCGCGCGCGCACCGGGTTAACAATCGGACCGCCGCCTACATGCTGGCCCTGGACCGCGTGGCCCAGGCCATCAAACTCCGGGGACTCTACGCATAGCGTGGTGGGGCGGTGGGATAAGCCTCCGGCTTGTCCATCCGAGCGTAGCTCGGACGTCCGAGTTGCGCCCGGATGCACAAGGCAGGAGCCTTATGCCACCTGACGCGTCCACGCCGCTGATGCGGCAGTACAACGGCATCAAGCAGCAGGTCCCCAATGCCCTGCTGATGTTCCGTTTGGGCGATTTCTACGAACTCTTCTTCGAGGACGCCGTCGTTGCCGCGCGCGAGCTCGAAATTACCCTCACCTCGCGCAATAAGGAAAAGGGCGCGGCCATCCCTATGTGCGGCGTCCCCTTCCATGCCGCCGAGGGCTATATCTCGCGCCTCATCCAAAAGGGATACCGTGTCGCCATCTGCGACCAGGTGGAAGACCCCAAGTTCGCCAAGGGGCTGGTCAAGCGCGAGATCATGCGCGTGGTCACGCCCGGCACCGCCATGGACGCCACCCTGGTGCGCTCCCGCGAGAACAATTTCCTGGCTGCCGTGGCGCGCCACGGCAACCGCTCCGCCGTGGCCCACGTCGATGTTTCCACCGGCGAGTTCAAGGTCACCGATATGGAACCCGCCGAAGTGGCCGGCGCGTTGGAGCACCTGGGCGCGCGCGAGGTCCTCTTCCCCACCGACCTGCCTCTCCTCGCGGGCGAAGAACGCGCCGGCCCGCGCTTCGTGCGCACCGAACTCGAAGACTGGGTCTTCACCCACGATTACGCCGACCGCACGCTGCGCGATCACTTTAAGCTGCTCTCGCTCGATGGCTGCGGCCTTGCCGGCCGCCCCGCCGCCGTAGGCGCCGCCGGCGCCATCCTCCACTACCTGCGCGACACGCAGCGCGCCGCGCTCGACCATCTCGACCGCCCCACGTATTACGACCGCGCCGATTCCATGGTGCTCGACGCCGTCACGGTGCGCAATCTGGAATTGCTCGAGCCCATCTTCGCCGCCGTCCCCGCAAGCGGGGCCGCCGGCGGCCCGCAGGCACAACTCACCGTGCTTGGCGTGCTCGATCAGACCCTTACCGGCATGGGCGGCCGCCTTCTCCGCCAGCGCCTCCTGCGACCCTCCATGGACCGCGCCGAAATCGAACAGCGCCTCGACGCCGTGGGTGAACTGCGCCAGCAGACCATCCTGCGCGCCGAATTGCGCAAGCACCTAGCCGGCATTCTCGATCTGGAACGCCTGCTCGCCAAAATCACCCTCGGCTCGGCGAGCCCGCGCGACATGCTTGCCCTTGGCCGCTCGCTGGAAAAAATCCCCGCGCTCAAACGCTGCTTCGACACCCAGCAGGCCGCCCGCCTGCGCAACCTGCACGAACGGCTTGACGAACTGTCCGACGTCGCCAGCCTCATCCTCGATGCTATCGCCGACGAGCCGCCCCTCAACCTGGTGGACGGCGGAACCATCCGCGCCGGATACCATGCCGAGTTGGACGAACTCCGCGACCTCAGCCAGAACGGCAAGCGGTACATCGCCCAGATCGAGACCCGCGAGCGCCAGCGCACCGGCATCGCCTCGCTCAAGGTGCGCTTCAACAACGTCTTCGGCTACTACATCGAAATCACCCGCGCCAATCAGCATCTGGCGCCCGCCGACTATGAGCGCAAGCAGACGCTAGCCAACGCCGAGCGCTTTACCACGCCCGAGTTGAAGGATTACGAGCGCAAGGTGCTGGATGCCGAGGACAAGACGCTCACGCTGGAAAAGGAACTCTTCGCCGACGTCCGCAAGCGCGCCGCCGGGCACGCGCAGCGCATCCGCGCCACCGCCGCCGCCGTGGCCGAACTCGACGTCACCGCTTCGCTGGCCCAGGCGGCTGCCGAAAACCGCTACCAGCGCCCGACTTTCTCCGATTCCGGCGAGATGCGCATCCTGGCCGGACGCCATCCCGTCATCGAGCGCCTCACCGAACAGGAAGCCGGACGCTTCATCCCCAACGATCTCTACCTGAACGATTCCAGCGACCTCATCGCCATCATCACCGGCCCCAACATGGGGGGCAAGAGCACCTACCTGCGGCAGGCCGCGCTCATCGCCATCCTGGCGCAGACCGGCTCGTTCGTTCCCGCCGAATCCGCCAGCCTGCCCATCATCGACCGCATCTTCACCCGCATCGGCGCCAGCGACAACCTGGCGCGCGGCCGGTCCACTTTCATGGTGGAGATGACCGAAACCGCCGTCATCCTGAATACCGCCACCTCGCGCAGTTTCATCGTGCTCGACGAAATCGGCCGCGGCACCGCCACCTACGATGGTCTCGCCCTGGCCTGGAGCGTGGTGGAGCACATTCACGCACGCACCCGCGCCAAGACCCTGTTCGCCACCCACTATCACGAACTGACGGAGCTCGCCGAACAACTCACCGGCGTGCGCAATCTCATGGTCAGCGTCAAGGAGGCCGGCGACCACATCATCTTCCTGCGCAAAGTGGAACGCGGCAAGGCCGATCGCAGTTACGGCATCGAGGTGGCGCGCCTCGCCGGGCTGCCCCTCTCCGTGATCGAGCGCGCCCGCGAAGTGCTCAAACTCCACGAACGCACGGAACATGTGGTCAGCGAGGAACTGGTGCATGCCGAAGACCACGGCCCGGTGCAGATCCAGATGTTCGAACCCGTGGGCTACGGCATCGCCGAACGCATACGCGGCCTCAACCTGGACGAACTGCGCCCCATCGAGGCGCTGCAACTGCTCAGCGAACTACAGAAGGAGTTGAAGCGATCATGAGAGTCGCCGGAATCATGAGCGGCACCTCGCTGGACGGTATCGATGTCGCAATCGTGGAGATTCGCGGCCGCCGCGTGGACACGATCGGCTTTACCTCCGCACGGTATCCTGCCGCGGTGCGCGCAGCCATCCTCAGCGTTTCCAACTGCCCCACCCACACGGCGACGCTCTCGCGCCTGAATTTTCAACTCGGCGAACTGTACGCGCGCGCCCTGCTGGCGGCGGTCAAGCGGTATGGTCCGGTGGAACTCATCGGCTGTCACGGCCAGACCGTCTTTCACGAAGGCGGCTCCAATACGTTGCAGCTTGGCGAACCGGCGGTCCTGGCCGAGCGCACCGGCATCCCGGTGGTGTCCAACTTCCGCGCGCGCGATATCGCCGCCGGCGGAGAGGGCGCCCCCCTGGTGCCGTTCGTGGATTACCTGCTCTTCCGCCACCCGCGCCGCACGCGCGTGGCGCTCAATATCGGCGGCATCGCCAACATCACGGTGATTCCGGCGGGCTGCGCGCCGCGGGATGTCGTGGCGTTCGATACCGGCCCCGGAAACATGGTGATCGACGCGCTGGCGCGGGAGTTCTCGGGCGGCAAACTGAATTACGATCGCGGCGGACGGATGGCGGCATCGGGAAACATCAACCGGGGGCTGCTCGATGCACTGCTGCGCGACGCCTACTACCGGCGCAAGCCGCCCAAGAGCGCCGGCCGCGAGCAATACGGCGTCGAGTTCGTGGCGCGCCTCCGGAAATCCGGCGCGCCGCTTGCCGATCTGGTCGCCACCGCCACCGTGCTCACCGCCGCCACTATTGCCATGGCTGTAGAGCGCACGGTGGCCGGACCAGCCGACCTCATCGCCAGCGGCGGCGGCACGCACAACCCGCGGATCATGGCGCATCTCGCCGGCTTCCTGCCCGGTGTCGATCTCTCCACCTCCACCGACCACGGCATCGATGCCGATGCCAAGGAAGCCATCGCCTTCGCCGTTCTGGCGCATGAAACGTGGCGGCGGAAGCCCGCAAATCTGCCTTCCGCCACCGGAGCCAGTCGGGCCGTGGTGCTGGGCAGCATCACGCCGTAAGTAGCAAAACTTTTTGGCCACAGATGAACACAGATGAACACAGATAAGCACTGCAAGGGTTTTTATCTGTGTTTATCTGTGTTCATCTGTGGCCAATTGTGTTTTCTTAAAACACCCGCCGCTTCAAGCGTTCCAGGGTGAAAGTCGCCGTATCGGCTACAATCATCACGGCCATCACACCGGCTTGCACCGGGTCGCTCACCACCAGGTCCGCCGCGTCCGGAACGCTGCCCGCCATATTCAGGCTGATCACCACCAACCCCTGCTGCCGCACCTCGCGCACGGCGGTTTCGATGTCGCCGCCCATCAGCGACCCGGCCAGCACCAGCGCCTTGGCGCGCGGCAGGCGCGCCACCGCGCGGACCGCGTCGGCCAGCTTCCGCTCGCCCACCAGCGGGATGGTGTCCACCGAGATGTGTTCGCCGCGAATGTTGTGCCGGTCCGCCTCGCTCACCGCGCCAATCGCCACCTGCCCCACCTGGGCTCCGCCGCCCATGATGATGATGCGCTTACCGTAGATCGCCTGCAGTGTCTTGACGATCTCCACGCCGCGCACAATCGGCAAGGCGCGCAGATCGTCCACCAGTTCCTGCACCCCCGCCGGCAGCACCACTTCGAAATACGTGCGCGCTTCGTCCGGCCGGTTGGCCAGGATCTCCACCGACGTGATGTCGCCCTGATGGCGCGCAATCACCCCCGTCAACTGGTGCAGAACGCCGGTTCCGCCGGTGGCGTGCACCACCATGCCGATTGTGTCGTTCTCCATGTGTTCTCCCAGTGTACTAACCTTGGTAGTTCAGGCTGTCAATACCGAAACGGAGAATAACGCGTGCACATCGTGGCTGGAGTGGATCTCGGCGGAACCGCCATCAACTATACATTAGTCAACCAGGAAGAAAAGTTCCTGATCGAGGGTCTGTGCGAACATCCCGCCCTCTCCAAACAGGGGCCCGACATCTGCCTCCAGCAGATTGAAGACGGTCTGGGCATCGCGGCCGGCAACGCTGGCATCCTCCTCTCCGATATCGTGGCCGTCGGTCTGGACACGCCTGGTCCNNGGAGCCCTCTGGGGGCACTTCACGCTTTTCGGCGGCGATAGCCGGCACACCTCGCTTTCCGCCATCATCGGCACCGGACTCGGCGGCGGCGTGATTGTGGAGGGCAATGTCGTCAAGGGCCGTAAGGGCTTCGGCGGAGAACTGGGCCATGTCCTGATTCCCTACCAGAGCATCCAGGCCATCCAGGGACTCCATCCGCGATGCAACTGCGGCCGCACCGGCTGCCTGGAATCGTGCTGCTCGCTGACGGCCATCGAAAGAGACTTTCTGCCGTACTTCCTGGCGCGCTTTCCCGGCCACGACCTGGGCAAACTGGGCGACCTCCACAAGGCGTCCAAACTGGTGCGCGGCCTGGCCGAGAAGGGCGACCCGATGTGCGTGGACATTTTCCGCGTGCAGGCTCACGCCTTGGGACTCTTCTTCGATGAAATGGTGAATACCTTCGACCCCGATGCCCTGATTGTGGGGGGCNNGGGGGGCGGAGCGCTGGAAACGGGCGAGAAATTCCAGCGCTGGTTCACCGGGGAGATTCGCGCGGGCATGCCCCCGCAGCGCGAAGAGCAGGCCGATATTCCGATCTACGTGATGCCAAACGGCGACACCGCCGGCGCCCGCGGCGCCGCCATCGAGGCCCTGAAGCAGGCGCGCCACTCCGGCCTCATCGGATAGCTAAGGTTAACTGGCCTGTAACTTCCGCTCGATTGGGTGTATACTCTGCGCTGAAGTCGTACGGAGTTTACTCTTGAAAACACAGCGCTGGCTCATCTTGTCCGCCTTCGCCGTGCTCGCCGCCATGGCATTTCTGGCGACCAGCACCGAAGCCCAGCCCGGCTTCGTCAAACTTATCGTCCCCGGCGTCTGGTTCTGCGAGGGCGATCTGGCGAACCTCGGCCACTCCAACAACATCATCATCGAGATGAAGGACTACCTGATCGTGGTGGACGCCAATTTCCCCAGCGGCGCGCGGCTGACGCTCGAAACCGCCCGGCGCATCTCTTCCAAACCCGTCAAGTACGTCTTCGATACCCACCACCACGGCGACCACGCCTACGGCAACCCGATCTGGACCAAGACCGGCGCCATCACCCTCGCCTATGTAGGCGTTGCCGAAGAGATGAAGCGCTACGAGCCGGCGCGCTGGCAGGCCAGTGCCAAGCAACGTCCGGACGTGGCCGAACTCCATCTCGACGCCCCCGAACCGCCCCAGCAGACCTTCGACAAGAGCCCCTTCATCCTCAAGGACGGCTCCCGCGAAGTGCGTTTCCAGTTCTTCGGCTGGGCGCACACGCGCGGCGACGGCTTCGTCTACCTGCCCAAAGAGAAAGTGCTCTGTACCGGCGATGCGGCGGTCAATGGCCCCCACAACTTCACCGCCGACGCCAATGTGGCCAACTGGCCGAAGGTGGTTCGCGCGGCGCAATCTCTGGGCGCGGTTTACGTCCTTCCCGGCCACGGCCCGTCCGGCGGCCCCGAAATCCTCGACGGCCAGATCCGGTTCATGACCGAGTTGCACCGGGCGGTTGACGCCGCCATCAAAGAAGGGAAGAAACTCGAGGATGTTGTGCCGCCCGTTGCCGCCGGCGGCTCCGCCAAGACCACCCTCACGCTGCCCGGCAACGTGAAGAACTGGGTCGGCCCCTCCCTCCCCGCACAGGTCCGCGACACCTGGGAGGAGATCGTGCAGAAGAAGCCCCACGGCGACATTCCGCATTAGGTCCGCGACCGCGAGAAACTGTTCCTTTGGGCGGTTCTTTCGAAGCACCAAATCTTGCGGTCACAGCACTAGTGCCATGACCGCTTGAAA
>PLDO01000322.1 GCA_003136215.1 Bryobacterales bacterium
GGCCCAGATGCCGGCGCGGTCGCCGGCTGCCAGCCCGAGGCCGGCCAGCCCGCGGGCGACGCGAGTGGCTTCGCCATCGAGTTCACTCCAGGTACGGCGTACGTTCTGATGGCAAACCACAAGGGCTTCGCGGTCCGGGAAACTGGCGGCAGTGTCGGCCAGGGCTTGCGAAATCGTCTTTTCCAGGAGGGGCGCTGCGGCCCCGCGGGAATAGCTGAGCGGTGGCAAGCGACTAGTGTAACGCCGTGACGGCGCGGGATGGCGATCACTCGGCGCGCAGCGCAGTCGCCGGATCCACCCGGGCGGCGCGGCGCGCCGGCAGCCAGACCGCTACAAAGGATACGGCGCTCAGCACCAGCGGCACGGCGATGAAGACGGCCAGATCCCTTGGCTTCACGCCGAACAAAAACGATGCCAGCAGGCGGCTCAGGCCGAGTGCGCAGCCGACGCCGACCACCACTCCCGCAAGCGCGAGGCCCATGCCCTGGGAGATCACCATCTTGAGGACGTGGCCGGTTTCCGCGCCGAGAGCCATGCGGATGCCGATCTCCTGTGTGCGCTGCTGCACCGAGTAAGCCATCAGTCCGTAGACGCCGAGGGACGCGAGGAAGAGCGCGGCGCAGCCGAATATGGTCATCAACAACATGTTGAACCGCTGTCGCGAGGCGGCCCTGGAGACGACTTCGTCCATGGTGCGCACGTCGGAGACGGGGAGCCCGCTCGCCTGCCGCAGTTGCTCTTGAATTGCCGCGCTCAGAGTGAAGGGATTGCCGCGTGTGCGCACCACCCACTTCAACGGCGTGATGCGCACGTTGAGCGCATTGAGCGCGTCGGGCACCTGAGCGTTGGGCACGTACATGATGGGACCGGGTTCGTCATCGAGGCCGCCGCGCACATCGCCCACGATTCCGACGATCTGGCGCGGGGTTTCGGCCGCCAGTTCCGACATGACTCCCTTGCCGATCCAGATCTTGTCGCTCAGCGGATCGGCTTTGGGCCAGAATTTTGTCGCCATGGCCTGATTGATGACCACCACCGGCGCGCCGGCGCCGTCGTCGCGCTCCGTGAAAGCGCGGCCGCGCAGCACCGGGATCTTGAACACCGCGAAATAGCCGGGCGAAACCGTCAGCCACCCGCCTCCGCCGTGGAAGGGCCCGTCGGTGAGAGGCCGCCCCATCACCAGGAAGGGCAGCCCGTAGCCGCCCTCCAACGGGACGCAGCAGGTGGCGCTGGCCACGGTGACGCCGGGCAGCGCGTTGACGCGCGCCACGCCATCCTGCACCAGACGCTCAATTCCCGCCGATTTCGAGAAGCGCTGGCCGGAGAGCGACATCCTCATGGTCAGAACGTTCTCCGCGTCGAAGCCGGGGTTCACGGCGCCCAGTGCGACAAAGGTTCGAATCAGCAACGCCGCGCCCACCAGCAGCACCACGGCGAGGGCGATTTCGCTCACTGCCAGCAGCGTCCGCGCCTTGTTCTGCCGGAAACCGGTGCCGGAGCGTCCGCTGCTCTCTTTCAGGGTGGCGCTCAAGTCGGGCCGCGAGGTTTGCAGGGCGGGAATCAGGCCGAAGAGCAGGCCGGTGGCCAAGGCAACCAGAATCGTGAACACCAGCACCCGCCAATCCATGCCGACCAGCGCGCCTTCCTCGCCGACGCGGGGAAGGTGGGCGGTATTCACGCTGAGCAGGGCGCGAATTCCCACCAGGCCCGCCGCCGAGCCGGCCACAGCCCCAGCCAGGGAGAGCAGCACGCTCTCCGTCAGCAGTTGGCGAATGATGCGGGCGCGCCCGGCGCCCATCGCCACCCGGATCGCCATTTCACGCCGCCGCCCGATGGCGCGCGCCAACAACAGGTTGGCCACGTTGGCGCACGCAACCAGCAGAACCAGGCTCACCGCGCCGACCAGGACCAGAAGCGACGAACGAACGTCCTTGACCAGGGCCTCGCGGACGGGCTCCACGCTGAAGCCGTCCTTCGGACCTAAGGAGGTAGGGAATTTCCGGCGGAAATCCGCGGCGGACACCTGGAGCCGGGCCTTCGCCTGCTGCAGCGTCACGCCGGGCTTGAGCCGCCCGCCGGCGTTGAAGTAGTGGCCTTGATCCTTGGTGTTGGGGTCGAGTCGAAACGCCACCCAGACATCGGGCGCGGAGCCCAACTCCCGGAAGTCAAAGCCTGCCCCGACGATACCGATCACCACATAGGGATCGCCGCCCAGCGAGATGGTTTTGCCGATGATTTGTGGGTCGCTCGCAAAGCGCCTCCGCCAGCAATTCTCGCTCAGAAGCGCGACTTTCTCACCGTGCGGCAGGTCCTCCTGCTGCGTGAATGCGCGCCCCCGCGCAATCGGCGCGCCGAACAGGCGGAAATAGTCGGCGCTCACCTGCGCGGAATGAAGTTGCTCCGGGTACGCTCCTCCCGTAAGGTTCACCACGCCGGTGTTAAACGCCGCCACATCCTGCACCACGCTGGTTTGTTCCCGCCAGTGTTGGAATTTGGCGGGCGAGGCGCCGGTGCCGGAACCTTGCGGCGACGTATTCTCGAAAAGGACCAGGCGGTCGGGGTCGGGGAAAGGGGCCGGTTTCAGCAGAACCGAGTTGACCACGGAGAAGATGGCCGTATTGGTGCCGATGCCGAGCGCCAGGGCCAATACGGCGGCGCACGTGAACCCGGGGCTCTGCCGGAAGGCGCGCAACGAGTGCTTCAGATCCTGGAGTAGTTTTTCCATGACAGTTGGGGGCCGTTTCGGCTGGAAGTATAGACGGTGCAAACGACGAGAAGTTCCGCGCGGATTTCGGCGCTACGCGCGCACCGGCGCCGGGTCGGCAAAATCGCCGCTGCCCTCGCCCACCTGCTGGCGCCACATGGCGTAATAGAGTCCCCGGTTGGACAGCAGTTCCGCGTGGCGGCCAAACTCCACGATGCGGCCGCGCTCCAGCACGTAGATGCGGTCGGCGTGCAGTACCGTGGAGAGCCGGTGGGCAATCAGGCAGGTGATGGCGTCGCGGCTGGCGGCCACGTCGCGTATGGTCTGGCTGATCTCCTCCTCGGTGAGCGAATCGAGCGAGGAAGTGGCTTCGTCGAAGACCAGCAGCTGCGGTTTGCGCAGCAGCGCCCGGGCAATCGACAAGCGCTGCTTCTCGCCGCCCGACACCTTGATGCCGCCCTCGCCGATCACCGTGTCCAGACCGCGGCCGGCGCGCCCCAGCAGCCCTTGCACGGACGCCTGCTCCAGCACTTGCAGGCACTCCTCGTCCGAGGCATCGGGCCGCACGAAGCGCAGGTTTTCGCGGATGGAGCCGCTGAACAACTGCGCGTCCTGGGTGACGAAGCCGATGCGCTCGCGCAGGCGGTCGATGGCGATTTCGTCCTCGGCGACGCCGTTGTAGTAAATGTGCCCCGCTTTGGGGCGATACAGGCCCACCAGCAGTTTCACCAGCGTGGTCTTGCCCGCCCCCGATGGCCCCACGAAGGCGATGGTCTCGCCGCGATTGACTTCAAACGAGATTTCCCGCAACGCTGGCGTCGAGGCCGATTGGTGCTGGAAGCTCACGTGGTCGAAGCGCAACTGGTCCAGGAAATCCACCGCCACCGGGTGCAGCGGCCGCGGTTCCGGCGGCAGGCTCAGGATGGTCTCGAAGTTATTCAGCGATACCTCGGTCTCGCGGTAGACGTTGACCACGTTGCCCAGTTCCTGCAACGGCCCGAAAATAAAAAACGAATAGATGAACAGCGAAAAAAACTGCCCCACCGTGATGCGCTGCGTGAAAATCAGGTAGAGCATCAGGAACAGGATCGAGGTGCGCAGCAGGTTGACGCAGGTGCCCTGGATGAAGCTCAGGCTGCGCAGGTACCGCACCTTCTTCAATTCCAGTTTGAGGATCTTGGCGGTCGTGGCATTGAGGCGAAGGATTTCCTGCTGCGCCAGGCCCAGGCTCTTCACCAGTTCGATGTTGCGCAGCGATTCCGTGGTGGCGCCGGCCAGCGCCGTGGTCTCGCGCACGATGTGCTTCTGCACCTCCTTGATCTTGCGGCTCAACAGCTTGCTCAACCCGCCGAGCAGCGGCACCGTCAGCAGGTAGGCCGGCACCACGCTCCAGTGCACGCGGGAGGCGTAGACCATCACGAATACCAGGCCGATCAAGGTGGTGAACACCAAGTTGACCGCCAGCGAGATCAGTTTCTCCACGTCGGTCCGCACCTTCTGCAATTTGCCCAGCGTCTCGCCGGAGCGCTGGTCTTCGAAGAGCGTGTAGGGCAGTTCCAGCGAGTGGCGGATGCCGTCGGCATAAATGCGCGCGCCCACCTGCTGGGTGATCAGGTTGACGCAGTAGTCCTGAAAGTTCTTGGCCACCCGCGAAACAAACGCCACGCTCACCGCCGCCACCAGCAGGCCGGTGACGCCGCGCACGAACTGCGCGCTGGTGTACTGGCTGTACTTGGTGGCGTAGTTATCGATAATGTAGCGGAAAATCCACGGGTCGAGCAGCGAGAAGATCTGGTTGATGGCCGCCAGAATGAGCGCCGTCGCCGCCAGTTTCCAGTAGTTGCGAAGGTAACCGTAGAGAATGCGCATGAGTTTCCATTGTCGCCCGAAGGCGGCGGCGATAGAACCGGATCGCGCAAAACCGTAAGACCCTTACGGTTCGGGCTCTCACCTCATTGAAAACAAAGGGGGGCATAAGAGAAACCGTAAGACCCTTACGGTTTTTGGGCGCCACCTGTGGCACACTCAACAGATGCGGAAGATTGCGTGTCTCATTGCCCTGCTCGTTTTCCCGCTGGCAGCCCAGCCGCCGGCTAACGGCGCCTGGAAGTTTGCCGTATCGGGCGATTCCCGCAACTGCGGCGATATCGTGATGCCGGCCATCGCTTCCGGGGTGCTGGCAAGCGGGTCTGAGTTCTACTGGCATCTGGGCGATTTCCGCGCCATCTATACCTTCGATGAGGACATGGTTCCGCCCGCCAAATTGGCCCTGCCGGCCAAGCCCCTCACCATCAGCGCCTACGAAGCTGCCGCCTGGCCCGATTTCATCGCCCGGCAACTGACGCCCTTTGGCGCCTTCCCGGTCATGCTGAGCCCGGGCAATCACGAGACCATCCCGCCGGCCACGCGCGAACAGTACCTGCTGCAATTCGCCGACTGGCTGGGCGCGCCCGCCATCCGCGCACAGCGTCTCGCGGACGATCCCCAGGATCATAAGCTACGCGCCTACTACCACTGGATCAACCGCAATATCGACTTCATCGCCCTGGATAACACCAGCACGGACCAGTTCGATGCCGCCCAGCTCAAATGGTTTCATGCTGTGGTAGACCGCGCGGAAAAGTCGTCCGCCGTGCAGACTCTGGTGGTGGGCATGCACGCCGCCCTCCCGGGCAGCTTGGGCGAGTCGCACAGCATGGGCAATTGGGCGCAAGGCGAAAAAAGCGGGCGCGAGGTCTACGAAGCCTTATGGCACGCCCAATCCGTGGCCCACAAGAAGGTCTACCTCCTGGCCAGCCACTCGCATTTCTTCATGGAAGACGTGTTTCGCACCGATGCCTGGAAGGGCAAGGTGTTGCCTGGCTGGATCGTGGGCACGGCGGGCGCGGTGCGCTACCGCTTGCCGCCGGGCACGGTCCCGGGGCCGAAAGCCATGACGGACGTATACGGCTATCTGGTGGGTGAAGCGGGGGCGGATGGATCTGTAGCGTTTTCCTTCCACCAGATCCCGCCGGCCGATTTGCTGCGCACCAGCCAGGGCAAATACCCCGAATCCCTGGTCCGCTGGTGCCTGGACGAGAACAAAGAACTCACCGTGAGATAAGTGGCATAAGGCTCCGCCTTGTGCATCCGCTTCGAAGCTCGGACGTCTTATGTTCAAACGTCGATTTCCAGCGCCAGCAGTGCGGCGCGGAATGTCTTCCCCTGCGCATCGGTGCGCAGGGACACGGTGCCGCCGCCTCCCAGCGCGCCGTGCAACAGGAAGTTCAAAGCGCCCAGGTTGGGCAGTTCGAAGCGCTCCACGCTGCCCTGCACCAGATCGCCGAAATGGCGCTTGACTCGCTCCGCGGTGACTTCGCGAGCCAGCACCGGATAGTCGGCTTAGCGCAGGGCGATGACGCCGATGTTGCAGGTGTCGCCCTTGTCGCCGGAGCGGGTATGCGCGAGTTCGGAGAGAGGTACTTTCATCGGAGCCCTGCGAGTATTCTCGCATGGGCGCTGCGGGTCGGCGGTCGCAGTACATCGGCCATAAGTGGCCATTGGCCTTCAGCGGACGGCTGCCCGTTTCGGCGATTCCCGGGGCCATTGAATGACAGGACGTCGTTTCCGCATGGCGCAATCCCGCAGGAACAGATTGATGAGGTTTTGATAGGGCATCCCAAGTTCGGCGGACAATTCCTTGAAGTAGTTTACCGCCGTAATATCCAGCCGAATGGTGATCTGGCGCTTGAGTTGATTGGCGTAGGGGTTCTTGCGGGACTGGGAAAAATCATATTCGCTTCTCATCGGAGGCTCCAATACACTTCTTCTTCCTGCTTGGTGGCACGCCTTGCCGAGATCAGCCGGATCACGGAGTCCGGTTCCCGGTAGCAGTGACTGACGATCAGGCAGCGTGCCTGAAAGCTATAGCCCAGGAGCACGAATCGTTCTTCTTCCTCTGAATGATCCGGGTCATCGATCAAGCGGGCGTACTCATCCAGAAAAACAGTCTGTGCTTCCTCGAAGGACACGCCGTGCTTCGCCGTGTTGGATCGAGCTTTGCGGCGATCCCAGGCAAACGCAATATTGCCCACAGCATTATCTTAGCAATACTTGGCCAACTGCGCGGGAGGCGAGCGTTCGTTCCAAGCGACGGGCCGCAGGGATCCCGGAAGCTACACGCGGACCACTGATAATTGGCGCACCGTTCGGCGTCGCCGTGATGTGGTCGAAAGCGTGGTGGAGCCCTTGAGCCCCGACCGCCGATGCGTTGACTCCGGGGACGAGTGGCTTAAGGGTTGGAACGAGGTAGAGACCCGGAGCACGCCGAACTCGTTGCCCCTGAAGGAGTTAGTGGTCACCGCGGCGCAGCTGTAATTACGCTAGAATCCAGTAATTAGGCAGGCGCGTCATCTGCTCGACAAGGTGGCGCATGTGCGCCTGGCGGGCCGCGGCCACGTTATTTCAACTTGGAGAATTCCGTCGGGTCCATGTAGACGGATTCCGGGGGTTTGGCCAGGATCGTGCCGTCTTTCTGGGAATCGGCGGCCACTTTGATCCACTCCGGATCTGCCCGGAACGCCGCCCAATTCTTCGTGGCCGCTTCCAGGCTGGGATGCGACACGATGTAAATCAACGTGGTCTTGGATTTTTCCGGATCCTGTGGAATCCAATAGCCCACGCTCTCAATTCCGTGGCGCTTGAAGATTTCGATGGTGTGGTCGCGGAAGCGCGCCTTCAGCGCTTCCAGCTTGCCTGGATTGCAGGTGTAGGTGCGTAATTCGTAGACGCGGTTTTGCGCGCTGGCGAAACCGGCGAAAAGCACGAAGAGACCGATAAGTAGACGAGTCATGACGCTAGTGTATCGTGGCGAGTCGGCAGGTGGGGCAGGCGCTTTCGCGTGCCAGGTTCCGGCAGAGGACCATTTGGGACACTTCTGACACGGGATGAGGCAATTCCGCCGCACCCACCCGCGCCCTGCCGCCGAAATCCCCAATAAAATTCATGAAATTCAACTGGCCCCTCAATTGCTATCCGATAAGCATGGGGTATCGGTTATGATCGTCGCAGCGGGTCTCGCAATCTTCGTGGTGGTTTGTCTGCTGCTGTCCATGGTGCAGACCCCGCCCGCCATTGGCCGCTAGAACTGGAAGTAGATGAACGGTATGGCGGCGTCCAGCACGCCGAAGATTTCCAGGCAGAACAGCATCGCGGCCAGCGCCGAAGCGTAAACCGGCAGGGGCGCCCGGATCACCCGTTCGAACCACTCCCCCTTTTCCTCCCCGATCGCCAGAATCAACGCCAGCGCCGCCAGGCCAAAATGCCAGGGCTCCAGCAGCACTTGGCCGCCGCTGCCGCCGAACATCTGCCCCAGCACCTGCACGCTCTGCCGCAGGTCGGCGGCGCGGAAAAATACCCACCCGATCAGCGCCAGCACGAAGGTCAGCGCCGCCCGGATCGGGTAGCTCCAATCCCAATCGTCGTCCGCCGAGCGCCCGCCGCGCAGGGCGCGTTCCATGGCCAGCAGCCCTCCCTGGTAGCCTCCCCAGATGAGGAAATTCCAGCTGGCGCCGTGCCATAACCCGCCCAGCAGCATGGTCAGCATCAGATTGCGGTAGGTCAACCAGCGCCCGCCCCGGCTGCCGCCCAGCGGAATGTACAGATAGTCGCGCAGCCAGCTGGACAGCGAGATGTGCCAGCGCCGCCAGAAGTCCGTCATGCTGGCCGCCAGGTAGGGGCGCCGGAAATTGATCGGGAAGTGAAACCCCAGCAGCTTGGCCATGCCGATTGCCATGTCGGTATAGCCGGAAAAATCGAAATAGATCTGCAAGGCGAAGGCGAACACGCCGCTCCACGCCGCCAGCGCCCCGGGGTGGGCGGCAACGTTGCCGAAATACCCGTTGGCCACCTTGGCAAACTGGTCCGCAAACGCCATCTTCTTGGTCAGGCCGAGCGCAATCAGGAACACGCCGCGCGCCACGTCCTCCGGCGACGGCGGCTGCCAGCCCCACAGATCGCGGAAGAAATCGCGCGCCCTCACAATCGGTCCCGCCACCAGTTGGGGGAAGAAGCAGATGAACAGCGCGTAGTCTATCGGGTTCCGAACGGCGCGCTGTTGGCCGCGGTAGACATCCACCACGTAGGACATGCTTTGGAAGGTGTGGAAGCTGATGCCCAGCGGGAGCACGATCTCCAGGAAGAACGAGTGCGGCGGCCGCCCCAGGGCCAGCGCCAGGTTGGCCGCCAGGAAATTGTAGTACTTGAAGAAGCCCAGAAACCCGAGGTTGGCCGCCAGGCTGAAAACCAGCACCGCCTTGCGCCGCGGCCCCGGCGCCACCCGCTCCAGCCACAGGCCCGCGCAATAATCGATCGCCGTCAGGGTGAGCAGCAGGGCGATGAATTTGGCGTTCCAGCTGGCATAGAAATAGTAGCTGGCGGCCAGCAGAATGTACTTGCGCCAGCCCCGCGGCGCGCTGTAGAAGAGCGCCAGCACTACGGCCAGAAACACGAAGAATTGCGTGGTGTTAAAAAGCATGCGCCATCACCTCAGCAGTTTGCCGACCTCTTGCGCCATCATCACGGAGAGGCGCGCACAGCCCGTATTGTTCAGGTGAAACGCATCCTTGAACAGTTCCGGCCTCTCCAGCGAATCGAAGGCGTGCTCGTCTACCAGCAGCACGCCGGGCCGGGAGGCGAATTCGCGGATGGAGCTGCTCTTTTTTTGCACGAGGTTGTCGGGCCGCGGAAAGGGACCGCGCGGCAGCCGTACGAACACCACTTTGGTGGGCGTCCCACGGTAGCGCTCCACCAGTTGCCCGAACCATTTGCGGCGGAATGCCGCCTGCCGCCCGGTCTGCGGGTACGGCCGGTAGAGCACGAAGCGCTTCAGCTCGTCGAGCAGCGCCTCACGGCCGGGTGGGACGGTGGCCGTGAGGGTCGTCCAGTCGATCTTCAACCCCACCACGTTGCGGTCGCTATCGACGTACCCGTAGGTCCATTCTTCGAAACCGCCGGCGTCCAGCGCGATGTCCGCCAGGCGCTTCCGGGGATGGGAAAGGAATGCCAGGATGTCGCGCTGGAAAACGATGCCTTTGAGCAGGCTGCCGCGGAATGCCTCCCATCGCGCGTGGGGGTCGTTGAACGAGAGAGAGAACGGGATGACATCGCTCAAGCGCAATCGCGCGGCCACGTAGTGCAGGGTAGCCAGATCGTCGCCGATATCGTAGGAGCCGTCTTCGTCGTCGTAATCGGGCACGCCCAGCACGACGGCGCGATACCGTTCGCGTGTGGGGTCGAGATCGCGCAGCATGTAGTACCACGCGCGGGCGTCCGTGCCGGCGACTCCCGCGTGGCGGAAGCTGAATCCCGTAGCCGCCGTCTGCTGGTTAGCCACGCGCGGATAATAGGCGAAGCGCGAATCGCCCAGAGTGACGACGAGGTTTCGGCCGTACCACGGCTGCGCCTGCTGCTCGCGCCGCAGGATAAGTTCGAACACCCCGGTGGAGGAATCCGGCTCCAGCAGGGAAGTGTAGAGCCCGCTGCGAAAGACAAGGGCATCCAGCACAATCAGTCCGGCCACAGCGGCAAGAACGGCGAGCACGGGACGCATGGGAATAGACATTATCCCTTGTGGGCAAGATCGCGCCGCGCGCGGGAGGAGAGTTTAACGAGGTATGCCATTCGCGGCTTCGAAGTCCTCAAAAAACTCGCTCGCCGGCCGCTGCTTCCCACCCTTTGCGTCTGCCAGGCCCTGACGGATGCCCTCGCCGGCATCGGCGCGGGCGGCAAGGTCGAGCAGACGCTGGTAGGCTTCGGCGTCCAGCACGATGGCCGCGGCCTTGCCGTTCCCGGTCAGCGATTGGATGTCCTTCGTAATGTCGAGCATGGTTTCCGCTCTCATTGAAGCACCTTTTAAAGTGCTGCGGCAACCGCGAATGCGGCCGCTCCGCGACAACCCCGGCGGCCCCCTCTCCACCCCCGCCAGCCGCGATTTGCCGCCCAGCCCGCCGGTGATCTATACTAAGTACTTGAACTGACATGCCGAAACGTACTTTTCAACCGAACAATCGCCACCGTGCCAAGACGCATGGGTTTCGCACCCGTATGGAAACCAAGAACGGACGCGCCGTTCTGGCCCGGCGCCGCGCACGCGGGCGCAAGATCCTGACAGTAAGCGACGAGAGGTAGTCTCCATCTCTGGTTTTCCGAAACGTGTCCGTCTGCTGCGTTCCAAAGACTTCCGCAGGGTATATGACCAGGGTTCCCGGTTCGCCGGGCCCTTCTTTGCGGCATTTTGTGTCCGTGAAGCGCAGCCCGAGGGGCCTCATATCGGCTTCACCTGCCCTCGCGCCCTCGGCAAAGCCGTGGTGCGGAACCGCATCAAGCGACGGGTCCGCGAGGCCGTGCGCCTCCACCTCGGTCAGTTGAGCCCACTGTGGTCCATCGTCATCAATCCGCGGCGCAAGGCCTTCGATTGTCCGGTAGCGGAACTTCGCCGGGAAGTGGAACGTCTTTTTCAGCGATGCAATGGATCGTGACGCGCTCGCTTCAGGTATACAAGTTTGCCATTTCCCCCCTTCTTCCCTCGGCGTGCCGTTTCTATCCGACGTGTTCGGATTACATGCGCGAGGCAGTGGAGCGCCACGGCGCTCGGAAGGGTATCTGGATGGGGCTGCGCCGTCTGGCGCGCTGCCATCCTTTCCACGCCGGCGGAAGCGACCCCGTCCGGTAAAACGTCTCTCTAACGGAATCTCTCAGCAATGGCCGAATCGGTAAATGGCGGTAGCAACACTCCGGCGCAGCCGCCGAAGGAAATGTCGATGGAAGTGCGGCTCCTGATCGCCTTCCTCCTGATGGGCGCGGTGATGTTCCTGACGCCCTACTTCTTCAAGTCGCAGGTCCCGCCGCCCGTCAAGAAGGACGCGGCCGGGCAGACAGCCTCTCAAACTGTTCCGGGCGCGCCCGCGACGCCCCCCAAGGCCGACGCCACTGCGGGGAACCCTCCGGGTCCCGCCGCTCCTGAAACCGCGGAGGCCGCCGCCGTGCCTCTGCCTGCCGACGCCACGCCGCAGAAGGCCGAGCCCCTATTCGTCATCGAGACCGACCTGTACAAAATTGCCCTCAGCAACCAGGGCGGCACCGTGCGCAGCTGGCAGCTCAGGAAATCCAAGGGCAACGACCTCAAGACGCTGGACCTGGTCAACACCGCGGCGGGCATGGATTTCCCCTACTCGCTGTACTTCCCGGAACAAAAGCCCCCCGTCAATGTCAACTTCACCTGGTACAAACAGACCGTCGATCCGGACGGCCTGGGCGTAACCTACGAATTCTCCGACGGACACGTCAACGTGCGCAAGGTTTTCCGCTTCCAGAAGGCGGGCTACCTTTCGATGGTTTCGACCGAGGTCACCCTGGACGGCAAGCCGCTGCCCCACATGATCCAGTGGCGCGGCGGATTCGGCGATCTCACCATCGCCAGCCCGGCCGCCGATCAACGCACCCTGTACTTCAATGTGACCGACAACAAACTGGTGGAGCAGTCTCCCAAGTCGGCGTCCAAGGGTCCCGTGTCGAGCGGCGGCAACTATAGCTTCGCCGGCATCGCCGACAAGTACTTCGCCGCCGTCTTCCTGGCCGAAGGCAGCAACGGCATGCATACCGTCACCTTCGGGGACACCGTCAAGACCGCCCACGAACAGACTCCCATGGCGCTGAGCGGCGTGGCCATCGGCGATGGCCCGGCCAACCGCTTCGAAGTGTTCGTCGGCCCCAAAGATATCGACCTGCTGAAGAAGATCAACCCCAAGCTCGAATCGGTGGTGGATTTCGGCTGGATGGCCTTCCTGGCCAAACCCCTGTTCCTGATTGTCAACTACGTCAACGACACGATGGTGCACAACTTCGGCTGGGCCATCGTCCTGGTCACGGTGGTCATCAACTTCATCCTCTTCCCGCTCAAGCTGAGCAACATGAAGTCGATGCGCAAAATGCAGGCGCTCAAGCCGCAGATCGACGCCATCAACGCCAAATTCAAGAACATCGGCCTGCGCGACCCCAAGAAGGGCGAGCAGAACGAAGAGGTCATGGCGCTCTATAAGAAACACGGCGTCAACCCGATGGGCGGCTGCCTGCCGATGCTCCTGCAAATGCCCTTCTTCTTCGCCTTCTACAAAGTTTTTACCGTGAGTGTGGAGATGCGCGGCGCGCCCTGGCTCTGGGTGCCGGACCTGTCGCAGGCCGAGCCCTGGGAAATCAAGGTTCTGCCCATTGTGATGATCGCCAGCCAGTTCATCATGCAGAAGATGACGCCGCAGGCTGGGGGCGACCCGGCGCAGCAGAAGATGATGATGTTCATGCCGCTGGTATTCGGCTTCATGTTCTATCATTTCCCCAGCGGCTTGGTATTATACTACTTGACCAGCAACCTGGTGAGCATGGGGCAGCAGTGGTTCTTCAATAAGACCTCAATGGCGACGGTTGCCGCCGAGTCCATTGGACCTTTTAAAAAGATCGGCAGGAAATAACCATTGACTGAGCGAAAGTACTCCGTGGCCTCGATCGGCCTCCGCATCGACGGGTTTCTGGACGCCACCCTGCAAAACGGCGGCATCCAGCTGACTTACGAAATTCAGGACGCCGCGCCATCCAACCAGGATTTCGAGACTCCGGACGTGATGGTGAAGTTCAGCGGTCCCGACGTGGATCTGCTGCTCCACAATCGCGCCGAACTGCTGCTCGCTCTCGAGCACGTCACCATGGAAATGCTGCGCATGCCGAGCGAAGACCATTCGCGCATTTCCTTCGATGCCAACGATTACCGCCTGCTGCGCATTGAAGAGCTGCGGCTCAGCGCGGTGGCCGCCGCCGACCGCGTGAAGCACACCGGCGAGCATTTCCGCTTCAACCCCATGAACAGCCGCGAGCGCCGCGTGATCCACCTTTCGCTGCGCAATGAAACCGCCGTGCGGAGCGAAAGCTGCGGCGCCGGGCCAGGCCGTCATGTGGTGGTCTACCCCGCCGGCATGGCCAGCCTGCCCGAACCCCCGCGCGCACCCGAACCCCCGCGCCGCTCCATGTACGATGGGCCCCGTCCGCAGGAAGACCGCGGGCCTGGCGGCCCGCCCCGCGGCGATCGCCGCGACCGCGGTGGACGCGGCGACCGTGGCGGACGCGGCGGTCCGCGCGGACCGCGCCGTTAGGCCTTCAGAAAACAATTGGCCACAGATGAACACAGATGAACACAGATAAAACAAGAACCCAATTGCTTATCTATGTTCATCTGTGTTCATCTGTGGCCATTATGGTTTAGCTGTTGCAACTGGCCGACACCATCGTCGCCATTGCCACTCCGCCCGGGCGCGCCGGTCTGGGCATTGTGCGCCTCTCCGGAGCGCAGGCGCGCGCGATCGCCGCACAGTTTCTCACCCCCCTCGAATGGCGTCCCTGGCAGGCGCACCTGGCACATCTGCTCGACGCCCAGGGCCAGGCAATCGACCAGGTGGTGGTCACCTTCTTCGCTTGTCCCCGTTCCTATACGGCGGAAGACCTGGTGGAGATTGCCTGCCACGGTTCGCCCGTCGTGCTGCGCCACGCCGTGCAACGCGCTCTGGAGTACGGCGCGCGTCTGGCCGAACCCGGCGAGTTCACCCTCCGCGCCTTTCTCAACGGGCGCATCGATCTCCCGCAGGCCGAGGCCGTGCGCGACCTGATCGACGCCACCACGCTTTACCAGGCGCGCATCGCGGCCCAACAGGTGGACGGTTCGGTATCGCGCCGCGTGGCTCCGCTCAAGGAGCCGTTGGTGGAACTGATCGCCCTGCTGGAGGCGGGGATCGACTTCGCCGAGGACGATGTCAGCGTGGCCCCGGCGCAGGAAATTCTGCGCCGTCTCGCGCCCATCCTCGAAGGCGCCCGGCATCTCGCGGAGAGCTTCGAGTACGGTGGACTGGTGCGCCAGGGGCTCACGCTGGCGATTGTCGGCCGTCCCAATGTCGGCAAGAGCAGCCTCTTCAACCGGCTGCTCGAACAGGATCGCGCCATCGTCACCGAAATCCCCGGCACCACGCGCGATCTGGTTAGCGAAACCGCCTCCATCGGCGGCATTCCGGTGAAGTTGTGCGATACGGCAGGCATCCGGCAAACCGCGGAACGTGTGGAATCGCTGGGCATCGAGCGCAGCTACCAGGCTATGGCGGACGCCGATCTCACCCTGGTAGTGATCGACCGGTCGCAGCCCTTTACCCTGGAAGACGAGGATCTGATAGCGCGCGCCGGCGGGCGGGCGCTGCTGGTGGGCAATAAGAGCGATCTGGCGGGCGGGGCAGGGAACCCGCCACCGCTGATTTCCGTCTCAGCCCTGACCGGTGCCGGCATTGCCGGGCTGCGCGATGCCATCCTGGAAACCGTGGCGCCAGAGGGCGCGTTCCAGCACGAGACGGGATTCATCACCAGCCTGCGCCATGAACAGCTATTGCGCGAATCCGTCGCGTATCTGGAAAAAGCCTGCCAGGCGGTGCGCTCTTCGACGCCTCACGAAATGCTTCTGCTGGATCTCTACGCGGCGCTACGGCCCTTCGACGCCATCACCGGCGCCACCACCGCCGACGACATCCTGAACCGCATCTTCAGCACCTTTTGTATCGGCAAGTAGGACAGGCCATCGCCTTTCGTGGCCTGTCTCGCATCGCCAAATCAGGGCTGGATGACAGACGACCAACGGCGATCGTCTGTCCCACTTTTCCCCTACCGCATCTTCGCCGCTTCGTCCTTGATGACCAGCGAGTTGTGGCGGGCCTGATCCTGGAAGGGGCCGGGGATAGCCATGGACTGTTCGCTGAATTTGGCGGCTTCCAACATCTTCGCCTTGTTCAGGGTCATCTTGCCGAGTTGGTAGTTCGACATCCCAAGGTAGAAGAGCGCTGGGCCCTGCATCGCCGGTTGTCCCTGGATCAGGGGCAGCGCGGCACGCAGATTCTTGTCGGCGGCCACGTACACGCCCTTTTCGGCGGAGACGACTCCCGCCGTATAGTAGCCGTACCCCAACTCCGCGTTCTTCTTGCGATCCCAATCCGCCGCCGCCATGCCTTCCGGCTTCGCCTTCTTGTTGAGGGCGGCGGTGAGGCGGTTGGCGTAGACCAGCGCACGGTCAGTCTGCTTCCGCGTCATGGTCGTATCGATCATGTACGTCAGCAGGTCGTCATTATCGGGGAGGTTCGCCAATGCCTTTTCGGCGATGGCGGGGATTTTCGCCGTTGCTCCGGTCTTCTTGAGGGCCAACATATAGGGTCCGTAAGCCTGATCCAGAGCTTTGCTCTTCGGATTTTGTTGCTCGAGAGTCGAGATCAGATCCACCATCACCTCGGCCTCGCTCTGCAGCGCGGTGCTCACGATCACGCTATCCATGTACCCCACGGCGGTCTTGGCATAGGCCACGCGCTCTTCCCAGAGTTTCTTTTCGGCGGCGTCCTTAGGCGCGGCTTCCGCGGCGATATCGGTCGTCATCGGACGGATCGTAGCCACCAGTTTCTTGATCGCATCCACGTCCTTCTTGGCGGCAGCCTCCTTCAGGCTGGCGACTGCATCTTCCAGATCGTCGGCCAGGGCCACGGCCGGCCCGACTAGCAATCCTATCGCCATAAACAAAGCTGGCAGCTTCATAGCAAACCTCCTGCTCGCGGTACAAAACCGGTGGTTTTATACCCGAATCTCTACAAATGTCTTGGACTAAATTGATTGTGCCTGAACGCGCGCCCGTGCGCAAGGGTGTAGGCAATGTCCTGCTCCCGGGGGCGCTTTGCTGCCTCGCCGCAACACCTGTGAGTCGAATTCACGGATTGACCGCGCCAAGTCATTCGAACTAAAATGGATGTTAGCGAAAACAGTCCTTGTCCCAGGAAGCGGTGAGTCGTATGAACGTTACGCGCCTTTCGATCTCCGTGCTTTCCCTGTCCTGCCTGCTTGGCGTCTCCGCCGTGGCGCAGGACAAGAAGAGCTCCTCTCAACGCGAAACCGTTGCCCGGCCAATGACCGAGAAGGAACGCAAGAAGAAGGAAGAGAAACTCCGTAAGGAGTTGGAGACGCCCTACCGCAAGTGGCTCAACGAGGACGTGGCGTACATCATCACCGACGAGGAACGCACGGCGTTCAAACGCTTGCAAACCGACGAAGAGCGCGAGCAGTTCATCGAGCAGTTCTGGCTGCGCCGCGACCCCACGCCCGATACCGTGGAGAACGAATTCAAGGAAGAGCACTACCGGCGCATCGCCTACTCCAACGAGAATTTCGCTTCCGGCATCCCGGGCTGGAAGACGGATCGCGGGCGCATTTACATCACCTACGGACCGCCCGATGAGAAGGAAACGCACCCTTCCGGCGGCACCTACGAGCGTCCTTCGGAAGAGGGCGGCGGCACCACATCCACATACCCGTTCGAACAGTGGCGCTACCGCTACATCGAGGGCGTGGGAACCGACATCATCATTGAGTTCGTCGATCCGACGATGTCGGGTGAGTACCGCATGACGATGGACCCATCCGAGAAGGACGCCCTGCTGTACGTGCCGGGCGCCGGCCTCACCATGATGGAACAGATGGGGATGAGCAGCAAGGACGACCGCTTCAACCGCACCGATGGCACCCACCTCGGCGTACCCTTCGGAGCCGAGACCGAGAAGATGAACGAGTTCAACCGGTTGGAACAGTTCGCCAAGTTGCAGAAACCGCCGGCCGTCAAGTTCAAGGATCTGGAAGCCGCCGTCAATTCGCGCATCAGCTACAACATCCTGCCCATGAAGGTGCGCGCCGATTTCTTCCCGCTGACCGAAGCCAGCGTGCTCACGTTCGTGACCCTGCAGTTCGACAATAAGGACTTGCAGTTCCATGCCAAGGACGGCGTGCAGGTAGCGTCGGTCAACATTTTCGGCAAGGTCAGCACCATGACGCGCCGTATTGTGACCAACTTTGAGGATACGGTGGAAGTCACCAGCCCGCCGGAGTACCTGCAACAGACCGCGCAGCGCAAGTCCATTTACAACAAGAGCGTCCCGCTGGCGCCGGGTACCTATCGGTTGAATGTGGTGGCCAAGGACGTGGTGGGCGGCAACCTGAACAGCTACGAAGTGGCGATTGTGGTTCCCCGGATGGACGGCGAGAAACTGACGGCCAGCAATATCGTGCTGGCGGACCTCATCGAGCACGTGGCCACCAAGAGCATCGGGATGGGGCAGTTCGTGATTGGGACTTCCAAGGTGCGGCCGCGTGTGGACGACGTCTTCAAGCGTGAAGAGAAGATGGGAATCTATTTTAAAATCTACAACTTCGGGACTGACGGCGAAAACCGGCTACCGGACGGCGAAGTCTCCTACGAGGTCACCAAGAACGGCACCAATGAGAAAATCTTCGAAACCACCGAGGATATCTCGAAGATTCCCGGCGCATCGGCCAACCAGGTAACAGTTGAAAAACTTTTGCCCCTGAAGGACCTCCTTCCGGGCCAATACACGTTACGCGTGAAAATAACTGATAAATTCCGTAAACAGGTCCTCACCCCTTCCGCCCAATTTACGGTAACCTAGAGACTGGCGGGGTCTCCCCGCTCCATAGAGCGTCGTTTGATGCTGGTAGTACGGACGCACAAAACGCTTGGGCCGCTGGTTTTGGCAGGCGTGGTGTGCCTTGCCGGCGCGGGGTTCGGACATGCTGCCACGCCCCTTCCCCTCGCGGGAGCCATTACCGGTTTCGTGACCGACGCCGCCGGCGTACCGCAGATGGGCGCGGCGGTCATCCTCTTCAACCGGCAGGAACGCCAGTTCGAACGCGCTCTCACCGACGACNNGTTCGAGCGGGCGCTCACCGACGACCGCGGCGCTTTCCGGTTCCTGGGACTCGCTCCCGACCTCTACTCCATTAAAGTAACCCTGGCGGCGTTTGTGCCCGCCCTGAAGAAGGGGATACTGGTGCAGCCCGGGATGGCGAGCGTGCTCAACGTCAACCTGAACACGCTGTTCAGCTCCATCCAGTTTGCCTACCCGCCGATTGAAAGCGGCAGCCTGATGAGCGATGAGTGGAAATGGGTGCTGCGCAGCGCCTCACCCACCCGCCCCGTGCTGCGCTTCAACAGCGGTTCCGTGGCCGCCGGCACGCTGTCCACGGTCACGCAGCACAGCGCGGTTTTCAGCGATACGCGGGGCGTGTTCCGCCTCTCGGCGGGCGAAGGCCCGCTGGCTTCCGGCACCGGCGATGAGGCGGACATGGGAACGGCGTTCGCCCTGGCCACGTCGCTCTACGGCAACAATATGCTGCAGGTGAGCGGCAACGTGGGCTACGGATCGCAGACGGGAGTGCCTACCGCGGCGTTCCGTACCAGCTACAGCCGCGCTCTGGGCAGCGGGAATCCGGAAATATCGCTCACCATGCGGCAACTCTTCCTGCCGGGGCGGTTAGGCGCCGCGCTGACGGGCAACGAGAGCGCGCTGCCCATGCTGCGGTCCATGTCCGCGAGCTTCGACGACCGCACCGACCTTACCGACGAACTTTCCGTGCAGTACGGGTTTACGCTGAATTCCATCTCTTTCCTCGATCATGTGAATTACGCCAGTCCTTATGCCCTGGTCACCTACTCGCTGGGCGAGAACGGCGCATTGGCGTTCGCCTACACATCCGGCGATGCGCGTCCCGATCTCGCGGGCAAGGGACAGGATGCGGATCTGCAGCGCGAGTTGAGCACGTTGGGTCTGTTCCCGCGCATCAGTTTACGGGACGGACGTCCGCGCATCCAGCGCGGCGAGGATTTCGAACTGACGTATACCCGCAAGCTGGGCTCGCGCACCTACCAGGTGTCTACCTACCGGGAGAGCGTCAGCAACGCGGCACTATCGCTGGTGGCGCCGGCGGGCATGTACACGGGCGGCGACATTCTGCCGGACCTGTTCACCGGAACTTCCACGTTTAGCGCCGGCAATTTCCACAGCACGGGTTACTCCGCGGCGGTTACGCAAAACCTGGGCGACCACCTGGCTGCCACGGTGGTGTACGGATCGATGGGCGCGCTGATGGCCGCCAATCGGGAGATTGTGAGCGACAGTCCGGATGAGTTGCGGAGCATGATTCACGCCGGGCGGCGGCGCGCCGCCACCGCGCGGGTGACGGCGACGGCGCCCTGGACCGGTACCCACCTGATTGCCAGTTACCAGGTGACCGGCGATCATCGCTGGGCCTCGCCGGGACACAGCTACAGCACTGCCGCGCTGCCGCAGATGCCCGGATTGAACCTCTACGTGCGCCAACTCATCCCCGGACTGAGCATGCTGCCGTGGCGTATGGAAGCCACCGCGGATCTGCGCAATATGCTCGCCCAGGGATACCTTTCGCTAGGTGTCGTGGGCGGACAGCAACTGCTGCTGGTGGAAACTCCACGCAGCGTCCGCGGCGGATTGAGTTTCATTTTCTAAACATGCTCTTTCCGCGGCTTTTCCTGCCCCGTGGGATAAGGCTCTGCCTTGTCCATCCGGGCGCAGCCCGGACCTGCAGATTGGCCATTTGCGCCGCAAATCCAGCGCGACAAGTTTCTCGCAGGCGGAACCGCCTGCGNNGCGTGCCTGCATTGGTGGGGCACGCTTCAGCCTGCCAGGTGAGCGAAGCTTGCCCATCCTGGCGCAGCCCGGACTCTTCCTCCGATTTCCGCGCCGGTGCGCTAATTGACTGCCCCGGGCGCTCCCCCGCGCATCGATTCCCACCAGCACTTCACCCGCCAGTATCTTCCCTCGCTGCTTTTTCCCATCCTGAAACGCAACCGGTTTGACGGGTCGGTGGCGGTTTGCGGCCTCCCCAGCGTGGAAGAGACGCGATGGCACCTCTCTCTCGCCACGGAGCACAGTTTCATCCGCGCGGTGGTGGGGTGGGCGGACTTGGCGGACCCGCGCGTGGGCGACGTGCTCGACGAATATCAGCGGCATCCCAAGTTCCGCGGGGTCTGCTACCGGTTTGCCGCCGAATTGCCCCAAGGGCTCGGGGAACTGGAGCGGCGAGGGCTCACGCTCGATGTGGATGCCGGGTTCACTCCGGCAATTGTGGAACGCTATCCGAACCTGCGCGTGGCCATCGATCACGTGACGGCGGTGGGCACCTGTTCTCCGGCGGGGTATGCCAATGTGTTTGCCAAGATCAGCGGGCTGATTACCGCTGCGCCGACGCGCTGGAAGGCGGCGGAGTTGCAGCCGGCGGTGCGCACGGCGCTCGAAGCCTTTGGTCCCGAACGCCTGATGTATGGCAGCGACTGGCCGAGCTATCTCCCGGTAGGGACCTGGAAGGAAGCGCTGGCGGCATTCACCCAAGCCATCGGCCCGCAATCCATGGACACCCGCGAGCATCTGCTGGGCGGCACGGCGCAACGATTCTATCGCCTGGAAGCCGGAGACGCGGCTTGATGCCCGGCCCCTGCGCCACCTGGTGGTGGCGGCTGCCGCCGGGCTGGGACACACGGGCACGCGCCCATCGAATTCGTCGAAGAACCTCTGCAAGCTGTTTGTCAAAAAGCATTATGCTCTAACCTGTCTCGGGCACAACAAGTGAATGTTTTGTGGCGAGTCGCTAAGATTCCTCCCGTGAAACGCCGCTCCCGTCATCCTGGCCTATACTATTGCTATGACGTTCAGAGTCGTTCTGGAACATGATCCCGAGACCGGTGACTACTCGGCGGTGTGCCCCGAACTCCCCGGTTGCGCGTCTGCTGGCGAGACCGAGGAGGAAGCTCGCGAAAACATCCGAGAGGCGATTGAACTCTATCTGGAGCCCGGCGATCTCGAACTGCCTGAGAACGCGAAACTGGTCGAGGTGACGGTTGGGTGATCGCGGCACGCCGCGGCTCACTTCCGACCAGGTGATGAGTATCCTGCGGCATCACGGTTTTCTATGCGTAGGACAGTCTGGAAGCCATCAGAAATGGCGAAATCCTGCTACCACGAAGCAGGTCATTGTGGCGCACCATCGCGGTCGTATTCTTCCCCTTGGCACTATGAGGTCGATTATCGAGGGCAGCGGTATTGCGCTTGCCGAATGGTTAAAATGAGCCGGGTCTTCCGACGCGATCACTCCCGTCACAAAATCTCCGACCATCCCCGCAACTCCAAGTAGAACAGGGATTTACCGCCACACGAGAAATACCCTCGACTTTTCAGTTTTGCGTCACAACGCTGCCCGCCGCCCAGCCGGCCGCCCCATCGGGTTATCATAGGTGCGTAGGCCCTCAGTTGCCCCAAATCTCCTTCGAAATCGTCGCCGAATGTCCGCACACGCGTGCCCGCGCCGGATTGGTCCACACGCCGCACGGCATCATCGAAACGCCGGTATTCATGCCCGTCGGCACCCAGGCCACGGTCAAAGGACTGACCCAGCGCGACCTGGCCGAAGATCTGGGCGTCTCCATTCTGCTGGCCAACACCTACCACCTCTACCTGCGCCCCGGGCACGAACTCATCCGCCGGATGGGCGGACTCCACAAGTTCATGGCCTGGCCCAACGCCATCCTCACCGATTCGGGCGGATTCCAGGTGTTCAGCCTCAGCGGCCTGCGCAAAATCGACGAGGACGGCGTGGTCTTCAATTCCCACCTGAACGGCGACCGCCACGCCTTCACGCCGGAATCCACCGTGGACGTGCAACTGGCCTACGGCAGCGACATCCTGATGGTGCTTGACGAGTGCCCCGAGTATCCCGTCAGCCACGAATCCGCGCGCCAGAGCATGCAGCGCACGGTGCGCTGGGCGGCCCAGGCGAACCAGTACTTCCTGCGGCGCATCGCCGAAAGCCCTACCCGCCACGCCCTGTTCCCCATCGTGCAGGGATCCATGTTTCCGGACCTGCGTCGCGAATGCGCCACCGCGCTGGCCGATCTCGATACCGACGGCTACGCCATCGGCGGCCTCTCGGTGGGCGAACCGCGCCCTCTCAGCCTGGAAGCCGTGGAGGCCACCGAGAGTATCCTGCCCCGCGGTAAGCCGCGTTATGCCATGGGCGTGGGCATGCCGGCGGAATTGCCCGAATATGTGGCCCGCGGCGTCGATATGATGGATTGCGTGCTGCCCTCACGCAACGCGCGCAACGGATATTTGTTTACCTCCGAAGGCCGCGTCATCATCAAGCATGCCCGGTATAAAGATGATGAACGGCCGCTCGACCCCAACTGCCCCTGCTACACCTGCCGCACCCACTCCCGGGCCTACCTTCGCCACCTCTTCCAGGCCGGGGAGATTCTGTTTTCGGTGCTGGCCACCCGGCACAACATCCAACGCTACCTTGACATCATGCGTGAGATTAGGCACGCTATAGTATCGGGTAGATTTCCGGAATACTTGAGGTGTGTGCGCTCAGCTTCGCATGAAGCCGAGTAGCGCGCAATTGGTACAAACTTGGTTTACAACCTTTTTCTTCAAACGGCGTCGTCCCCCAACTCCATGCTGGGGTTCCTCCCCATCCTTCTCATCTTCGGGATTTTCTATTTTCTGCTCTTTCTCCCGATGCAGCGGCAGCGCAAGCAGACGGCGAAAATGCTTGCCGGGTTGCAGACCGGAGACAACGTTTTAACCTCCGGCGGAATCGTCGGAACCATCGTCTCGCTCGATAGCGATACGGTGGTGTTGCGGGTGAAACCCGACAACATCAAGATTCAGGTGGCGCGCAGCGCAGTGTCCAGCATGGCTGCCGCGCCGTCTTCCAGCGAAGGCAAGAAGTAGTACTCTAATTAGACAGGCTGTAATATTCCCATGAAGAACAATCTAACGGCGCGAACCGTGGTCATCGTTGTCACAATCCTGATCTGCGTGTTCGGCATCATCGGATTCCCCAAGAGCGGCGCGGAGCTCGCCAAGAACTTCAGCGACAATATCCGGCTCGGTCTCGATCTGAAGGGCGGCACCCACCTGGTTCTCGAAATCCAGGTGCAGGACGCGGTCAAGGCGGATGCCGATCAGACCGCGGAGCGCCTCAAGGAAGACCTCAGGAAGCAGAACATCCAGTGGAACAGCATGGACACTCCGGACGTCGCCAAGGTGGAAGACGCGGAGAACGTGGCCCTCACCATCAAGGGCGTTCCCGCAACGCAATCCAGCGCTTTCCGCAGTTTCCTGTCCGAGCGCTATCCCAACTACATTCTCACCGCCCTCAACTCCACCGATTATTCGATGAAGCTGAAGCCGACGGATCTCAACGATCTCAAAGTGGATACCGTGAAGCGCGCCGTGGACACCATCGGCAATCGAATCGACCAGCTCGGGCTGGCCGAGAAATCCGTGCAGCAGTACGGCAAGGCCGGCGCCAAGTACGAAGTGCTGGTGCAATTGCCCGGCGTGGACGATCCGGCGCGCGCCAAGGAACTGATCGGCACCGCCGCCGTGCTGGAAATCTGCGACGTCAAGGAAGGTCCATTCCCGAGCAAGGAAGGGGCGCTGTCCCAAAAGGGCGGCTTCCTGCCGGTAGGCACCAGGCTGGTCCGCGCCAAACCCCGCGGCGCGCAGGACGGCGAACAGTGGTACCTGCTGGCCAAGACCCCGGTCATCACCGGCCGCGAGATGCGCAACGCGCGTGCCGGCCAGGATGAATTCCGCAAATGGGAGACCAATTTCAGCCTGTCCCAGGATGGCGGCCGGCGATTTGGCCGTTACACCGAGGCCAACATCGGCAACAAGCTGGCCGTGGTCCTCGACAACCAGATCGTCAGCGTAGCCACGATTCAGTCCAAAATCGAGGACTCCGGGCGCATCACCGGCCTGGGCAGTGAAGAAGAGAGCGTCGATCTTTCGCGCTACCTGCGTTCCGGTTCGCTGCCGGCGGGCGTGGTGTACAACGAGGAGCGCTCCATCGGACCCTCGCTGGGCGCCGATTCCATCCATGCGGGGATCGTGGCCGGAATTGCCGGGTTGATGGCGGTGATCTGCGTCATGCTGGTTTATTATAAACGCTCGGGTGTCAATGCCGTGCTGGCGCTGGCGCTCAATACCGTCATCCTGTTGGCCGCGGTGTCGTATTTCCACGCGGTTCTGACGCTGCCCGGAATCGCCGGAATCATCCTGACCATTGGTATGGCGGTGGATTCCAACGTGCTGATTTTCGAGCGTATCCGCGAGGAATTGCGCACCGGCAGGAGCGTGATTTCCGCGGTCGATAACGGCTTCGGCAAAGCCTGGTGGACCATTGTCGACACCCACGTCACAACGGTGGTATCCTGCGCTTTCCTTTTCCTTTTCGGGGAGGGGCCGGTCCGCGGATTTGCAGTGACATTGATCATCGGTTTGGCCGCTAACGTTTTCACCGCCGTTTTCGTGTCGAAGACCATCTTCGATTACGAACTGGCGGGTCGGCGCCAGCTCACGGAGCTGAGCATCTGAATCGGGGCCTGTCCAAGGGCCGGGTTCGGGAACTAAAGGTAAAGGACTGGTGTCCAAGTAGATGATGAACACCAGCACGGCAAGGTTAGATGGAATTATTTAAGAACACGAATTTTGATTTTCTCGGCAAGAAATGGCCGTTCATTATTGCTTCTCTGGTGCTCACGGTAGCTGGTGGTGTCAGTATCCTGGTGCAGGGCGGGCTCAAGTTCGGGATCGATTTCAAGGGCGGCACCCTGATGACCGTCAAATTCTCCCAAAAACCTCCGTTGGAGAAGATCCGTAGCGCCTTCTCCAGCTCGGGCAAGATTAAGGGAGAAGTCAGCGTACAGAGCTTCACGGACCCGGGGACCCAGAACGAGGTCGAAATCGGCACGGAGCTGGTCAACGAAAGGCAGCTCGCCGCCAATCGGACGTCTATGGAACAGGTGCTGGCCGCCACGTTCGCTCAGCCGGGCAACGGCAAGCTGGATCTGAACTCCACCAGCAAGGATTCTCTGGCATCCCGCCTGCGCGACCCGCTGGCCCGCGCCGGCGTTCCCATGGCGGAGCCGCAATTGGAAAAAGTGGTTGCCGACATCCTGAATTTCCGCGACACGCCCCCCCGCTCCGGATTGTTGTCGAATTTTGACGAATTGGCTTCGCTACCTGGCGTAAATGCTGGTATCATGAGCACTCTCAAACAGGAGTGCTATCTGGCCCCATACACCGTGAAGAAGACGGAAATGGTCGGTCCCAAGGTCGGGGCCGAGTTGCGGAATAAAGCCGTACTGGCTACGCTATACGCCCTGGCTGGCATGCTGGCCTATATTGCATTCCGGTTCGAGTGGATTTACGGGCTCGCCGCGGTGATCGCGGTATTCCATGATACGCTGATCACCATCGGACTGTTCTCGATTTTCCACGAAGAGATTTCCATGACGGTCATCGCCGCCCTGCTGACCCTGGTGGGCTACTCGATGAACGACACCATCGTGATCTTCGATCGAATTCGTGAGAATTTGAAGATCATGCGCCGCGAACCTCTGGAATCGCTCATGAACAAGAGCGTCAACCAGACGTTGAGCCGGACCATCATGAGCGCGGGCCTCACGTTCCTGACGGTAGTCGCGTTGTTTATATGGGGCGGTCCGGTACTGCATACATTTTCATTCGCATTGGTTTGTGGAATCACGGTCGGGACGTATTCCTCGGTGTTCATCGCGAGTCCGATCGTCTTGTTCTGGCACAATTACACGGATAGCCGCAAGCGGACGGCCCCGGTGTTGGCCGCGGCAGCGCGAAGCGACGCCGCGCGCAAGAGCCCGTCGAAGGCGGCCAAGTAAAATTCACCGCGGCCGGGCACTTTCCACCCGCCCGCGGAGTCAAAAGGGAATAGGAGCTTTGTATGTTCGAGCAAGTATTCGTCGAAGGCAAGACCAAGACGACCTGGACGGTACTGACCGCATTCATTGCGCAGACCGCCTTAATGATCATCGCCGTCATCCTGCCGATGATCTATTTCGATGTCCTACCTAAGACGCAGTTGACCAGTTTCCTGGTGGCGCCGCCACCGCCCCCGCCGCCTCCGCCCCCGCCGGCTGCCCCCACCGCCGTGAAAATCGTCAAAGTCATCCCGCGTCAGTTCGACGCCGGACGGTTGATGGCGCCGAAGAGCGTCCCCAAGGAAATCGCCACCATTAGAGAAGAAGAGCTTCCGCCCGCTGCCAGCGGCGTCGGCGGCGTAATGGGCGGCATCGCCGGCGGCGTGGCCGGCGGGACCCCGGGCGGCGTGCTCGGCGGTATCATTGGTTCGGTGCCAACCGCGGCGCCGCCTCCGCCTCCGCCTCCGCCGGTGAAAGCCTCCACTCCCAAGCGCATCACCATCGGCGGCAACGTCCAACAGGCCAAGTTAGTCCGCCAGCCCAAGCCGGTCTACCCGCCGCTCGCCAAGCAGGCGCGCATTTCGGGCGTGGTTCACCTGGCCGCCGTCATTTCCAAGGACGGCACGATTCAGGATCTTAAGGTGATCAGCGGCCACCCGCTGCTGATCCCGTCCGCTCTCGAAGCGGTGAAACAGTGGGTGTACCAGCCGACTCTCCTGAACGGCGAGCCGGTCGAGGTGTCGACTCAGATCGACGTGAACTTCACGTTGAGCCAGTAAGAAGAAGTTCCGGCGCGTTCACGCGTCCGGACAGAAACGTATAAATCAACTCGCAGGAGAGACTAAACCTATGCTTTTGCAACTTCAAGTATGGTCGCTGTATTTGCTTCAGGAAAGCGGCAGCACCGTTAGCTGGGATCCCGCATCCCTTTGGCGGCAGATGGGCCCCTTGGCGAAGGCCGTCGTCATCGTCATGTTCATCATGTCCGCCTATTCCATCGGCGTCATGATCGATCGCCTCATGGCTTACAGCGCGGCCCGTAAACAGTCGCGCCAATTCGCTCCGGCGGTTGCCGGCGCTCTGCGCGAAGGGAAGCTGGACGAAGCCGTCAAGATTGCCGACCGCTTCAAGAAGAGCCACCTGGCGAAGGTCGTAGTGGCGGGCCTGCAGGAATTCCAGGCACACCAGATCAGCTCGGAGATCCCGGGCGAGGAAATCGAGGCGTCCAAGCGGGCTCTCGAGCGCGCCGAAGCCATTGTTCACGCCGAACTCAAGCGCGGCGTCAGCGCGTTGGCGACCATCGGTTCGACTGCCCCCTTCGTGGGTCTGTTCGGAACCGTCGTCGGCATCATCAACGCGTTCAAAGGTATTTCCAACGAGAAGTCCACCGGTCTCGGCGCTGTTGCCGGCGGTATTTCGGAAGCCCTGGTGACCACCGCTATCGGTCTGTTCGTGGCCATTCCGGCTGTCTGGATGTACAACTTCTTCACCAACAAGATTGAATCTTTCGACGTGGAGATGGGGAACTCGAGCAGCGAGCTGATCGACTACTTCCTCAAGCGTTCGCAGCGCGGCGTCCGTAAGTAATCAGATTCATTAGGATCGGCGAGTTGATTTGCGGGGAGTCCCCCAATCGGGGCTCCCCGGCTTCTGCCGAATTCCTGGGAGAGATACCATGACGGGAGAAAAAGCAAAATTCAAGGCGCCGCCGCCTGTAGCCGACATAAACGTCACCCCGATGGTGGACGTGATGCTCGTGATGCTCATCATTTTCATGGTCATCACACCCATGTTGTCCAAGGGTGTCAGCGTCACGCTTGTGCAAACACAGCATCCCATCGCCATGCAGGCCGCCGATAAGAGCGATGCCATCGTATGCGCGGTCACGCGAGATGGCAAGACTTTCCTGAACACCACTTTCACGCAGCCTGAGGATATGCCGGCCAAGGTCAAGGACCTGCTGGCCAATCGCTTGGATAAGACGGTATTTGTTAAGGCCGATGCGCGCGCGCGCTATGAGCGTGTGGTGGATGTGGTGGACAACCTGCGTGCGGCCGGCGTGGACCAGTTGGGTCTGCTCACCGACCAGGCGCCGGAAAAGGGCGCCGCGCCTCCAGCCGCGGCCAAGTAGTTAAGAAGAACGAATATTCAAAGGAGTAATCATTATGTCAATGGCCGTCGGCGGGGCGGGTGGCCCCAAATCGGATATTAATATGACGCCCATGATCGACGTGCTGCTGGTGCTGATCATCATTTTCATGGTGATCACGCCTCTCACGCCCAAGGGGCTCGAGGCTCTCGTGCCCCAGCCGCCTCCTCCCGGCCAGAAGGCGAACGAGTCGGATCTGCGCACGGTGGTTATCACTATTGATGCCCAGCACAACATGGCAGTCAACAGCGAGGCGACCGATGAAACCAAGCTGGGCGGGCGTCTGGAGGAAATCTTCAAGACTCGCGCGGAACGCGTGGTCTTCGTCAAGGGCGACCCGGGCATAGATTTTCAGTTTGTGGCCAGGGCGATCGATATCGCACACGGCGCCGGGATCGATAAAGTCGGTCTGATGACCGCGAAGGTGGAGGCCGGGCAATAATATGCGCAAGGTAATGTTGGTGCTCGCCGTGGCCGCGCTGGCGGTCCTTGGCATGAGCTGCAATCAGCTCAAGGCGCGCGATCAGCTCAACAAGGGCGTGCAGGCGTTTACCGCCGCCCAATATTCGGAGGCCGTCGAGCGCTTCAAGACCGCCGTCGAACTGGATCCCGGGTTTTCCGCGGCCCGCCTGTATCTGGCCACAGCGTACATGCAGCAGTACATCCCGGGCTCGGATGATCCCGACAATGTCAAGATGGCCGTTGCCGCCTACGACAATTTCAAGAAGGTGCTGGAGCAGGAGCCGAAGAACGCGATCGCTATCGCATCTATCGCGTCGCTCAACCTCAACCAGAAGAAGTGGGACGAGGCGCAGCAGTGGTTCGACAAGCTGATCGCCGTGGAACCGCAGAACGCCGATGCGTATTACAGCATGGGGTTCATCGCGTGGTCCAAGTGGTATCCGGTTTACGGCGGCGCTCGTGCCGCCCTTGGCATGAGGCAGGAAGACCCGGGTCCCATCAAGGACAAGAAGGTCAAGGAAGACCTGAAGGCTAAGTACGGCCCGGTCATCGATGCGGGTTTGGCTGCGCTCGACAAGGCGCTGCAAATCAATCCCGAGTACGACGATGCCATGGCTTACGAAAACCTCCTGGTTCGCGAACGCGCCGACCTTGCCGATACCAAGGAAGAGTACGAAAAGCAGGTCAAGGTGGCCGACGATTGGATCCAGAAAGCGCTGGCTACCAAGAAGGCCAAGGCCGAAAAGAAGAACAAGACCGGCAGCGGCAGCATCGTCCTCGATCCGAACCAGAAGTAAACACCATCCCTCTCCGTATCTCTGGGGAGCCGGTCTCATCAGACCGGCTCCCCAGTCGTTTTTTGGGGTCCCCTGCTACAATTGAATGAGCGTGCCCTCCGAGTCCACCAGTCTCACCGAGCCCGGGCCAGTACCGCATCCGTCCGAACCCGTCGAGCAATTGTACGCCGAATTGGAAGCCAAGATCCGCGAGTACCGCCCCAAGGACGATCTCGCCGTGCTCCAGAATGCCTTTCGTTTCGCCAGCAAATACCACGAGGGCCAGACGCGCGATTCCGGCGAACCGTACATGGTCCATCCCGTCATGGTGGCCCACATTCTGGCCGACATGCGGATGGACGTGGTGGCCATGGAAACCGGCCTGCTTCACGATGTTGTGGAGGACACCAGCGTCACCGTCGAACAGGTGCGCAAGGAGTTCGGTCCCGAGGTGGCGCGTTGCGTCGACGGCGTCACCAAACTCACCAAGTTGGATGTGTTCTCGGCGGAAGACCGGCAGGCCGAGAGCGTCCGCAAGATGTTGCTCGCCATGGTGGAGGACATCCGCGTCATTCTGGTGAAGCTGGCCGACCGCATCCACAACATGCGCACCCTGGGCTACCTGAGCCCAGAGCGGCGCGAACGCATCGCGCGCGAAACCATCGAGATCTATGCGCCCATCGCGCACCGCCTCGGTATGGGCAAAGTCCGCGGCGAACTCGAGGATCTGGCCTTCCAACACCTGGAGCCCGATGCCTACCAGGAGATCCTCGGCGCCATCGAATCCAAGCGCCACTCCAACGAGGAGTTTCTCGCCGAAATCCGCCTGACCGTGGAGAGCGAGCTGCGCCGGGAAGGCATCCCGGCGCGCATCGATGGCCGCCTGAAGCGGCCCTATTCCGTCTTCCAGAAACTGCGCCGCCAGAAGATTTCCCTCGACCAGGTGTACGATCTCATGGCGCTGCGCATCCTCACCGATTCGGTGAAGAACTGCTACGCGGCGCTCGGCGTGATCCACAATAAATGGCGCCCCATTCCGGGACGCATCAAGGACTTCATCGCCATTCCGCGGCCCAATCTTTACCAATCCCTGCACACCAGCGTGGTGGGCCCGCACGGGCAGACGTTCGAGGTGCAGATCCGCACCGAGGAAATGCATCGCATTGCCGAGGAAGGCATCGCGGCCCACTGGAAGTACAAGGAAGGCCGCAAAGGCCCCGCGGCCGACGACCAGCGCATCGCCTGGCTGCGCCATCTGGTGGAATGGCAGCGTGAAGTGCAGGACCCGGGAGAATTCATGTCCACGCTCAAAGTGGATCTGTACCCCGAGGAGGCTTACACCTTCACGCCGCGCGGCAAGGTGATCGTGCTGCCGCGCGACGCCACGCCGATCGATTTCGCCTACGCCATTCACTCCGATGTGGGCAGCACCTGCGTGGGCGCCAAGGTGAATGGCCGCATCGTGCCGCTGCGCTCCAGTTTACGCAACGGCGACATCGTGGAGATCATGACGCAGCCCGGCCATGAGCCGAGCAAAGACTGGCTGGCCTTCGTCAAGACTTCGCGCGCGCGCAACAAGATCAAGCACCTGATCAACGCCGGCGAGCGTGTGAAGGCTATCGAGATCGGCCAGAAGTACCTGGAAAAGGAAGCCCGCCGCCTCGGTGTGCAACTCAGCAAGGTGACCAAAGCCGACATGGAGCGGGTGGCCGGCGAGTACGGTCTCAGCAAGATGGAAGACCTGCATGCCGCGCTCGGATACGGTAAGTTCTCGGCGCGGCAGGTGCTCTCGAAGATCGCTCCGGGAGTGGTCAAGGAGGAGGTTGCCGAACCCCGGCCCGCCCCCGTTGCCGACAACGCCGCGCCCTCTGCCGCGCCCGGCGCCAAGCGCGCCGACGGCGATGGCGTCATCAAGGTCCGCGGCCTCGACGACCTCATGGTCTACCGCGCCAAGTGCTGCAACCCGATCCGCGGCGAGGCCATCGTAGGCTACGTGACCCGCGGCAAAGGCGTCGCCGTGCACGCCAGGATGTGCCCCAATGTGCAGAGCCTGCTCTACGACGTGGAGCGCAAGATTGAGGTGGAGTGGGCGCGCGCGGCCGAGGACTCCTTCCCGGTGCGCATCGTGATTCACACCGACGATCGTCCCGGCATGCTCAATCAGCTCACCAGCGTGCTCTCCGCCGAGAACACCAACATCCGCAGCCTGGAAGCCAAGGGCGAGACCGATCACGATGGCGGCGTGGTCGAAATGACGGTCGACGTGCGCGACAAGAAGCAGCTGGAGAAACTGGTAGCCGCCATGCGCCGCATCTCCGGCGTGCGCGATGTCGAGCGGCTCTTCAACTGAAATGCCTCTATCCACCGACCCCGAACACATCGCCATCTCCAAATCGAAAGGCATCAAGATCGATTGGAAGGATGGCCACACCAGCGATTACGGCATCGTCTACCTGCGCGACAAATGCCCCTGCGCCACGTGCGCCGGCAGTCACGGCACCCCGCCGCGCCCGCCCGAGGCGGACAATCCGTTCCAGATGTTCAAGCCGGCGCTCAAGATGCTCGGCGTGGAACCGGTGGGCAACTATGCCATCCGGATCAACTGGAGCGACGGCCACAATGCCGGCATCTACTCTTACGAGCACTTCCGCCGGATCTGCCAGTGTGCCGCGTGCAAGGCGGCAATCGCCACTTAGTTTTCCCTTACCCCGGTAGAGCCGGAACCGAACCAGGTGTGTCTTTGACGCGGAGCCGCGGAGACACGGAGGAAGACGCTGAGAAGACCAAGAACAAGGTCAAGGGAGCGCGATGGAGCCGCGCCTTCGGTTAAGGGTGCGCGGAGAAAGCGGAGAGCCGGTGGAGGCTCGGATCCAAAAAAAGGGCGGCCCGTTTCCGGACCGCCCTTTTTTCCTGAAATACGAAATTTCTTACAACAGCCGGAAGTTGACTTCGATCTGCGCTTGCACTGTGACGGGCCTGCCGTCCTTGACGCCGGGTTTGAACTTCCACTTCTTCACGGCTTCCATGGCTTTTTCATCCAGGCCCAAACCGAGGCTGTGCAGCACGCGCATGTTGACTGCCTTGCCGGTCGGATCGACCTCAACGTAGAGCAGAACCGTGCCCTGGTATTTCGCCTTGCGGGCTTCTTCGGAGTACTCGGGTTCCACTTTATAGAGCAGGGAAGGAGCCGTAACGCCGCCGCCGACGCGGAACGCGCCGCCGCCCACGCCGCCGCCTTCACCGGGGCCGAAACCGCCGCCCTTGCCGGAACCAACGCCGCCGCCGGAACCGCTGCCGATGCCACCGCCGGAGCCCGGCCCGTTGGAAAGTGGTCCGATCTTGGCGAGCGGATCGCCATAATTCAAGCACGACGGGCAGTCCGGCAACTTCACGTCCGGCGGAACGATGATGCTGGGTTCCATCATCAGTTTGGGATTCAGATTGTTCACCACCGCCATGGGGGGAGTGAACTGCTTCAATGATTGCTTCGGGAGGCGTCCCTTGCTGGCGGGCAACGGAGACCGATCACCGCCACCGCCGCCGCCTTGCATGGTTTTCGCCTTTACGGGGGCGTCGGGAGGCGACAGATCGATCGGCGCGATGAGAGGTACGTATTCCTTCACCTTGTCCTGCACGGCCTTGGACGATGCCACCGTGAAGAGCAGGACTGCGCACAGAACCTGGAAACCCGTCGACATCATGAAAGACTTCTTCTGGCGGCCGTAAAGGCCCCAGATGTCTTTCACTGGAACCGGCTTCGACGTCAAAACCAATGGTGGCAGTTTCGGTGGGTTGACGATGTCCTTGATGTTTTGAATAAAGGACTTGTACCAGGGGTCGTCCATCTCGGGCGGCAGTAGATGCGCCAGATGGTCGTCGGAGTTGGAAAATAGGTTATTTGGTTGCGACAGGTCAGCCATGTTTATCCACCAGCTCTCCCTGTGGAGAACCGCTGTCTACGCTATATTGGACGACAGCTGCGGCCAAGGCGTTACAACATTTGGTAATTCCGCGCCCAGTCTTCTCACCATGATTCTACCACAACTCAATCACGGGCAGCCTGTAAACTCAGCTACATAGAGCTGGATGCGCCTGGCGGGCAGATCGATTCTTAAAGTTCCCGAATTTGGAATCTTCCTCGGGAGTGCGCGAATCCTCCCGCAACGTGGCAAAATCGATACTGATGAAGATTACTGTCGAATCCATGCCCGCCGGCCAGGTGGAGACGGACGCCCTGATTGTGCCGGTCTTCGAAGGCCGCAGGGATGCCCGTTTTGGCGCCGCCGACTTTTTTGACTCAGGGGAAATCGCTGGCAAACCCCTGGAATTGACGCTGCTCCACCGGGCCCCCGGCGTGCGCGCCGCCCGGGTGCTGCTGGCGGGGGCGGGCAAACCGGAAAAATTCGACGCCGCCGAGATGCGTCGCCTGAGCGGGGCCGCGGTGCGCTATCTGAAGGCCAAATCGATCANNCCCGACCGCTATAAAACGGGCGACGACAAGAAATCGATCGATACGTTTACGCTGGCCGCCGATACGCTGGGCCTGGAGGCCGCTGTCGAACGCGGGCGGATCCTGGCCGAGGCGCAGAATCTTACGCGGAGTCTTGTAAACGAGCCTGCCAATCGCCTGACCCCGCTTGCCATGGCCGACGCCGCCCGTGCCATGGCGGCGGAATTCGGCCTGGAGTGCGAGGTGCTGGACCGCGATGCCATGGAGAAACTCGGCATGGGCTCGCTGCTCGGCGTGGCCATCGGCAGCGCCGAACCGCCTGTCCTGATCGTGCTGCGCTACCGGCCCGCCAACGTCCGGGGGAGCGCTCATCTGGGCCTGGTGGGCAAGGGCGTCACGTTCGATACCGGCGGCATCTCCATCAAGCCCGCCGACGGCATGGAGAAGATGAAGTACGATATGGCCGGCGGCGCAGCCATGATCGGCGCCATGCGCGCCATCGCCCAGTTCCAGCCCTCCATTTTGGTGAGCGCCTTCATCCCCTGCGTGGAGAATATGCCCGGCAGCCGCGCCCAGCGGCCCGGCGACATCGTGACCGCCATGAACGGCAAGACCATCGAGGTGATCAATACCGATGCCGAAGGCCGCCTGATCCTGGCCGACGCGCTGACCTATGCGCGCCGTCAGGGTTGCACTCATCTGGTGGATGCCGCCACCCTCACTGGCGCCGTGGCGGTGGCGCTGGGACACCTCAACGTGGGCCTCTTCGCCAGCGACAATGGCTTGCGCGACCGGGTGATGGCGGCGTCCCGCGCGGAAGGCGAACGCATGTGGCCCTTGCCTCTCGAAGAGGACTATAAGGAGTACCTCAAGAGCGCTTTTGCCGATATCGCCAACGTCGGAGGCCGCTGGGGCGGCGCCGTCACGGCCGCTGTCTTCCTCAAGGAATTCGCCGAGGATACGCCGTGGGTCCACCTGGATATCGCCGGCACCGCCTGGCTCGACGAGCCCAAACCCTACCTGGCAAAGGGTCCCACCGGCCTGCCGGTACGTACTCTGGTTCGCCTGGCCATGGACTGGCGGGACTGAGGTTGGCAGAAGCGCCTGCCCAGGCGAACTTCGCTCACCAGGCAAGCTGAAGCATGCCCCACNNCGCGAATGGCCAATCTCCAGAGCCGGCTGAAAGCGGCCCAGAGGGCACCCCGCAGGCAAAATTGCCTACCCCACTCAGGGTCCGGCGTCCGGTTGACGAGGCGCCGCAATCAGGGTCTCGCCCCAGCCGGCGGGCGTCTGGATGCGTACTTTGAGATCCGCCGGTTCGGCGGTCAGCGGCTGGTAAGTGAGTTCGTAACGCGCCAGCAGGCTTAGATAGGCCTGTTCGACGATCTCGACCAGATCCTGCTCCGCGCCGACCCGGAACAGGGTGTGAGTTCGCCGGCAGAAATCCTTTAGCTGCTCGTTAGGGCCGGACGCGATCACCTGAACCGGGGTACGTGTGCCTTGCAGGTTTGCAATCAGGCCGTGACCGGCAGAGCGGCCTTCTTCGCCGCTGCTGAAGACAATCACGTGGCGCTTGCCCCGCGATTGGCCGCCATCCTGTTTCGCGGCGCGCCACACGGCCGTCCACAGGTCCGTGCAATCCAGCCGTTTCGGCGTCTCGTGCAAGGCTGCACTCAGCACATCGGAGTTGGCCGTGAACGACGGCGGATCGGGATCGTGCGGCGGCGGCGTGTCTCCATCTTCGGTCTGAATATACGGAAGCACACTCCATAGGTCACTGTGCCGTTTCCAGCGCAGGCAATGCAGGAGAGCCTCGAAAAAGGCTCCGCCCGCGGCTTCGCGGGAGCGCGGAATCACGAAAACCACGCTCATGGATTCGGGCAGCGGCTTGGCGGCGGCTTTGTACGACGTGACATATTGACCGCCCTCGCTCAGGATGAATTGCAACGGTGCTACCTTGGGTTGGTCGCGCATGTCTTCCGCGGCGACGGCCAGTAACAGGCGCCGCAACCCCTTCAGACTCTCGCCCGCAAGCATCCGTCCCGCCACGTGCCAACGTTCTCCCAGCGGAGGCTGAGCATTGGCGGTTTTGATTTGCCCCAGGGCGGCAAAGGCACGCTTGCGAACCGCCGCATCCGGGTCGGAGATCATGCGCCGCAGCGCTTCGGTGAACCGCGGATCGCCGGCCTCTCCCATCACCCACGCCGCCGACGCGCGAAGGAGCGGAGATTCCGCTCCCACCAGTTTCACTACATCCGCCAGGACCGAGGAATCCCCGAGGTAGTAGAGACCGAGCAGGGCGTTACCCACCACACGGCTGTTGGAGTCGTTGACCGCGAAACTCAATAAGGTGCGAGCCTCCGGCGTGTCCACTCCCCAGAGGGATTCCACGGCATTGGCGCGCACCCGCGGGTCGGACTCACTGAGCCTTCCCATCACCCATTTGGCACTCAGGCTGCCGCGGCCAATCATCTTGACCGCTTTGGAACGCAGGTAGGTGTTGGGATGACGCATCATGCGCATCAGGGAAGGCATGATGTGGCCCGGATCGGCAATTTCACATAAGATATCCATTAACCTCGCCGGATCGGCAATGTGGACCGTGCCACCCCCCGCCCCGCTTTCCGCCAGACTACGCGACAGCGTCACGTCGGTCATGGGGTCCACGCGCCGTGCGGCCCGCCCCAAGGAAAGAGCCTCCTCCTTTGTGAGGTCGGGGTTGCACATGGCCTGCAACAGCATTCCGTTGGCCACCAGCAGCGCCACCAGGTATTGCGCGCCTCGGGAGTCTCCGGTGGTTTTCAGGATCTCGATGGAACTGGCGCAGAAGATCTCGCGATGGTTGTCCAGCAGGTCGCGGATCTGCTGGCGGCTGGCGCTGGCATCGGCCTCGAAATTCCGCACCAGCTTGCCTAAGGCAGCGCGAATATCGTCGAAGGATGGCTCCTTGGGAGCGGCGTAGATCGACACATTCAATAGATCGGCCGACGGCTCGTGGAACTTTAGGCCTAGGGCTCAACGCTGGAAGCGGGCAGGCTTTATAATTAGACCAATGGCAAAAAACAGCTTTGGCGCCGCGGCGAAACTGCGTGTCGGCACCGCGGATTACGATTATTTCCGCCTCTCGCATCTGGCTCAGCAGGGTATCGGCAACACCGGGTACCTGCCTTTCTCCATCCGGATTCTCCTGGAGAATCTGTTGCGCAATGAAGACGGCAAGCGCGTTACCGCGCAAGACGTAGCCGCCGTGGCGGGCGGTGACGGCGCCGGTGTCAAAGAGATCAGCTTCATGCCGGCGCGCGTGCTGTTGCAGGATTTCACTGGCGTCCCCTGCGTGGTTGACCTCGCCGCCATGCGCGACGCCCTGGCCGCCATGGGCGGCGATCCGAGCCGCGCCAATCCGCTGCTGCCCGCCGACCTGGTCATCGACCACTCCGTCCAGGTGGATCACTTCGGCGGCGTGGATGCGTTCGAACTCAACGCGGCCCTGGAATTCCAGCGCAATCGCGAACGCTACATCCTGCTCCGCTGGGGCCAGACCGCGTTCCGCAATTTCCGCGTAGTACCGCCCGATACCGGTATCGTGCACCAGGTGAACCTGGAATATCTCGCCCCGGTGGTGTTCCGCAATCCGCAGGGTGCGGTTTACCCGGATTCCGTGGTGGGCACGGATTCCCATACCACGATGATCAACGGCCTGGGCGTTCTTGGCTGGGGAGTGGGCGGCATCGAAGCCGAAGCCTGCATGCTCGGACAGCCCGTCTCGATGCTGCTGCCGCCCGTGGTCGGCTTCAAATTGAGCGGCCGCCTCAGGGAAGGGTGCACGGCCACGGATCTGGTGCTGACGGTGACGCAGATGCTCCGCAAGAAGGGCGTGGTCGGCAAATTCGTGGAGTTCTACGGCGCCGGCCTGAGCGCGCTGAGCCTGCCGGATCGTGCCACGGTCGCCAACATGGCGCCCGAGTACGGCGCCACCATGGGATTCTTCCCGGTGGACCGGGAGACGCTGGAGTTCCTCAAATTCACCAACCGCGACGCCGCCCTGGTGGCCCTGGTAGAAGCCTACACCAAGGAGCAGGGTCTCTTCCGCACCGACGAGACCCCCGATCCGGTGTTTGCCGACACGCTGGAACTGGATCTCTCCACCGTCACGCCCTCCATGGCCGGTCCCAAGCGCCCCCAGGATCGAGTGGAACTGCCCGGTGCGAGGCAGAATTTTCACGCGGCGTTTCCCAACCTGCCGGCCCCCGCGCCCGATACCCTCGGACACGGCTCGGTGGTCATCGCGGCCATCACGAGTTGCACCAATACCTCCAACCCGAGCGTGATGCTGGCCGCGGGCCTGGTGGCCAAGAAGGCCGTCGAACGCGGACTGAAAGTGAAGCCATGGGTCAAGACCAGCCTGGCGCCCGGCTCCAAGGTGGTGGCCGATTATTATCGCGAAGCCGGCCTGATGACGTACCTCGAACAACTCAAGTTCCACCTGGTGGGTTTCGGCTGCACCACCTGCATCGGCAACAGCGGTCCGCTGCCCGATGCGGTAACGGAGGTGGTGCGGAAGGAGAGCCTGGTGGTGGCTGCCGTGATCAGCGGCAACCGCAACTTCGAAGGCCGTATCAACCCGCTCGTCAAGGCCAACTATCTGGCATCGCCGCCGCTGGTGGTGGCGTATGCGCTGGCCGGCACCATGGATATCGACCTGGCCACCGACGCCCTCGGCGAAGGCTCCGACGGCCGGCCTGTATACCTGCGCGACATCTGGCCGAGCAATGAAGAGGTCGCCGCCACAGTGCGCGCGGCCATCAACCGCGGCATGTTCGAGCACGAATACGCTCACGCCTTCGATGGCGACAAGAACTGGCAGAGCCTGGCCATTCCCGAGGGTGGCATCTACCAGTGGGACGAAACCTCCACCTACATCAAGAAGCCGCCGTACTTCGACAATATGGTGGACCCGGGCGCGCCGCTGAAGGACTTCCACCAGATGCGCGTGCTGGCGCTGCTGGGCGACTCCGTCACCACCGACCACATCTCGCCCGCCGGGTCCATTCCCAAGGACAGCCCCGCCGGAAAATATCTCATCGCGCAAGGCGTGCAGCCGGCCGATTTCAATTCCTACGGCGCGCGCCGCGGCAATCACGAGGTGATGGTTCGCGGCACGCTGGCCAACATCCGTCTGCGCAATCAACTGGCGCCCGGCACCGAGGGCGGGGTGACCCGCCACCTGCCGGATGGCGAGCAGATGTTCATCTACGATGCGTCCATGCGATACCAGAAAGACGGCGTGCCGCTGGTGATCATCGCGGGCAAGGAATATGGATCCGGCTCCTCGCGCGATTGGGCCGCCAAGGGCGTTCTGCTGCTGGGTGTCCGCGCCGTGATCGCCGAGAGCTTCGAGCGGATTCACCGCACCAACCTGGTGGGCATGGGCGTGTTGCCGCTGCAATTCCAGCCCGGCGAAAGCGCGGCCAGTCTCGAACTGAGCGGCGCCGAGACGTATCACATCGAAGGCGTGGCCAGCTCGCTCAACGGCGGCGGACGCACGGCGAGGGTGCGCGCCGTGAAGGCCGATGGCAGCGAGATTTCTTTCACGGCGGTGGTGCGCGTGGATACCCCGCAAGAGGTGGAGTACTACAGGAATGGCGGGATTCTGCCCTATGTGCTGAGGCAGCTGGCGGTGTAATAGCGGGCGCCCGCCGCTGGCGTTAAGTTAAGGGCCGGTGGACCTTAAGCTCGAGCGGGCTGCCGCCGTTATTCTTGCGGCTGCCTATCTGGCATGGCGGAAGTGGTTCCGGGCGCTGCGAAGGTAATTCCCAGCGCAACCGCCATCACCACCGCGCAGCCGATCACGTTGTACCAGAGCCAGGATACATCCGTGAAGTAGGCCGTCGCGAAGATCGCCGCCTCGCCCGCCAGCATCCCGCAGAACACCGCCGTGCCGCGCACTTTCGGGAACATAAAGGCCAGCACGAAGCATCCCAGCAGCGACCCATAGAACAGCGACCCAACCTTATTCACCGCCACGATGAGCGAGCCCAGCCGCTTGGCCCACCCCGCGAAAACCACCGCGTACACCCCCCAGAACAGTGTGAACCATCGGGATGCCCATAGATAGTGCCGGTCGCTGGCATTGCGCTTGAAGTGGCGCTGGTAAAGATCGATCACCGTCACGGTGGCCAGGGAGTTGATCTCACCCGAACTCGCCGACATGGTGGCGGCGAAGATCACCGCGATCACCAACCCGACGATTCCCGAAGGCAGGTACCTGGTGACGAACGAGAGAAAAATGTAGTTGGTGTCGCTGAAATCCTTCTCGCCGCCGGAGCTCTCCACCAGCTTCGCCGCGTTGGCGCGCACCCCGTCGAGTTCCTTCTGCGCCGCGCGGTACTCGGCCTTCTCCCGGATCTCTCCGGTCCTATTGCCCGCGCGGTGCGCTTCCACCAGCCCGAGCGCCGCCTCCCGGCGATGCTCGAACGCGCGCTGGTACTGCTCGCTCATGGGCTGGTATTCGCCCAACTTCGCGATGCGCTTCAACTCAATCTGCTGGAACAGCACCGGCGGCTGCACGAACAGGTAAAACACGAATACCATGGCCCCGATGAACAGGATGAAGAACTGCATGGGGATCTTGGCCACGGCGTTGAACAGCAGGCTCAAGCGGCTCTGCGCGATCGATTTCCCGGTCAGGTAGCGCTGCACCTGCGATTGATCGCAGCCGAAATACGAGAGGAACAGGAAGGTGCCGCCGATCATCCCGCTCCAGATGTTGAAGCGGTCGTTCCAGTCGAAGTGCGTGGTTACCGCGTTGAGCCGTCCCGCCGCGCCCGCCAGGTACACCGCGTCGCCGAAGGAGACCGACGCCGGCAACAGCAGGATCACCGTCACCAGCGAAATCACCAGGCCCGCGAAGATGATCGCCATCTGCTGCACGTCGCTCCACGTCACGGCCTTGATGCCGCCCAGAACCGTGTAGGTGACTACGGTCGCGCCCATCATCGCCGTGGTGGCGTGTTCCGGCCAGCCCAGGATGACCGACAGCACCAGCGCCGGCGCATAGATGGTCAGCCCCGCCGACAAGCCGCGCTGGCAGAGAAAGATGATGCTCCCCAGCGCCCGCGTCTTGGTATCGAAGCGTTTTTCCAGGTACTCATACGCCGTGTAGACGCGCGTGTGGTGGAATACCGGAACTACCGTGGCGCAGAGGATCACCATGGCCAGCGGCAGTCCAAAATAGAACTGCACGAAGCGCATGCCGTCCACGTAGGATTGTCCGGTGGTGGAGATGAACGTGATGGCGCTGGCCTGCGTGGCCATGATGGAGAGCGCCATGGCGTACCACGGCATGCTCTTGCCGGCCAGCAGGTAGCGGTCCACCGTGTTGCTGCCCCGGCTTCGGTAAAGGCCATACGTCACAATCGAAACCAGGGCTGTGACCAGCACGACCCAGTCGAGAGAAGTCATCGATAGAACCGGGTGAACAGGTAGCAGACGAAAATGATGAGCACCAAGTAGATCAGCGTCGCGGTGTAGACCCGCCGCCACGTGCGTAGAAACGGCGGCGCGTCATCGGGCACGTCGCGAGTATGCGGCATGAACGGAGTTTATCACGAGCCGCTTTGGTGTAGCTTCAGATGAAACAGCTGCCGCGCGCGCCCTTTTGGGGCGGCCGCGCCGAAGCTCCCCCAAAACCGGGAAACCGGTTGCGGCTGATACGGTGTGCCGCTACTTCTTCCCGGCCGGCGTAAATTCGAAATAGGCCAGATTGTTGCCGCTGTTGTAATGCAGCGTGAGCAATTGCAGGCCGGCCTCCGGAAAGGTAACTTCCCCGCAATTCATGGCCTTGTTCCAATTGTGAAAGCTGCCCGTGTCCAGCGGGAGTTTGCATTGGCCGGCGGGCCGGTTGTTGACGGAAAACGTGACGGTGTTGGGTTGATTCCCGTACATGGCGTTGACGCCGTAGGTCCCCGCCTTCTTGACATTCACCGTGTAGTTGACCCATTCGCCGTCCGCTTCCCATCCTATGTAGAGTTGGTTTTTTTCGGGAACGACCAGATTGGGGTGGTTGAAGTCGGCGAAATCCTTGGTATAGGAGATATCGACGCCTTCCTTCTCCCGAAAGTAGCAGAGGTATTCGGGCGTACCGGGCCGGCAATGATCCGCCTTGCGGTTCAGTTCGCCGCTTCCTTTGTTGATGGCGTCCGTGTCATGGTAGGCGACGCCTTCGCCGCCCAAATCGTATAATGCGCACTGAATCGTTCCGGGAATTGCCTGTGCGCCCGAATGGTGCCGTTCGTCCTCGAATGGCTTCCCTTTATAGCCGTCCGGCAAGCCGGCACAAATGCAGACACCGATAAAGAGTAAAAGCGCTGACGCAGCGCGAATCGTTGGAATGCAACGTCTCATGTTCGCTCCTGCCCCCGGCGGCCGGTTCTGCGAAAGAGCCTGACGCCGAAGCACGCTACCATGTTCTCAGATTTCCCGCGCTGTTACGGCGCGGACATTGCACGCGGGATGCCGCTGATATACCCTGTAAACAAGGTCATGAGCACTCAGAACCCGACGAGGCGTTTTTCCCTTGTCTTGATCAAGCCGTCGCACTACGACGATGACGGATACGTCATTCAATGGCTGCGCTCGGCGATTCCGTCCAACACTCTGGCGGTGTTGAACGGCCTGGCTCTGGACTGCCAACAGCGCCGCGTCCTCGGCGACGACGTTGCGATCGACATCTCCGCCGTCGACGAGACGAATACCCGCATCCACCCGGAGCGTATTGCGCGGCAGATCGCGCGCGGCGGCGGCCGTGGCATGGTCGCGCTCGTGGGAGTGCAAAGCAACCAGTATCCGCGCGCCATGGATATCGCGCGCCGCCTGCGAGCGGCCGGGGTGCAGGTCTGCATCGGCGGTTTTCACGTTTCCGGTTGCCTGGCCATGTTGCCCGATGTGCCGCCCGAACTCAGGGAGGCGATGGATCTCGGCATCTCTCTGTTCGCCGGCGAGGGCGAGGGCCGCCTCGAAATCGTCCTTCGCGACGCGTGGAACGGCACGCTCAAACCCCTCTACAACTACATGGACGATCTGCCGTCCCTGGAAGGGGCGGTAATTCCCATCCTTCCGGCGGCGCAGATCAAGCGCACCGGCGGCGGCATCACCAGTTTCGATGCCGGCCGGGGATGCCCGTTCCTCTGCTCGTTCTGCACCATCATCANNTCATCAACGTGCAGGGCCGCAAATCGCGGCGGCGCTCTCCCGACGATATCGAGCGCATCGTCCGCCAGAATGTCGCGCAGGGTGTTCATCGCTTTTTCGTCACCGACGATAACTTCTCGCGCAACGCGGATTGGGAGAAAATCCTCGACCGCCTGATCGATCTGCGCCACAGGGACAAGCTGAATATCAAGGTTGTGATCCAGGTGGATACCATGTGCCACCGTCTTCCTCACTTTGTGGAGAAGGCCGCGCGGGCCGGCGTGGTCCGCGTGTTCATCGGCATCGAGAACATCAACCCCGACAACCTCGCCGGGGCTCGCAAGAAACAGAATAAGATCACCGAGTACCGGAAGATGCTGCTCCAGTGGAAGCATGCCGGCATTACCACAATTGCGGGATACATTCTCGGCTTCCCGAGCGATACGCCGGAATCCATCGCCCGCGACGTCAAGATCATCCAGCGGGAGCTTCCGGTGGATCTGTTGCAGTTTTTCTGCCTGACGCCCCTGCCCGGGTCGGAAGATCACCAGCGCCTTTACAAGGCGGGCGTGCCCATGGATTCCGATCTCAATAAGTACGATGTGGAACATGTGACCACGGCTCATCCGCTGATGTCGAAGGAGCAGTGGCAGCAGGCGTATCGCGATGCCTGGGCGGCCTTTTATTCGCGCGAGCATTTTGAGACCGTGATGCGGCGTGCCGAGGCGACGCAGAGCGGCCCGGGCAAAGTGCTCACGCAGTTGATCTGGTCTTACTGCTCCGTCGTGCTGGAGAACGTCCACCCCTACAAGGGCGGCTATCTCCGGCGCAAGTACCGTAAAGACCGGCGCCCCCCGCTGCCCGTCGAGAGCCCATTCTTTTTCTACCCGCGGTATGTCGCCGATGTGCTCTACAAGCATTTCAAGCTGGCGCAGGCCATCTGGCGCTACCGTCCATTCGCGGTGAATTTGAGACGCGATCCGGCGGCGCGCAACTACACCGACGTGGCGTTGACGCCGGTGGTGGACGAGGAGTTCGATTCCCTCGAGTTGTTTACGGCCAGCGACTCCACGAAATCGGCGGTGCTGGCGATGCGGGGGCAGACTCCCGCGCGCCCCGCGGGGGAAAGCCCGCTGGTCAACATCCCGCGGTAAGACGTGGCGCAGACTCCTCAGTCTGCTGCGTCCCGACTCCTCGGGACGCGGCCGGCACGAGTGTCGGCGCCACGCCATCAGCACCAGAGAATCGCCGGCTCTACACCAACAGTTCCCCCACCATCACGGTCACCGCCTGCCCCCCCAGCAGCACGCGGTCGCCCCGTACCCGCACCTTCACTACGCCGCCCCGCGCCGAAGCCTGGAACGCGGTCAGCTCGCTCTTGCCCAGAATTCCCGCCCAGTATGGCCCCAGTGCGGTGTGCGCCGAGCCCGTCACCGGGTCCTCATCCACGCCCACCCCGGGCGCGAAAAAGCGCGACACGAAGTCGAACTCGGGGCGCGACGAGCGCGCCGTCACAATCACTCCGCGCACCGGCACTTTGCGCAGCGCGGTATGGTCCGGCGAGAGCGCGCGCACCGTCTCCTCGGAATCCACTTCCACCAGGTAATCGAAGGCGTTCCTGCCCACGAATTTCGCCCCGCCAATTCCCAACGCGGGGAGCAACTCGGCGGGCGCTTCGGCGGCCACCGCGATCTTGGCGGGGAAATCCAGCTCGATCCAATCGCCGCGCCGGTCCGCGGTCAGCAGGCCGCTGCGCGTGTGGAAGCGCGCCTGCCGGCCCTCGGGCAAGTGGCCGTCCTGCCACAGCACGTGCGCGCTGGCCACGGTGGCGTGGCCGCAGAGGTCCACTTCCACCGCCGGCGTGAACCAGCGCAGGTTGTAGCCATCCTCCCGCGCCACCAGGAAGGCCGTCTCCGAAAGATTCATTTCGCGCGCTACGTCGCGCATCCATTGCTCACTGGCGCTCTCGCGCAGCACGCACACCGCCGCCGGGTTTCCGGCAAACGGACGCAGTGTGAAAGCATCCACCTGGACGATTCGAATACCCATAATCTTGCAGGTTAGCGCATTTTCGAAACTAAACCCGCCATCCCGGAGTCCAACTAACAAATGCTCTCCCGGTTCGCCAGGATATTCCTCGCGGTGAGCTTGCTGGTCGCCCTTTGGGGCCTGAGCCTGGCGCGCCACCCCGACGCCGAGGTGTGGGTCCATCCATGGGTCCATCCATGGGACACCGAGCCCGGTCCGGTTCGGATTCTCCGCTTCGACGCCAGCGTGGGAACCCTCGTGCCGGGGCAGACGGCGCAACTCTGCTACTCCGTGGAGAATGCCCGAGTGGTGCGTATCTCGCCCATGCAGAGCGCGTGGCCGGCGCAGAGCCGCTGCTTCGACGTTGTCCCCGAGCACACGACCCACTACACGCTGCTCGCCGAAGGCTTCGACGGCACGGTGGCCACCCGCTCCTTTACGCTTTCGGTGCTCCGCCTGCCCGCCACCGTGCCGTCCGGGCTTCAGTATGCCGTGCGCCGCAGAATCACCACGCGTACCCAGAGCCGCGCCAATTCATAAAACGTCGTCGCCAGGCTGCGCACCCGAAAGAACTGAGATTTTCCATACAGCCGGGGGTAATGCCGCACGCCGGTTTCCACCACCCCGCAGCCTGTCATTTCCAGCTTGCGCACCAGTTCCACGCAGATGGTGCCGCTGGTCGAGGTCAGATGGATCCGCTCCAACAGCGCCCGCCGGATCAGCCGGTAATCGCAATCGATATCCCGGATGCCGATGCCGAACAGCAGCCGCGCGCAGAAGTTGTACGTCTGCCCGATCCAGACGCGGTGCGCCGGGTCGTGGCGTTCCAGCTTATAGCCGTTGACAAGACCGGTATCGGCGCCCACCAGTTCCAGCAGGCGCGGCAGTTCGCCGACATCGTACTGCCCGTCGCCATCCGTATAGAAGACAAATTCCTTGGTGGCCGCCTCGAAGCCGCTGCGCAGGGCGCCTCCATAGCCGCGATTCTGTGGGTGCGTGACCACGCGCAGCCGGGGACCATACTGGCGGCGCAAAGCCTCCAGCACGGAGGGCGTGGCATCTGCGCTGCCGTCGTTCACCACGATGACTTCGTAATCCGCCACGTGGGCTGCGAGCACGGCGAACGTCCTGGCCACCAGCCCGGGCAGCGACGGCGCGTCGTTGTATGCCGGAAAAAAGACGCTCAGCGATGCGAAATCCCCCGTCCCTGTCATACCGGCATCTTCTCGCCGATCAACACCAGCGATTGCCCCACCGGCAGGTTTCCGCCCGCGCCCAGCCAGGCGGCCTCCATCGCCATCGGCGCGTACAACAGCCGGTCCAGCCACGGCGCCACCGGTTGCACCCCGCTCTCCGCCGGCTTGCGCAAGAGCGGCTCCCACAGCCGGAACTTGACCAGCGCAATCGGCATCAACAGGCAATTGGTGTAGCTGCAGCGCAATACGCGGACGCCCGCGCCGGCGAAGAGCCCCATCAGCCGGCGGCGCGTGAAGCGCTGCCGTTCGTGGGCGAATTCACCGTGGCGGCTGCGCAGCATGTCCAGCGCCGAAGTCCGCACCACCACCAGGCCGCCGCGCCGCGCCACCCGCGCCAGTTCCCGCGCCGCCAGTTGTTCTTCGCCGCGCGGCAGGTGCGCAATCACGTCCACGCTCATCACCAGGTCAAACGCGCCATCGCCGAAGGGCAGTGAACGAATGTCGCCCTGCACCGCGTTCCGCACCCCGAGTTCGCGCGCGTAGCGCAGTCCATCGCCGCTGAAATCCAGTGGCACGATCGGCCAGCCGCGCTCGCGCTGCAACAACTGCGATAGATACCCGGTCCCGCAGCCGGCCTCCAGCGCCCGCCCGATTGTCCGCCCCGCCACATGCGGCTCCAGCATGCGAAACAGGCTGGCGCGCATACCGCGGTACCACCAGAAATTTTCCTCGGATTGGCGGATGTTGGCAAACTCCGCCGGGTTCATGAAGCCGCTCATCAATACCTGCGTGGCCCCCAAAAAACAAAATGGCCACAGATGAACACAGATGAACACAGATACCGCAAAACCGTCTTATCTGTGTTCATCTGTGTTCATCTGTGGTTGACGTGTGCCGCCCCCCTCACCCACGCACGTCAATCTAAATGGCTTCCTCTGAAGCCCCGCGCTCCCCGCCCGC
>PLDO01000071.1 GCA_003136215.1 Bryobacterales bacterium
AAGGTGATGGGCTTGACGATGTTCATCGCCTGCAGGTAGCGGCGGAAGGCGGCGTAGAAGAGCAGCGGGAGCACGCCCCAAAGCAGGGCGTGGACAAAGGGCCCGAGCAACTCCATGACGCGCGGGTTGGTGCCGATGGCGAGCAGCAGGGGGACGGTCAGAGCGAGCAGCAGCCCGACTACCGGCGCCACACCGGCGGCGATCCAAAGACCCTGGACGAGGGTACGGCGGCAAGCGGCATCGTTCCGCGCGCCGAACGCCTGCGCGACCAGGGTGTCCATGCCGGCCAGCATGCCGGTGCCGCAGATGGCGATGGGGTAGAAGAGCATACCGCCGAGGCTGCCGGCGCCGATGGAGGCGGCACCGAGGCGTCCGGCCATGATGGTATCGACGAAGCCCATGGCCATCCAGCCGAGTTCGGCCATGGCGAGCGGCGCGGCGAGGCGCAGCATGGGACGGATCTCCTGGCGGAAAGCGGCAATCATTTTGTGAGGTGGGCTTTGGGATGCGCCTTATCGTAGACCGCCATGAGGTCGGTGAGGGACACCTGGGTGTATTTCTGGGTGGTGGAGAGACGGGCGTGGCCGAGGAGTTCCTGGATGGCGCGCAGGTCGGCGCCATCGGCCAGCAGGTGCGTGGCGTAGGCGTGGCGGAAGCTGTGGGGGTGCACCGACGGGTCGCCGGCGAGAACCGTGGCGTAGAGTTTGACGATGCCGCCGATGCCGCGCGTGGTAAGGCGCGAGTTCCGGTGGTTGAGGAAGACGGCAGGCTGTTCACGCACCACCGGACGTTCGCCGAGGTAGCGCTCCAGCGCTTCGGCGGCCTTGCCGGGAAGCGGCACCTGGCGCTCCTTCTTGCCTTTGCCGCGGACGCGGAGCCAGCCCGCGGAGCGGTCGATATCCTCCAGGTTGAGGCCGGCCAGTTCGCTGACGCGGATGCCGCAGCCGTAGAGAAGTTCGAAGAGGGCCCGGTCGCGCGCCGGGAGGGGGCGCTCGAGTTTCCCGGCGGCGACGCCGTCGAGGAGCGCGTTGACCTGCTCGGCGGTCATCACGTCGGGCAGTTTCCGCGGGGCCTTTGGCGTGCGAACCAGGCGGGCGACATTGAGCGGCACCACGCCTTCGCGAAGCATGAAGCGGAACAATCCGCGGACGGCGGCTAGTTTGCGGCGCAAGGTGACGGCGGCGAGCTGGTCGCGGTAGAGCGAGGCCAGCCACTCGCGGAGGAGCAGGAGGTCGATGGCTGGCGGAGCGGGCGGGGCGAGATCGGGGGGCGACAGGTACGCCAGGAACTGGCGCAGGTCGGCTTCGTAAGCGCGGATGGAGTGGGCGGAGTTGCCGGCGCGGGCGAGTTCTTCCAGATAGAGCGCGATCTGCCGTTCCAGCTCAGATGCGGCCATGTCGGTACTCTTCCAACGCCTCGAGCGCCTGCCGGCACACCAGGGCGTGGCGCGCTTTCTTGTCGCGCGGGCGGGCGGCCTCGTCGAGTTGCGGCAGCAGGTCGAAGGTGATGTTGGCGGGCTGGTAGCCCTTCGGGTCGGCCGCGGAGACGTAGTGGCAGAGCGAGCCGAGGGCGGTAGCGCGCGGCAGCGGGCGCGCGGTCTCGCCGAGCGCGAGCGCGGCGGCGTGCCGGCCGGCAATTAGTCCGGTGGCGATGGATTCCACGTAGCCTTCGACCCCGGAAATCTGGCCGGCGAAGAAGATTTCAGGGCGCGCGCGCAGCTGCAGGGTGGGAGTGAGCAGCGCGGGAGCGTTGATGTACGTATTGCGGTGGATCTGCCCGAAGCGGAGGAACTCGGCGTTCTCCAGGCCGGGAATGAGGCGCAGGACGCGGGCCTGTTCGCCGAACTTCATGTGGTTCTGAAAACCGACCAGATTGAAGCTCTCGGCGCGCAGATTCTCCTGGCGAAGTTGCACGACGGCCCAGGGACGGCGTCCGGTGCGTGGGTTCTCGAGGCCCATGGGTTTCATGGGGCCGAAGCGCAGGGTGTCGCGGCCGCGGCGGGCGATTTCCTCGATGGGGAGGCAGGCCTCGAAGTAGCGCGTGTCGTCTTCGGGAATGTGGGCGGAGACGGAGTCGGCCTGGAGCAACTCGTCCACGAAATGCTCGTATTGATCGCGGTCGAGCGGGCAGTTCAGGTAGTCGTCGGTACCGTCGGTGGATTTGCCGTAGCGCGAGGCCCAGTAGGCGATGCCGGTGTCAACGGTATCGGAAGCCACGATGGGGCTGATGCTGTCGTAGAAGTAGAGGCGGCCGCTTCCGGTGAGGCGGCCGATTTCCTCGGCGAGGGGGCCGCTGGTCAGCGGACCGCTGGCGACGATCCAGATGGCGTCGTCGGTGAGGGAAGTGACCTCGTCGCGGCGCAGGTCTATCAGCGGTTCGGCGGAAATGGCGTCGGTGACCTCTTGGGCGAAAAGGCCGCGGTCGACGGTGAGGGCATGTCCGCCGGGGACGCGGGCCTTTTGGGCGGCCTGGAGGAGCAGCGAATCGAGCCGGCGGAGTTCCTCTTTGAGGAGCCATGGGGCGGTGGATTCGCTTTCGCTCTTGAGCGAGTTGCTGCAGACGAGTTCGGCAAGGCTCCCGGTCTGGTGCGCCGGCGTGGGGCGCACGGGGCGCATTTCGTGGAGGACGCACGGAATACCGCGGCGGGCGATCTGCCAGGCGGCTTCGGAGCCCGCCAGGCCGCCGCCGGCGATGTGGATGGTCTTGGTCAAGGTTAGAGGCTTCCGGCGAGTTCGGCGGCCGGAACGCGCACACCGACATAAAACGAACCGAAGAGCGCGTAGATGGCGCTGACTTCATCGAAGCGCATTTCGTAGATGAGGCGCTTGAACACGGCCGGGTCTTCGGAGAAGAGGTCGACGCCCCATTCCCAATCGTCGAGGCCGATGGACCCGGAGATAATCTGGCGCACCTCGCCGGCGTAGCGGCGGCCAATCAGACCGTGCTTTTCCATCATGCGCTGGCGGTCGGCCAGTGACTCCTCGTACCAGTTCTTGGACTCGCCGCGGCGGCGATCCATGGGGTAGAAGCAGACGTACTTCGTGGGAGGGATTTCGGGCCAGAGGCGCGGGACCATGGCCTGGCGGTGCCGGTCGAGGGTAGCTTCGATTTCCTGTTTCCACTCATTGGAGTACGGTTGGATGCCCTTCTCGATCAGACCGCCGTAGACTTTCGCGGTGGACTCGTAAATGCCCAGTTCGACGATGGAGAGGTAGGAAGTGGTGGGCTCGAGGAAATCGCCAATGGCGAGGCGGGCCAGATCGAGTTGCACCTGGTTGAGCTCCTGGAAACTGCGGCGGAAGTGGACGAACATCAGGTCGCCTTTGTGCCCGAGCATGGAAAACAGGGCGCTCTGCCGTCCTTCGGCGGGGCGTTCGAGGGCCGCGAGGGCGCCGGACGCCTCGTCCAGGATCGCCTGGCGGGCGGCAGGTGAGAGCGCGCGCCATGCAGGGCGGCGGAAACGCATCATCTGGTGCAGCACGCTGGCACCTTCGACACTGAGCGGGACGGGGGGCATCACGGTAGAGGCGAGCGTGTCGGGAGTCATTTATCCATTATATGGAGGCGAGGCTGATGCCGCGGACGGCGATCCGGTTTAGAGGGTGCTGGTCCGGCGGCGGCTCCAGCAGGCGAGGTAGCTTTCGGCGGCGATCTCTTCAACCTCACGGTCGCGCTCGGCAGTCCACTCGGTCAAGCGGTGTTCCTTCAGGCGCTCCAGAAGCCGGCAGCGGCGGCGCGCTTCGAGCATGACTTTCTGTTGTTCGGCCAGCTTTTGGGCGGCTTCGAAGCGGAGGCGGGCGATCTCGGACTCCCGCGACTTGACGTACTGGCGGAAACTGCCGAGGGCGGTGAGATCGCCGGCGGCAATGGGGCGCCACTCGCGGACTTCAATTTCGGCGCGGATGCCGGAGGCTTCGACTTCGGCGCGCTGACGGTCGAGGCCCGCCAGCGCGGCAGCCTGCTGTTTGTAGCGGGCTTCCTCGAGTTCGAGCTGGACGCGGCGCCAGTCCAGGGCCTTCTCGAGGGGGAATTGGAACGCCTTCATCGCTTGCCCGCATGTGCTTGGGCGGGAAGCGTGTCGAGGCGGCCGGCCAGCTGTTCCAGGCGCGACAGAGTCTCCGGCAGTGGGGAGTTGGTCAGGTGATCCTGGCGGAGGAAGTCGAGCAGTTCGGGCCGCAGGCGAATACTGGCGTCGAGCTGCGGATTGGAGCCCGCGACGTAGGCGCCGAGCTGGATGAGGTCCTCGGCGTCGCGGTAGGCGGCGAGGGCGCCGCGAATCTTGCGCGCGGCCTCCTTCTGCGCAGGGGTGGCGATGGCGTTGGTGAGACGGCTGACGGAGTGGAGGATGTCGATGGCCGGGTAGTGGCCCTGGGCGCCGAGCTGGCGGGAGAGGATGAAGTGCCCGTCGAGGATGCCGCGGACGGCGTCGCAGATGGGCTCGTTAAAATCGTCGCCCTCCACCAGGACGGTGAAGAAGCCGGTGATGGACCCGCGGGCGAAATTCCCGGCGCGTTCCAGGATTTTGGGGAGCAGGTTAAAGACCGAAGGGGTGTAGCCCTTCTGACTGGGCGGCTCGCCGGCGGCCAGGCCGATCTCGCGCTGCGCCATGGCGAGGCGGGTGACGGAGTCCATCACCAGCAGCACATTGGCGCCCTGGTCGCGGAAGTACTCGGCGACGGCCAGGGCCACGAAGCAGGCGCGGACGCGCAGGGGCGCCGGGCGTTCGCTGGTGGCGCAGACCACGACGGAGCGTTTGCGGCCTTGCGGGCCGAGTTCGTTTTCCAGAAAGCCGCGGACCTCGCGGTTGCGTTCGCCGATCATGGCGATGACGGTGACGTCGGCCGAGTTGTGGCGGGACATGGAGCCGAGCAGGGTGCTCTTGCCGACGCCGCTGCCGCCGAAGATCCCGATGCGCTGGCCTTTGCCACAGGGCAGCAGGGCATCGATGGAGCGGATGCCGGTCACCAGCATCTGGGTGATGTGCTCGCGGGAGAGGGGATTGGTGACGGTTCCGTGGAGGCTGTAGGCTTCGCGAGCTGCCATGGCGGGGCCGCCATCCATGGGTTTGCCGAAGCCATCGAGGACACGGCCGAGCAGATCGGGACCGACTTCCACGCGAGCGTCCTCGCTGCGCGCCTCCAGGGGATCGCCCAACTGGAGGCCGTCGATCTCCTCCAACGGCATGGAGAGCACCCGGCCGTCGCGGAAGCCAATCACCTGAGTGCGGATGCGCCGGCCCGCAGAGGTGCGGACTTCGCAGAAATCGCCGATGGCTACACTGGGGCCGCGGGATTCGACCAGCAGACCGACAACCTCGGTCACCTGTCCGGTCCAGCGCATCGGCGTGATGCGGTCGAGTTCAGCGAGATAGGGGGCGAGGGATATCTTCACGATTGTCTCCGCAGCCGGTCGGCCAGGCCGCGCTCGATCTCTTGCAGTTGCGCCTCGATGGAAGCGTCGAGGTTGCCGCGCTGCGTCTCGAAGATTACCGTGCCCAGGACGCGCGACGGATCGGGAATCACCTCCACCTTGGCCGAGGCGCTGTTCCGGCGCAGGCTTTCGGTGACGAGCGCGACATGCCCGGGGTGCACCCGGACGCGCGAGATTTCCTGCCCCTGCAGCTTTTCAAGAGCGCCGAGGACCAGGCCATGCAGGGCTTCGGGATCGATGGCGAGTTCGCGTCTGAGGACGCGGCGGGCGATGGCCAGAGAAAGCTGGACCAGGTCGGCTTCGGCCTCGGCGCGCAGGCGGGCGCGCAGGCCGCCGATTTCTTCGATGGATCTCGCCAGGCGGTCGATTACCGGCTGCAGCTCGGCGGCAGCGCGTTGGCGCCCGGACGCTTCCCCCTCGCGCACACCGGCGGCATGGGCCTCGTGCAGGCGCTGTTCGTGCTGCTGCTGCAACTGCGCGAGGCGCTCCCGGGAGTCGGGCGGATCGTCGGAATCCACGCCCATGCGGGTTGGTCCGGACGCATACATCTGACGCCAGACCAGCGGCTCCACGCCGGGCGTCTCGTCCGCCTGGCGCACCTTAGAAGACATCAGCGCCACCGTCCGGTTGCGTCGCGCTCGAAAGCTCCCGGATCTCCCGGGGCGTCAGGGGGCGCGATGTCTCTACCTTTTGCGGCAGCATTGCTCACCTCTGTTATCGGCGGGATCCAGCGGATACTTTACGCCGGAGCGAGTCCCTAAACGACATATTGCTCGCCGACAGCGCCCTTCAGGCTGAGCACGCCTTCGCTCTCCAGTTGGCGCACCACGGCGATGATGCTCTGCTGCGCGGATTCCACTTCCTTGATCTTCACCGGGCCCAGCGACTCCATGTCCTCGCGCAGCATATCCGCGCCGCGCTGCGACATGCAGCCCAGGATGTGATTGCGCAACTGTTCGCTGGTGCCTTTGAGCGCGATCGTCAACATCTTGCGATCGGCCTTGCCGAGGACTTCTTTCAGGCCCATGGGGTCGATCAAGAGGAGATCTTCGAAGACGAACATCAGGTGGCGAATGGTTTCGGCCAGGTTGGTGTCCTGCCGGTCGATATGGTCGAGGATTTCGCGGCTCGAGGTGGAGTCCAGCCGGTTGAGCATTTCGGCGACAGCCCGCACACCACCGTAGGACTCACGGCTGAATTCGCCGAGCGCCTTCAACTTCGAACCGATGACGGCGGCGATCTTGAGGATGATCTCGGGAGAGATTTGATCGAGGCTGGCCATGCGCTGGGAGATGTCCGCCCGCATGGCGGCGGGCAGCGAGGTCAACAGGGCCGCGGCCTGGGAGAAGCTCAGGTGCGAGAGCACCAGAGCGATGGTCTGCGGATGCTCATTGTGGATGAATTTTGCCAGTTGCTGGGGATCGGCTTTCTGGATGGCGTCGAAGGAGGCGGCATCGGCGCCGAGAGCCTTGGTGAGGCGGTCCAGCAGGCGTTTGGCGTGGTCCGGCTCGAAGGCGCGCAGGAGGAGTTTGCGGGCGAAATCGATGCCGCCGCGCGCCACGTAATCGCCGGCGTTGGCCATGTGGTGGAACTCTTCGAGTACGTTCTCCGCCTGCTCCGCCGAAATCGCGGTCAACTTGGCTACTTCGCGGCTGACCTTCCCCACTTCATCTTCATTGAGCTGCTGCAGCAACTGCGCGCTGGCGCCTTCGCCCAGCGCCACCAGCAACACCGCGGCCTTGCGAAGATTGGGTAGAACCTCGCCTTCCGCCTTGGTGGTGTTCAGGATCATGGCCGGCACTCCTGGTAAGGCATCAGTTCTCTTCCTCGCGGATCCAGGTGCGCAGGATCTGCACCGAAATCTCCGGCTCCTTGGCGATCTTTTCGCGCAGGTGCTTGGCGAAAACTTCGGCTTTCTTGGTGATGACTGGCGCGAGTTTGAGCGAACTGAGCGCCTGGGCATCCATCTTGGCCTGGAGCGCGTCCCGCTCGGCAAGCTGCGATTCGATCTGGTTCTCCACCTGGCCCGGTGCGGGCAGCGCCGGCGAGGTGGCATGCGCGCCGGACGATGGCAGAGTGGCCGGAGCGCTCGCCGAGGGCTCCGCGGAGGTCTCCCGGCGTTTGCGGCCGAACCGGAAGGCAAGGACGCCGAGGACCAGCAGGCCCGCCAAGGCGCCTCCCCCCATGAGCAGCGTTTTTTTGTCCAGCGTCAACGCCAATGGCAAGCCGGCGACGGGTGTCCCGGGTTTGCCGCGCACCGCCGCATCGGGAGGCGACGGGGGCTCCAGCAGAAGAGTGGTTTCAAAAGGCAGGGTTTCGATCACCAGTTGGTCGCCGCGTTCCGCGGAGAAGCCGGTAATGCCGGCCACCAGGTCGCGAATTACCTTCAGTTTTTCCGGTGTCGGCGGGACCAGGACCCGCCGGAACGCGTTTTTGTCCTTTTCCCAGGTGACCTCCTGGTCAACCAGTACAGCCAGCGACATTTTGCGGAGTACGCCCGCCGGCAAGTGAGTCTTCTTGACGGAGCGGCTGGATTGATAGGCGATGTTCTCCGTGGTGCGGGTGGTCTTGTTGGAGGCTCCGTTGGGGCGGGAGGTGGGGCGCGGAAGTGCGGAAGCGGTCCCCGGCACGCCGCTGGCAACCAGCCCCCCCGTACTGTCTTCGGTGCGTTGCGAAGTGAGCATGACGCTGCGCGCGGGGTCGAAGATTTCCTCGCTCAATTCCCCGCCGGTGAAATCGCACTCCACGGACACCCCGGCACGGAATTTTTCGGGTCCGAGGAGCGGACCGAGCGTGGCGCCGATCTTGGCGACAAGGTCGGTCTCCAGTTGGTGCCGGTAGTCCAGCGCCGCGCCGGAAGGCTCGGTGCCGTCCAGCGGCGACAAGGACTTGGGGCGGCTGAGCAGATTGCCGTTCATGTCCAGCAGCGTAACCGCGTCCGGCGAAAGGCCCTCGACCGCACTGGCGACCAGGTGGTTGATGGCGGTCACGTTCTGCGGGGCGAGGTGAGCACCCGGCCTGATCCTCACCAGCACGCTGGCTTTGGCGGGTTGCTGGGCTTCCAGGAATACGGAGTCCTTGGGGAACGTCAAATGGACGCGAGCCTGCTCGACCTCGGCCAGAGCCATCACGGTGCGCTCCAGTTCGCCTTCGAGCGCGCGGCGATAGTTCACATGTTCGGTGAATTCGGTGGCGCCGAGATTTACTTTGTCGAACAGTTCGAAGCCGATCCGGCCGGACTTTGGAAGGCCAATGGAAGCCATGGTGAGCCGCAACTCGGCCAGGCGTGCGGAAGGCACCAGCACGGAACCTCCGCTCTCGGGCAGGCGGTACTCGGCGCCGGATTCTTTCAGTTTCTGCACGATGCCGGAGGCGTCTTCCGCGGACAGGCCCGTGAAGAGCGGGCGAAAATCACCCTCTTTTCGCCACTGCACCAATGAGTAGAGACCGGCGCCTACCGCAATCGTAACCACCAGGATGGTGATGCGTTGCCGTACGGTAAGGTTCGCCAGAAGCTTGCTCATGAATTGGAGGAGGCCCTGCGGCGCTCAGAGGATAGATCGGCAGGCCAGGGCGAAAACGTGAGCCTACATCTGCATTCGCATGATTTCCTGGTAAGCACTGACGACCTTATTCCGCGCCTGGAGGAAGAGATCAAATGAAAGTTCGGCCTGCTGGGTAGCCATAATCGTGGTGTGAAGTTCCTCGCCTTCGCCAGAGAGGAAGCGCTCCACTGAGGTCGAGGCATTCTGTCCGATCGATTCCATTTTCTGGATGGTGCTGGACAACACGTCCTGGAACGCTCCGCCGCTGGCGGTTGGTTCGGCCGGGCGGATAGCCGAGGGCAGAGTAGCACCGGAAACTGGAAGGATGGGAGCGGACATCACATACCTCAGCGGGCCAAATCGAGGGAGCGTTGGATCATGTCTTTGACCGCGGCGATGGCCGAGACGTTAGCCCCGTAGCTGCGCGCGGCGCCCATCAGGTCGACCATGTCCTCGGCGGGATTGACTTTAGGAAAGGCCACATAACCGTCCTTGTCGGCGTCTGGATGACCCGGCAGGTAACGGCGTTCGGGTTCGCTCATGTCGGTGACTACGCCGGATACGGCAACGCCGTTCATGGATTGAAGCTGGGAGCTGAAGACGGACGCGAATGGCGAACCGACCGTAGTGGATTCGAAAACCACGTCCTTGCGGCGATAAGGGCCGCCTTCGGGAGTACGGGTAGTTTCGGCGTTGGCCAGGTTTTCCACTAGCACTTCTGCCCGGGCGCGCTGCGCCGCCATGCCGGAAGCTCCCACGGATAGAATCGAGAACAGGCTCACTATTTGCCCTCCTGAATGGCTGAACGCACAACCCGAAGCTCCGATTTCATCAGTTGGGACGCCACCTGGAACCGGAGGGCGTTTTCGGCCAGCAGCCGGGCTTCGCGGTCGAGGCTGACGTTGTTGCCATCATTTTGCACGGGAAGGTCGGGCACTTCGGTGGCGCGGGGCGCGCCACCCGTGGCGTTGAGGAATTCCGACTGAAAATCGATGTCCTGGGTGCGATAGCCGGGCGTATCGGCGTTAGCGATGTTCGACGCCACCAATTTCTGCCGGGCACTCAGCAGGTCCATGTATCTTTCGAGTTGTCCGGCGATGGGTCCTAGCACTGCACGGAACCCTTTGCAGCTGGTCCGCCAAACAGTAAGTCACTTGAAATCAGCAGGACGATGGGAAAATCGCGGCGTACTTTTGCCGGTGCGGCAAGTTTTTGGCGGCCCAAACTGAGGCATCGATTTAGCGGTCCGCTTAGCGGTCGGCGTCCGGCAAATCAAATCGTGGCAGCCTTGGTTTGGGTAGTAGTGTTTTTGCGGGGATCGCGCCCACTCACCCGCCGTCGACTAATCTCCGTTGTTCTGGCCGAATACCGCCAGCCGGGCGTGCCAATCCCCGGCCGGAAGAAAGTTTTGCCGGTGACGCGAACATATTGTTTTCTTTCGTTTTTATTTCAATAACTTGCCAGGATTCTTAGCCGTTGGAGGCTGATCGAGAGCCTAGGGTGAAATCAGAAGGACTGCCGCAGTTTAGGGCAATCCTCACAGTGAAGATGCCAGAAGAACCGATTATTATCATTGTCACCGGACTGTGGATCTAAGCTGCTTCTGAAGTAACCCACCGCGCTACCCACATGCGCGCCTTACAAATACTCCCTTATGGGGAGGCCTATTCTTAGGCGAAAGCTGGTACTATTCTTTGGGGATATCCTTGATTAAGGGGTATCCCCAAAGAAACACCAGACGATTTTCCCAGCATTACTTAGAACGTATTTTTGGATGGGGGCCGAGGCTTTTTGAAAACAGCCAAAATCTTGGCTTGTTGCCTGCTCGTAATCCCGCTCATCGGCACGGCGCCAAGATCCGGGTCGAGGGTCAGGACGCAGTCCCTGGCATCCAGCGACGAAGCGCGTGCGCGCAGGGCTTCCCTGGATACATTTTTGCGCGAGGGCGAAAGGCTCTTCCAGGCTGGGCGTTATCCTGAAGCGCGGCAGCGATTTGAAGCTGCGCGGGGGGCCGCCGTCAAAGCCAGCGTACCGGACAAGGCAGCGCGTGCCCTGGGCGACATCGGCGCCTGCCAGTTCGCCCTCCACCAGTACCGGCCCGCCCTGCAGTCTCTCCTGGAAGCGCACCGCCAGGCGGAGGCGGCCAACGACCCAAGCGGGGCTGCCAGCTTCCAATACAATATCGCATCTCTCTACTCCGAACTCGGTGAACTCGATGCAGCCGCGGAGTGGATACAAGGCGCCATGAGACGGCTCAACTCCAAGGACCGGAAGAATTTGCCGCAGATGCTGATCCAGCTGGCTACCCTGCGCGCGCGTCAGGATCGGATGGCGGAGGCGCGGCAACTCTTCAACGAAGGTATCGAAGCGGCGGATCGCGCCGGCGATCTCAGCCTCTACGCAAATGGCTGGAACCGTCTGGGTGACGAATACCTGAAGCGCGGCGAACTGGCATTGGCGGAGCCACCGCTGCTGGAGGCCTACCGTATCCGCAAGCTGAACCATCTGGCGTTGGATTTCTCGTACCGCAGCCTGGGACGATTACGGTTGGAGCAGGGCGATTTGGCCTCGGCCGCGGCGTTGCTCGACCGCGCGGTGGAGCTTTCCGCGCAGCCGCGGGGCGGGATTCCGACATGGGACATCTATCACTACCGCGGGCGCGTGCGGATGGCTCAGGGGCGGTTGCGCGATGCCATGGCAGATCTGCGGATCGCCGTGCGCCTGGCGCGCGGCTGGCGGTGGAACGCGCCGCCCGACGATGCCTCCCGGATGGGGACGGAAGGCTGGTTGGAACTGGTTCATTCAGCCCTGGTGGAGGCCGGTAACCGGCTATACCTGGAAACCCGGGAACCGGCGCTGATCCGCGAGACTTTCGACGCCGGGGAGGAAAATCGCGCCGGGAGCCTGCGCGCCGTGCTTTCCGGTGGGCGCAGGCCCGACCCCTCCGGGTTGCCGCCCGCCTATTGGGAGGCGCTGGCGCGGCTACAGCGGGCCGAGGTGCAGGCGCTGCGCACGCAGGACGCGCGAAGCCAGGAAAGCGTGGCCGGTGTCCGCGCCGAACTGGTGCGTATGGAACTGGCGATGGGGCCGGCCATGGCGCCGCTGCCACCCTCGCTGCTGGAACGCACTCGCGAGGCGCTGGATGACGAAAGCGCGCTGCTCAGTTTTCAGCTGGGCGACCGCATCTCGTGGTTGTGGGCGCTGGACCGCAAGGGTCTGGCGCTCTACTCTCTGCCGGCGCGTGCCGAGGTAGAGTCGCAATCGCAAGCGGCCGCGAAAGCCATCCGGGAAGATGCGACGCCGCGTGGGGATGGGCCGGCGCGGCTCTGGCGAACGCTGTTCGGGCAGTTGGCGCCGCGGTTCCAGCGCAAAACACGGTGGCTGGTGGCGTTGGACCGCGGCTCCACGCTGATGGATTCGCAGAACCGGTTTACGGCGGGCGGGCTCCCCTTCGAGGCCCCGCTGGCGGCGCTCGAGGACTGCAGTTCGCTCCCGCCCGCCTACCTGGCGGAGCGGCACGTAATCGAGATCATTCCAGGGGCGGGGTATTGGGTGGAAGCTACCAGCCGGAGCCGCGAGGTCCCGGCGCCGGTGTTCGTCGGCGTGGGTGACGCGATCTACAACACGGCTGATCCCAGACTGCCTCCGCTCTCCCCGGGCGTGAGGGTGTCGTCGAAAAACGCAGTGATTCTGCCGCGGCTGGTGGGAAGCGGCGCGGAACTGGACGTTTGTGCGCGAAGCTGGCGCGGCGAGCGGGTGCTTTTGAAGGGCGCCGCCGCTTCGCGGGATGGCTTGGCCGAACAGTTGCGGCGTAATCCGGCAGTGGTTCACCTGGCGACGCACGTCCTGGAATCCTCGGAGCGGCCGTCTTACGGATTGATCGCGTTGAGCCTGACCGCGCGGCGCGAGAACGAGCTGTTGGCGCCCTACGAGATTGCCGGCTGGCGGACCAATGCCGGGCTGGTAGTCTTGAGCGGGTGTCACTCGGCGGAGGGCGCCCAAGTCCCGGGAACCGGCTTGCTCGGTCTGACGCGGGCCTGGCTGATGGCGGGAGCTCATTCGGTGATTGGCAGCGACTGGGCCACGCCCGATGAAAGCGGAGCGCTCTTCGGCGCTCTCTACCAGAACCTGAGCGGGGAGCGCGGCGTTTCTCCCGCGGCAGCCCTGCGCGCGGCGCAGTTGGAGATGATCCACTCCGGGGGCTGGCGCGCCAGGCCCAGCTACTGGGGTGCCTATTTTGTGGTGGGGAGCCAATGAACACTGAAACCGAGGTCGACGTGCAAACCGAGAGCGAGCCAAGAGAACCATCGTGGTCTCAGCTGGTCGATCGCGTGCGGGCGGGCGATCCCGCCGGCATGGAGCAGTTGTACGCAGTCTTCGTCAAGGGAGTGCGCTTCTTTCTGTGGCGGCAACTGGGGCCGCAGGACCTCGACGACAAGGTGCACGACGTTTTCCTGATCATTACGCAATCCATCCAACGGGGCGAGCTTCGCGAACCGGACCGGCTGATGGGCTACGTGCGCACGGTGGTCCGGCGTCAGGTGGCGGCGCACATCGACACCGCCGTGCATGCGCGGCGCAACCTGCAGGCGATCGACCCGGCGATGACGCTATCCGACCACCAGCCAGACCCGGAGCGCAGGGTGATCGAGCAGGAGAGCCAGGATGTCGCCCTGCGCATGCTCGGCGGCCTCCCGAAGCGCGATCGGGAGGTCTTGGTTCGCTTCTATCTACAAGAGCAGACGGCGGAAGAGATCTGCCGCGACCTGAAGTTGACGGAAACCCAGTTCCGGCTGATCAAGTCCCGGGCCAAGGCGCGCTACGGCGAGCTGGGCCGGCGACGGTTTGCAAAGCGCTCCGGTTTCCGGGCCAGATAAGTACTATTCCATACAGAACATTAGGTGAGAGTACTGCCCGGACGATTACACCTTTTGTTTAGAGGAGCAGGTGCTCCAAAATAGGATTTTAAGCTTCGTGATTATGAGAGAAATCCATCGGCACGTGGATGCTGAAGCGCTGGAGCAGTACTCCATGGGCACAAGCTCCGTGGAGATGACAACCCTCATTGAGGAACACCTGTTGACTTGCGGGGAATGCCAGGGCAGGCTTCGGGAGACCGACGATTACCGGCTGGCCATGCGAACGGCCTCGGAACAGTTGCGGCGGGACGCCAGAGGCGCAAAGGGACACGAGTGGAGAATTCCGGCCTGGTTTACAGCGTTGGCGGCGGCTGGCGTCATGCTCCTGGTGGCAGCCACGTTGCGTCTGGTCCGGCCGCCTGGCCCGGTAGTGGGAGTTTCCCTAACCGCGCTGCGCAGCAACGGGGTAGGAAGCAGCGCCCCGGCGGGCCGGGAACTCATGCTTCATCCGGATCTGACCGGCCTGGTGGAGGTCTCCACGTACCGTCTGGAGATCGTGGATCAGACGGGCCACACGGTGCGGCAGGCTACGTTCGCGCGTGCGCGAGACGGGGTCAAGGTCCTGGGGCTCAACGCGGGCCTGTACTTTGTCCGGGTCTATCTGCCGGCAGGAGATCTGCTGCGCGAATACGGGCTGCAAATCCAGTAGCGTCACATCCTACGCGCGGCCTCAGTACCGCCAGCTTGTCAGGTCCGCGCCAGCCGGCGCCGTGTTCCGGATGCGCGCCATAATCTGCGGCAGGAACATCTGGTTGTAGTGCAGCCGTGAGTACCAGTTAGGGTGCTCCGGATCGCCGTTCCAGCAATGCTCGGCGCGTGGTCCGTAGCGAACCTCGCCTTGGTAGGGCACGCCGTGCCCGGGGGTGCCGGTCTGCTTCAGGAAGTCCTCCATCAGATAAACCGCATTGTTCAGAAAATAGGTGTCGTCCGAGCCGACGTAGAGGTGGATCTTGCCCTGCAGGAATGGTCCGAGTGTCGTCCAATCGCGTTGCAGTATGGCGTTCAGGTCGTAGTGCCCGCGCCAGTACTCGGCCGTGTGGTGGTCGATCGCGCCAGTCCGCTTGTCGAAGATCGGTTGCGGGTAGCCGTCCTCCGCGGTTGGAGAAAAGACCGCCTGCCAGATGTCGAACTGCTCGCCCGACCTCCCGTGATCGCCCAGCGCAGCCTCATAGGCGATATTGTCACGCATGGAGATCAGGGTATGACCCAGGTAGTCCCGCATAGCCGGCTGCTCGATATTCTTGTTCACGCCCGGAATAAAGAACATATTGTCCTGCCCATACAAATCAACCGTCATGAAGGCGTGGAAGTCGACGGGGTCCGGGCAGGCGACGAACGCGCCGTTGTAGTGCCGGGGATAGAAAATCTGCACGGCGAGGGATTCCCAGCCGCCGGTCGAGCCTCCATAGACGAATCGAGCCCAGCCTTGGCCGATGCCGCGAAACTGGCGCTCGACAGCCGGGATCAGCTCGCTCTCGATGGCATCTCCGTACGGACCCAGATTGGAGGAATTCACCGCATACGAGTCGTCGTAATAAGGATTTGCATGCTGCAGTTTCACCACCAGCACGCGTGGCGTGCCGGGCGCAATCCATGCCTGGTAGTTCTTGTACGCCTCCTCCTGCTGTACGCGGTTGTAGCCCGCGAGGTGAAAGCGCTCGGAGTAATCGGGCTTCATGTCAGGGTCGGGCGGAGTTTCGCGGAAGTCGTTGAAACCGGTTACGAAGTGGTCGTGGAAAACGATCAGGGGATAGTGCGCCCGCGGATGGCTGTCGTAGCCCTCGGGCACCAGAACGATGGCCGAGAGATCTACCGGCCGGCCCCAAAACTTCGTCAGGAGCGTCGACGGAATGCGGATGTGGCGAATATACTTCGTATCCGGCTCGGGGTTGATTGGCGGGATCACGTCCTCGAGCAAAACCGCGATGGGCGGCGCCGCCGGGCCTATGTGAACCAGCCGCGGCTTCGACAGCAGATTGCCAGGCGCAAGGTTCCAGTGCTGGCCTTCGCCGCGATCCGGCGCCAACTTCACCGTCTTGCCGTCCGACCGGTGAAAGGTTTCGTAAATATTGAGCACGGCCTGAACCGTGTACTCTCCCGGTGGCACGTCCTTCAATCTCGCCCGCGGATAGCCCTGCGCGGTGTCGTCGATGGCGAGGGGCTCGCCGGGTCTCCAACCGTCTACCGTTACTCCGAAAACCATCTGCGACTTCGGGGTGTCATCGATCTGCATGCGCGGCTCTTCGCCCGGATCGTTCGAGAGCAAAAATAGCAAACGGCCGTCCAGAGGCTTAGCGGAGCGCGAGGCAGGGAAGCGCACTGTGATCGTCTGAGCGGAGCCGGCGGCAACCCAGATCAGTCCGGCAGCCATCAGGCAAGCATGCCAATTAAGAGAGCGCATGGATTCAGTTCCCTGGCTTCAAGCCTTCGCTCGCTCCGAGGCCCTGCGTCAGCCAGCCGGGGTACCAGCGGAAGACGTTGCCGGTGAGGCTGCCGATGAAGATTTCGCCGGTCGGGGAGGCGTGCAGCCAGTGGCCCGGGCTTTCCATCGCGCCGAGAATCTTGCCGGTCGCCAGTTCGATGTGCATGATGCGGCCGGCGAGCGTGTCATAAGTCAGGTTCTCGATGTTGTCCCGGTGGGTGATGATCCACATCTCGTCTTTGGGCGTGATGAAGATGTTCTGGGTGGCGCCGAGGTGGGTCCACTGGCGGAGGAACTTGCCGTTGGGGTCGAAGATCTGGATGCGGTTGTTCTCGCGGTCGCTGACGTAGACGGTGCCCGCTGAATCGACAGCCACGGAATGGGGCGTGTTGAACTCGCCGGGCCCCTTGCCTTTCCTGCCCCAATCGAGAATGTACTTGCCGTCGGACGTGACCTTGACGACGCGGGAGTTGCCGTAGCCGTCGGAGATGTAAACGGCATCGCCCTTGGGCGTGAAGGCGATGTCGGTGGGGCGGTTGAAGGTCCTGGCGTCGGTGCCGGCCTTGCCCTTGATGCCGAGCGTGAAGAGGAGCTTGTCCTGTGGCGAGAATTTCATGACCTGGTGGTCGCCGTTGTCGGTAACCCACAGGTTGCCCTCATGGTCGAAGCGCATGCCGTGAGGGTTGCCGAACATGCCCTTGCCGAAGCCCCGCAGGAACGTCCCCTTGCCGTCGAAGACGACGATGGGGTCGGCCTTCGGCCCGCGCTGGAAAACGTAGACTTCGCCCCTCGGGTTAACGGCGACCGCGGAGACGCGGCCGAACTTCCAGCCATCCGGCATGGTGTCCGGCTCTTCGCCGAAGCGGATGTTCACGCGGTATTTCATGAGGCCGCCTTCGTGCGGATACCACCCTTGCTGGGCGGTGCAGAGAGCGGCGGCGAAAACGCCGGCAGCGAGGAGTTTTTGCATTTGTCCCCCGGTCAGTCACGATATCACGAAAGCGCGCCGGATCTAGCCGGTGTATTTGCGGGCCAGGGCGGCGTCTTCCGCAATCTCGTCTGTAAGGATCGGGAACATGCCGACGATGACGGCGTCGATCTTCTTAATATTGGAGTATGCAAACGCGAACGCCTTATCCAACGATTCACGATTGGTGCACGCGCGCCCAGCGGCGAGTATCTTGAAAGCCAGGCATGGGCGACTGATCTTGCGGACTACGGCAGCCATGCGCGCCGGATCGCCTTGCAGATAAAGCTCGTCGACGGGAAGATCGCCAAGGCCGGATTGGACCTTATCCTGGTCGCGCCGGATCTCATGGAAGCAGGTCATGTAAAAATCCTGCTCCCAATGCGAATCGTCGGCGCGGGTAATGTTCAAGGGGCGGTGAGAGGAGATGCCGGCGAGTACACCATAATCGTGCGCTTTCCGGATGAAGTCGCGGATCTTGCCCTCTTCTCCGGAGCCAAAGAGGCGGTCGGTGTTTTCGCCGTGGTGGACCACCGCGACGGGCTTGAGGGCGAGAACCTCCTTCCACTGCGCGGCATCGACGTCGGGCATGAGGCAGATCCACCGCATTTTGGAGCCGCTATCCCAGGCCGAGCGGAGGGCGCTGAAGCACTTCTTGTCTATGCCCGCCTGCCAGGTGTTGATGCCGTTTCGTTCGCAGCTGCGCACGTATTCAATTGTTCGCTCGAGCGTGAACCAGTCCTTCATCAGCGCGCTAAGTTTCGGGACCGAATGCGAATAGCCGCCGATGGGATTGTAGCCCGCAATGAGACGCGAAACGTCGTACTTGCCAATCTTTATGGTCGGGAGAGTGGCGGTCTCCGCGGCGTGGGAGGCGGACGGCGCCGCCAGCGCACCCGCCGCAATCGCCGTCATGAACGACCGGCGATCGGGGGACAACAGCCCGGACATTCTGGTCATAACTTCTCCGGCACGACGAAAGAGCGCGGTATCGGTCGAAGCGCAACTCGCGGCCGGTCCGAATCGAAATATTAGCAGAGTGCGGCACGGCCCGGGTGCTCGTCATCGGCAGGTCTCCCTCGATCTAAAGAGACCGGATCCTGTTGACTCAGAATATCCAGGAGTGCTAGCGTGCCCTTTGGAAAACGTTTTCCAGCATTGCCGGAGAGAAGCTCTGTACCGCTCCCAAACCCTCTGGCACGGGCCCGCACGGACGATCGTCCGTGTGCTCGCCATCGGGGCTGCCGCTGGTGCCGATTTGACTGCCGCTCAGACGCCGGGCGCGTCACGGTTGCTGGCACTGGCCCCGGCGGATATTCTTGTCATCTGCCTGTACTTCGCGCTGGTATTGGGTATCGGCTTGTATCTGAAACGCCGGGTTCGGGCCAGCGAAGACTTTTTCTTTGCCGGTAAGGGCATAGGGGCCTGGGTCGCGGGCATGAGTTTTGTGGCGGCGAACCTGGGCACTCTGGAACTGCTGGGTTGGTCGGCTTCGGCTTATCAGTACGGAATGCTGGCCGCGCACTGGTATTGGATCGGAGCCGTACCCGCGATGCTGTTCCTTGGCATCGTGATGATTCCTTTTTATTACGTGTCCAAGGCGCATTCCGTGCCGGGATATCTGAAGCTGCGCTACGGCGAGGAAGCGCGGCTGCTTTCCGCTCTGTCTTTCGCAGCCATGACTGTGCTGATGAGCGGGATCAACATGTTCTCCATGGCTGTCGTGATGAAGGTGATTCTTGGTTGGAACGTCAACTTCAGCATTCTGGTTTCCACGGCAACCGTCGGGGTCTACGTAGCGCTGGGAGGTCTGCTTTCGGCCATCGTGAACGAAGTGGTTCAATTCGTCTTGATCTGGGCCGGCACGATTTCCATCCCCATTCTCGGCCTCATCGAAACCGGTGGCTGGCACGGCATGCTGGCTCGGATCGCCCAACGGGCGCCTTCACAGGACTACACGCACATGTGGCGGAATATGGGGGCGGCAGCGGACAACCCGATGGGCGTGCACTGGACCGGGATCGTCTTCGGCCTGGGCTTGATCGGCGCCTTCGGCTACTGGACCACCGACTTCCTGGTTGTCCAGCGGGTCATGGCTGCCCGGGATTTGAGGTCGGCGAAGATCGCCACCACGATTGGCGCCGCTTTCAAGATGCTCTTGCCGGCGATCGTCATCCTGCCCGGCCTGTTGGGACTAGCCGTGCTCCCCATGAAGCTGACCGGCGAGACGGAGGCGCTCGCCACCGGCGGCCACAGCTACAACGAGGTGATGCCGCTCATGATGGCGCGGTATCTCGGCCCCGGATTCCTGGGCATCGGCGTAACCGCCCTCATCGCCGGCTTCATGTCCGGGATGGCGGGAAACATCAGCGCCTTCGCCACGGTGTGGACCTACGACATTTACCGCCCGGTGTTCAACCGTGCAGCCGGTGACGCGAAGTGCCTCAGCATCGGACGCTGGTGCACGGTCATCGGCCTCGTGGCGAGCATTGGCGCCGCCTACCTGGTCATGCAATTCGCCAGCATCATGGATTACGTCCAGGCATTGTTTGGTTTTTTCATTATTCCTCTGTTCGGTACGGTGATCATCGGGATGCTCTGGAAGCGAGCCACTCCCGCCGGAGGGTTCTGGGGACTGCTCTGCGGAACGGTATCGTCCATCCTGCTGTTCCTGTTGGTGAAATTCCACCCGGCGGCGCTGGCGATTCTCGCCTTCTCCTCGCACGCAAAGCCCATGGCCGAGAACCTGTACCGGTTCATCTGGTCCTGGCTGGTGTGCGTTGTTGTGACCTTTCTGATCAGCCTCGTGACCAAACCCAAACCGGATTCCGAATTGCAGGGCCTGGTATATGGCCTGTCGCTGCTGCCATCCGAAGAAGCGGTGAGGTTTTATCGACGGCCCATCTTCGGGGCGGCGATCGTCGCCGCGGTTTTCATCTGCCTGACGGTGATTTTCTGGTAAGTCAATGGAACCGGATTCGACCCTTCCAGCTATGCCTTTCGATCGCGGCAGCGCGCCGGACAGTTTGTCCAGGAAAGAGCGCATGCTCCGCGCTCTCAGGCGCCAGCCGGTGGACCGCATCCCTACACAATCGAATTACACACGGGCGATGGGACGGCTGCTGTCCAGGCATTTCGGAATCGCCGAGGCGCAACTGCCCGAGCGTCTGGGGAATCACCTCTTGCGAGTGGACCTGAACTACCCTCGCCGCACGAACGCCGATGGATCGATCGAATTCGACTGGTGGGGCGCGGGGTGGGACACTCGCACTGAGGGTTACTGGCATGCGTTCTCCCCTCTGAAAGAATCGCTGGACCTGGATCGACTTGCATGGCCCGATCCGAACGATCCGGCGATTCTCGGCACGGCGGAGCGGACCATTCTCCAGCACGGCGCGGCCTCCTTCATAGCGCCGAATCTGGGAATGTGCCTCTTTGAGAGGGCCTGGTCGCTGCGCGGATTCGATTGCCTGTTAATGGATATGCTGGAACGCACCGCGTGGGTCGAGGAGCTTCTGGACCGCATCACGGAGATCCAGGAGAGTCTTGCCAGGAGGTTCGTCGCGGCGGGCGTCGACGGCGGGTATTTCGGAGACGACTACGGCGCGCAGCGCGCCATGCTGTTCTCCCCACGGCTGTGGCGAAGGCTGATCAAACCGCGGCTCGCGAAACTGTTTTCGGTCTTCGTGGACGCGGGGCTTCCGGTGATTCTGCATTCCGACGGTGATATCCGGGCGATTCTGCCGGATCTGGTGGAGATCGGCGTGACCACACTGAATCCCGTGCAGCCGGAGGTGCTGGACCACGCGTGGCTCTACCGGGAGTATGGGACGAAACTGAGTTTCTACGGTGGAGTTTCCACGCAGGGAGTGCTGCCGGGCGGCACCGTGGAGGCAGTGCGCGCCGCCACCATCGCGTGCGCTCGTACGCTGGCGCCGGAAGGGACGGGGCTGCTGCTCGGCGCTTCACACCGCATGCAATCCGACATTCCGGCCCGCAACGTGGAGGCGATGCTCGATGCTTTCAACGGAACAGATTCCTGACTGGGCGGCGGACCCGCGGACACGCGCCGGGCGTGTCGCGGCGCGTTTCCGCGAGAGGTTCGCCAGCGAGCCCGAACTATGGGCGCGCGCGCCGGGCCGCGTGGATTTGATGGGCAGCCACACGGACTACAACCTCGGCTTCGTGTTGACGCTGCCCCTCAGCAGGGACACGTGGATTGCCGCCCGCCGCAGGGACGGCCGGACGGTTCGCGTGTATTCGATGAACCTCGATGCGGAAGACGAGTTCCGGCTGGATGCGATTGACCGGATCTCAGGATCGACGTGGTGCAATTATGTTCGGGGCGTGGCGGCGACCCTGCAAAATGAGGGTTTCGAGCTGACGGGCTGCGACGCGGCCATCCACGGCACCGTGCCGCTGGAGAGCGGGTTGAGTTCGTCGGCGGCGTTAGAATCCGCGGTGGCCACCATGTTCGCGGGATTAGGCGATTGGAACCTGACCGCCGAACGCAAGGCGCTGCTGTGCCAGAAAGCCGAGAACGAGTTTGTGGGTGTGAAGTGCGGAATTCTGGATCAGTATTCGTCGTGCCTGGGACGCGAGGGGTGTGCGTTGCTTCTCGACTGCCGCGACCTCTCGACGCGCGCCGTGTGCATTGCCGCTGGAATTCGCATCGTGGTGTGCAACACGATGAGCCGGCGAAGGCTGTCGGGCAGTGAATACGCACAGCGAAGGGCCGAGTGCGAGCAGGCCGCGGCCCTGTTGGGCGTGAGCGCGCTGCGCGATGTGACGCCGGAGATGCTGGCGGCCGGACGGCACGAACTTCCGGAGCGGGTGGCGAGGCGGGCTGAGTTCATCGTCGCTGAGAGTGCGCGCGCCGAGTCGCTGGCCCGCGCGCTCACCGCCGGCGACCGGCCGGCCGTGGCCCAACTCTGCGCGGAGTCGTTTGCGGGAGCCAGGGACCTTTACGAGATCTGCTCGCCGGCGATGTCGGCCATGATGGACGCGATGCTCGCCGCGCCGGGAGTGATCGGCGCGCGGCAGGCGGGCGCGGGATTCGGAGGGTGCATGGTCGCCCTGGTGGATGCCGCGCGCACCGACGCCTTCCGCGCCGCCGTGCGGGACGCCTATTACGACTCGACCCAGGTTCATGCGGAGATCTACCCGGTCGAGGCCGCGTCGGGCGCGGCAGTATTCGACATCGCGGAGATTGGCAAATGAGCGCGGAACCTCACAGGGACGGTTCCTTTACGCGAACCACCCGGTCCGCCATCACGGTCTTGAGTTGTTGCACCTGGCCTGACGGCCAACGAATTTCAATCAGATCGACGGACGCATCGGCGCCCAGCCCGAAGTGCATTGGACCGGCGCTGGATGAAGCGTAGCCGCAACTCGTAGTGACGTGGTTGAATTGCGCCTTGTTCCCGGTCACAACCTTGACCCTGGCGCCAATCGCGTCGCGATTGCTCTTGGTCCCCTCTAACTTCAGTTCCAGCCAGTGATTGGCGCCCGGACTCTGGTTCATCCAGACTTCCGCCCGTGCGCCAATCGCCGTCACCACTACATCGAGCCGGCCATCGCCATTGAAGTCGCCTACGGCGGAGCCGCGATGCCGTTGGGCCGGCCTAACGGCCAGGCCGGCTTCGGATGTGAGTGCGTCGAACCGGATGCCGCCCTTTACCGCACCCAAATTGCGAAATACGGTGTTTTGTTGTGCCACTGTAACCCGGGGAGCAGACTGCAGCGACTGCACATGTCCGCGAGTGACGAAGATATCTTTCCATCCGTCATTGTCAAAATCGAAGATCGTCGGAGAGTACCCGGACATGGACATGCTGAGAGCCGCCACGCGGCTTGTGTCGGTGACGTCGGCGAAGTCGCCCTTTCCGGTATTTCTAAAAATCGGAAACGTCTCGTCGTCCAGGGCGACCATCGCAATGTCGGGATAGCCGTCATTGTCGAGATCCCGGAAATCCACGCCCATGCCGGAGATCAGTTCCGCGTTCTCCCGCAGCGCAACGTTGGCATCGAAGGCGACTTCCTCGAACTTGCCGTCCCCTTTGTTGTGGAACAGCGAGTTGTACATCTTGTCGTTAGTGACGAAGAAGTCCATTTTGCCGTCGAGGTCATAATCGGCAACGCCGATTCCCATGCCTTTTCCGGGATGCGCGCGCACGCCTGATTCCGCCGAGATATCGCGGAAAGTTCCATCCCCGTTGTTCAGGAAAATCTGGTTCGGAGTCGGCTTGTACATTTTAGGGTGGCAGTAGTCGCGGTGATTTCCCTCCGAACACGCGGGCTCGGTGTCGATGTTCCAGCTCAGGTAGTTCACCACGATCAGATCCAGCAGGCCGTCGTTGTTGATGTCCACCCAGGCGCCTCCCACGCTCCACAGCGGGCCATAGTCGCGGTCGGGCTTGTTGAGGCCTGCTTTCGCCGTCACATCGGTAAAGGTCCCGTTGCCGTTGTTATGGTAGAGCGTGTTGCCGTGCACTCCACCCACGAAGATGTCCTCGTAGCCATCGTTGTCATAATCTCCAATGGCCACGCCCACATCGAAGCCGGTGCCCGCCAACCCGGCGGCGCCGGTTACATCCTGGAAGCCGCCCTTTCCGTCATTGCGGAAAAGACGATTGGAGTATTTCGGCGAGGTCTTCTTCAGGCTGCGGATCTCGGCTCCGTTCGTGAAGAAAATATCGGGTGCGCCGTCGTTGTTGTAGTCGAACACTGCGACACCGCCGGCCATGGTCTCGGGCGCATGGCGCTCGGGGGTCTCACAACTGTCGAGCGTGAAGTCGATTGGCTGGTAGGTGAATCGTATGGGGCTTGCCGGGGTTTGCGAACGCACCAGCCGCCATCCAGCGGCGAGAAACAGGACACCGATCGCCAGCAGGCGCGCCATCTTCTTCCCGGTCATGTAAGCCTCAATTATAGGACTCGCGTCACACCTTGCGTGTCGCCAAGGGGGCTACGACAGACCACGCAAGGCGATGGTCTGTCCCACCGGCTCAAGGCTGCTCACGGATGGTCAGCACACGGTCGGCTGCCACATCCTTCAGCACCGTCTTTGCGCCGGAGGGCCAGCGAACGGTGATGGAGTCGGCGCGCGTGGCGCTGCCCAGCCCGAAGTGCAACCGCAGGTCATTCTGCGACAGGTAGCTGCCGCCGCTGCGGAGTTCGTCGGTTTGCACGTGGCCCGCGGCGGATACCATGACGCGCGCACCGATCGCGCTGCGATTGGAGCGCGAGCCGGCGAGAGCGATCAGCAGCCAGTGTCCGGCAGCGCGGTCCACCTGCTTCCACAGGGACGGCGGCTCATTCTGGTTGTTGGCCAGAATCTCGAGCGTGCCATCGTTGTCGATGTCGCCGATGGCGAGACCGCGCGCCGAGTGCCGGGCCGCGAACGCCGGGCCGGCCTGGTCGGATATGTCCTCGAAGGTGCCCTTGCCGTTGTTGCGATAGAGGAGCGCGTGGTCGCGGGAGTGAATGTCGATGTTCTGGCGGTCGACTTCGGGAAACACGTGGCCGTTCACCACCACCAAACCCTTCCAGCCGCTGTTGTCGAAGTCGAGGAAGGCGCAGCCCCAGTTCACAAAACGCGTGTTTCTCGCAAGCCCGGCGGCCACGGTAACGTCCTCAAACTGGCCGTTGCCGGTGTTGCGATAGAGGAGCGAACGCTCGTCGGAGAAGTCCGAGCGGAAAATGTCGAGCCGGCCGTCCCCGTCATAGTCTGCCGAGGCAAGCCCCATGCCGGACAACTCGCGGCCGTTCTCATCGAAAGCCACTCCCCGCATGACGGCCTCTTCCGAGAAGGTGCCGTCGCCCTGGTTGATGAAGAGCGTCGCTGCCGTCTGATCCCCAACCACGTAAATGTCCGGCCGCCCGTCGTCGTCGACGTCCCCGGCGAGCACGGCGAGCGAGTAGTGGCCCGCCGCCTTGGCGATCCCGGACTTCACCGACACGTCTTCAAACGTCCCGTCGCCCTTGTTGTGGTACAGCAGGTTCGTTTCGAACGGGAGCCCGCGGGGTCCGCAGTTGACTGCCATGCCGCGGTAGAAGCAATAGGGATTGGAGCCCGCCTTCGGCGTCGTGGCGAAGTCGAACTTCAGGTAATTGGCGACGAACAGGTCGAGGTGTCCGTCGCCATCGTAGTCGAGGAACGCGCAGCCCGTATTGTAGCGAACGCGGTCCTGAGTAAGATGAGCCTTCGCCGTGACGTCGTCGAATCGTTTGCCGTTCAGGTTGCGGTAGAGACGATTCTGGCCCCAGTAAGTGACGAACAGGTCGGTGTATCCGTCGTTGTCATAGTCGCCCGCGCAGACACCCTCCGCCCAGCCGGATGAGGTCAGGCCGAGTTCGGCGGTGACGTCGGTGAAGTGGCCGTTGTGGTCGTTGTGGTACATGCGGTTGGTCCCGCCTTCGCCGGACAGGACGAAGATGTCCGGGTAACCATCGTTGTCGTAATCGATGAAGGCGACCCCGCTGCCCGTGGTCTCGATAATGTAATCCTTGCTTTTGTCGCCACCGTTGGGAAAGGAGTGCGTCAGGCCGGATTCCTTCGCGACATCGCGGAAGCGGGGCGCCTGCGCGCCGGCTGCGGCAAAAGCCAGGACCACGGCAGTGGCGACTCTCATTTGACGGGCGTCTTCTCGCCGAGCTTCTTGAGGAAGTCGGTGAACTCCCCCTCGGGCGGACGCTGCAACTTTTCGAGCACCTGTTGCTCTTCCCGCGCCTTGTCCATCCGGCCTGAGTTGCGGTAGGCCAGCATCAGGTTGTAGTGGCCGGCTTCACTATTCGGCTGGACGGCCACGACGTGTTCGAGCAGAGGGATCGCCTCGGAGTATTGTTTGGCCTGGATGCGCATCTTGCCGATGGCCAGCGCCGCCTCGGCGAAATCGGGGCTGAGGTCGAGAGCCTTCTGAAAGTGCGCGCCGGCCTCGGCGGGCTTGCCGGTGGCGTTGAGAATCTGGCCGATCTGAAACTCGGCCGCGGCGTCGCCGGGATTCAGCGCAAGTTCGGCTTCGAATTCCTTCTGTGCCCGGGTCAGCGCCTCCGGATCGTGCGACTCCAGCAGAATGGCCCGGCCGAGGCGGAAATGCAGGTTCAGGGCCTGCGGGTTTTTGGCGATCGCCTTGCGATATTCGGCCACCGCTTCCGCAAAGCCGTTCTGCGTTTCGAAGATCTCCGCGGACAGCTGGTTCACGCGGTACGATGCCGGGGTCTTCTCGAACATGCGATGGGTGACATCGTTGAATGCCTTCATGTGAAGACGCGCAGCCTGGTAGAGCACGTCGGCGTCGTCCGGATATTTCGCTTCCAGTTGGCTCGCGAAGGCAAGCGCCTTGTCCGTCTTGCCATCGGCGCTCAGGCACTGAACCAGCGCCAGGCCGGCGAGGCGGGCAAGATCGGGGTTGCCGGAACTGTTGAAGCGCACGGTGAGATCCCCGATTGCCTCCGCGCAGTGTCCGCCGCCGGCTCGTGCCAGAGCCAGAAAGGCGCGCGCGTGTTCGTCGCCGCGGTCGCGGCTCACCGCGTCCTCGAGCAGCCGGGACGCCTCGACATAGCGGCCGTGCTGAAAGGCGGAGATCCCCTGTTCGGTGATCGACTGGCCGGCGGCGCAGAGGGAGCACGCCAGGATGAGGAGAGCGGAGGGCAATGCGCCCGCAAGCGGGCGTTGGCAGGCTGAAGGCCTGTCCCACCAATGCAGGCATACCAGGTGCAGTTGGTGGCGCAGGCGGTTTCGCCTGTGAACCGCTGGTGACCTAGTGGCCGGCATCATCGAGCATCAGCTCCGTATTCGAGAATCGATGCCGCTGCTGTGCTTCGTAATAGCGGAACGAGAGCAGCGGAGGGGGGCCGGGCGCGATTAATCTGGGCGGCGAAACGCGCTCGGACGGCGTCTGGCCGATTTCGAGGACCTGCCCGGAGGCGGCAATTTCCCTGGTCACCCGGCTGAGCTCGTCCGTGTTTGCAGCCATCATCAGGAGAATCAGAATATTCACTGTATTTCCAGCTCCTTGAGCGCCCCCAGGGCGAGCGGACTCCCCGGCTTGCGGTCCAGCAACTGCCGCATTACGTCGCGCGCCTTTTCACGCTCCCCCGTGCGAAGCAACGTTCGCGAGAGGTTCAGGTATAGTATATCTTCGTCCGGCGCGACCTGTATGCCGTAGCGAAAGGCCGCGATGGCGTCGCTGGTCCGGCCGGTATTCATAAAAAGCACGGCGAGATTGTTAATGGCGGAGCCGTCGTCCCGGCGGATGGAAATAGCCTGCTCGAAGAGGCGGCGCGCTTCCTCCGTCCGGCCTGCTTTGGCGAGCAGCAGTCCGAGTTTGTTGGCGGCGTCGCCACTCGGCGGGTCGACGGCGAGCGCCCTCCGATAGAGTTGCTCGGCCTCGGGGGCATGGTCCAGCTTCTCCTGCATCTCGCCCGCATTCACCAGGGCGTAGGACAGGTCGGGCCCGATCGCGAGCACCCGCTCATAAAACCTCAGGGCCTCGCGGTGGTTGCCGGCGGCGGCGGCGACGCCCCCGAGATCGTTCCAGGCCTCGGGCATGGCAGGGTCGAGCGCGGTGGCACGCTCCAGAGCCTGTCGCGCAGGCGCGAGGCGGTTCGCCTCCAGGTGGATACGGCCAATGGCGAGAAGGGTCCGCGGGTTATTCGGGAAGCGGCGCAGGGCTTCCTCGAGATAGGGGAGTGCCCGCTCGCCGTAACCTGCCATCATCATGGCGCCGCCTATTTTGAAATAGTCGCGCGTGGGTTGGCCGTGGAAAGCGCCGTCGAACGGCAACGCGCGCGCGTCCGGCAGGGGTGCGTCCACCGTGCGCAGATCCGCCTGGACCGCGGAGGGAGCGGGCGCATCCGCATAGATCCGGCGGACGCGGCTCGCCGAATCGATCAGCATCCATAGCGGCGTTGCAAGATCCACGCGATAATCGTAGAGATAGCGGCGGAAAATGGCGTATGCCGCGACCAGATCGGCCGGAGCCGTCCGCAGGTCCAGGGTTTCAGTGGGGACCGGGAGGCGCGGCAGCGGCTCGCCCGCGTGCAGCACCAGCAATGCCGGCCCCGGCCGCTTTTCGGGCAGCGGCACCGGTTCGCGCAGCCAGGTAGTGAACATGCGGGACTCATTGTCCACTTCGACCGGCGCACCAGCGGGCAACTCGGTCCGCGGCCGCAGGCGGGTGGATCGGAATTCCGCAACCCCCTCGGTAACTTCGTAGNNCCTCGAGCGGCGGCAACTCCTGTGCGAGACCGCTCGGCCAGACGATGCGCACCTTTTCCGCACGCTGGCGGTCGCCGAGACCGAAATGCAGCCGCTTGGTGTGCTGCGACAGGTAGGCCGATCCAGCCACCACCCACTTCACCTGTCCGTCCACCTCCACCCGCGCACCCACCGCGTCGCGGTTCGACCTGGTTCCGCGCAAGGAAATCACGAGGCGCTGCCTGGCCGATCCGCAGACGTTCTGAAACGTGCGGATTTGCGGGCCCAGCCGGTTCTTGACCACGAGGTCCAGGCTTCCATCGCCGTCGAAATCGATCCAGGCAAACGCGCGGCTGTCTTCCGCCACGTCGATTCCGCTGACGCCGGAAAAATCGTAGTAACGGCCGGCGCGCCGCGCATAGAACACGTTCGGCTCGGGACCCGCCCAACTGTAGTCGCCACGGATCAGCTGGTTGATGGCGTTCCACCCGTTCTCATAAGCGGGGGCGCGCACCTGTTTGACCGGCGACTTGGCTACAACCTGCCGGTAAAAGTAACTCATCAAGTCCACGCGGCTGTTGTTGGTCAGCATGCCGCAGGCGATATAGATCTCCGGCGTGCCATCGTTGTCGAGATCGGCGCCGTCGCAGGACCACGACCAGTGACCCATCTCGATGCCCTGCGTATCGCCGGTGTAGGTGAACGTGCCATCACCCTGGTTGTGAAATAGCGAATTGCCCTTGACGTGCCGGCGGTAAACATCCCTCAGCGACGGATCCTGCTTCGCCGGACCGAACGCCGCATCGTTGACGATCCTTTGCCCGCAGGCGCTCCACATATTCGAGACCAGGAGGTCGGGGCGCCCGTCGCCGTCGTAATCGAGCCACGCCGCGCTCATTCCCGGACCGACATCTTCCACGCCGGCCTGTTCCGCCACGTCGCGGAAATGCCCGTCGGCGTTGCGGTAGAGGTTCTTGCGGCCGAAATCGTTGGCCACGTAGAGGTCGGGCCAACCGTCCAGATCGTAGTCGCACCAGGCGCCGGCGAAACTGAACCGGTCGTTGTTGTGGTCCATCCCGCTGGCCGCGGTCACGTCTTCGAAGCAAGGCGGATCGCGATCCAGACAGTTGCGCATGAGAAAGTTCGGCGGACCGTTGCGCGCATCGTGATAGGGCGTGGGATAGCGGTACTGCGCTTCGCTCTGGAAGTAGACGTAGGTACAGAAGTAGAGATCGAGACGGCCGTCGCGATCGTAATCCGCGGCCGAGACGCTGGTGAACGAACCCTGCGGGGCGGACTGGAAATGGAAAGCCTGCGGAACCGCGCTGAATCGCCCTTTGCCATCGTTGAGGAAGAGCATCGGCTGGGTGGGGCGCACCAGTACGAGGTCCTGATGCCCCGAATTGCGCAGGTCGACGAAGAGGGCGCTGGCCGTATCGTCGAGGATATCAAGTCCGGATTCCTTCGAAACGTCCCGGAAATGGCCCTTTCCATCGTGGCGGTAAAGACGGTTCGGCAGACCGCCCGGCTGGCAGACATAGATCTCGTCCAAGCCGTCGCCGTCAATGTCGGCTACGGCGATTCCGTTCTCGCCATAGACGTCGATGCCGCATGCCGGGTCCAGACGCGCTCGCCAGTAAGGGGTCCCCTTGGTGAGCTGGTCGTGAAACGAAGGAACGCCGGCGAACGCGGCGCCGGTGACGTCGCGGAACCACGGCTTCGTGCTGAAGGTGAGCGTCTCTTCGATGGGTTCGAGAAGAGTGGCGGCGCCGTGATTCCATACCAGCTTCCAGATGCCGACGCGGTGCTCGATCCGCCCCGCGTTCTGGCTGCGAACGTCATATCGAACCAGGTCGCCCGGCAGAGAGTAAAATGCCGCGCGGCGGACCACGCCGAGCGAGGCGCGCCACTGCTTCCAGCCGGCGACGGGGTCGCCTCCGGCATCGAAAACGGCGGCGGCGACGTCGGGAGCGATGGGGCGATAGCGGGCAGGCGCGGGCGAGGAACCGCGACAACCGGCAGCCAAAGGAGGATCGCCGGTGGCCAGTGCGGAGGCTAGACGGGCTTCGATCTCCATGGCCGTCTTCTCGCCACGAAATTCGTCGTGCCCGGGCTCGGCCAACTGCATCACCGAAGCCCATGGCGGCTCCTGCCTGAACTTGACGGGGAACGGGGCGGAGGCATGGCCGCGCGAACTGAAAAGGGGGGCGGCGGCGCAGGCGGCGAAGAAGTCCCGGCGCCTCATGGGAGCGGCTTGTCCTTGGGGGCGGGCACCGCCGGCCGGGCGCCCGTTTCGGCGGCGGTCAGCCGTTGGTGCTCGTCGCGCTCCGCCTGCGCGCGCTCCGAATCGCCCAGCTTATCGTAGGCGCGCGCTAACTGAAAGTGCGCCGCCGCCACGCCGGGATTCAGCTCGATGCTGCGCGATAACTCTCCTGCCGCCTGCTTCCAGTCGCGGTTCTTCGCAAGCAGTACACCGAGTTCGAAGTGAGATTCCCAGTAGCCGTCGTTGAGTTGAATCGATCGCCTCAATGCAGCCTCGATTTCGGCGGCGTCGCCCGCGGCCGCGCCGAGCGCCTTGGCGTGGAGGCAGACCGCCAGGTAATTGCCGGGTTCGACCTTTTCCCATGCCGCGAAGGCCGCGACGACTTGCGGCAGGCGGTCGCCGGCCTGGGGGAGAATCCGCGCCATAAACACATAGGGCTGTTCGACTGACGGATCGAAAGCGGTGACGCGCAGGAAGGCGTCGATGGCATCGGCGAAGCGGCGTTGCCCGTAGGCGGCCACGCCAAAGGCGAGCTGCATCTGGGCGCTCTTGGGGAAGCGCCGGCACGCCTTTTCGAAAGTGGCCGTGGCGCCGGCGAAGTCGCCGCGGCGAAGCTGCATCTGGCCGAGGTCGAAGGCGAAGGGTTCGGAGAGAGGATCGCGCTCCACGGCGGAGCGGAGTTGCCGTTCGGCTTCAGCGGGTTGGTTGGCGGCGGCGTACGCCATACCGAGTAGATGATGCGCCTGGGCGGTTTCGCCGCGCTGGAGCGCCGTGCGGGCCCACCGGACAGCCTGGGCGGTATCGCCGGCGCGCAGGGAGAGATCGGCCGCGCGGGCGGCGGCTTGGGGGTCCGCGTCCTTGCTGGAAGCGTATTGACGCTCGGCGCTGGCGGCGCTGGCGAAATCTCCGGTTTCCGAGTAGAACATGGCGAGCGCGTGCTGCGCCGGCGAGTCCGGGGGGGCAAGCCGGGTTGCCCGGGCAGCAGCCTGATTCGCCAGTTCGGTCTCTTTGCCGCGCAGATAAGTTTGCGCCAGCGCCGCCCACACCATCGCGTTGTCCGGCTTCAGCCGCGACGCACTCTCCAGGTGTTGCCGGGCCTGCGCCAAATCACGGCCGCTCAGAGCCATAAGGCCCTCTCGGAACTCATCTTCAAAGGACTGGGCTGCCAACGTCCCCGCCAAAGCCCACAGCAGGAACGCGAAGGACCGTGTCATTCAACCTCATTGTAGAGCAGGAAACCTCTGCCGCATCGCTCGAGCGGTGGAGATTGCGGCCAGAGACGCCGAGGCCCGGCGGATCCCCCGTAAAAAGGGATCGGCCGGGCCTGGACGTGGTTTGTCGCGAGTTTAGAACGCGAAGCGCAGCGACATCTGGATGTGCCGCTCGCTTCCCGCGTAGGTGCCGGTCACTTTGCCGAAGTTCGCGTCTTGCAGGTTGTTGTCCGGCGTACTGAACCACGGGTGGTTGAACAGGTTGGTGGCTTCCATACGGTACTGCATCCGGAACCGCTCCGTGAAACGGAAGTCCTTGAAGATGGAGAAATCGAGGTTCTTCTCCGGCGGTGCGGTGTTGGTTTGCAGGCCGAGGTTGCCTCCGGTCAACGGGGCTGCCGCCTTTACGGCAGTGATGTCGAACCAGTGGTCCGGAGACCGGCCGCCGCTTGGCGCATCCTGCGGGTTCATACCCGAGACCAGGTCTGGCATGCAGGCATTCCACACGCCCTGGCAGCCGTTCCACCGGAGGGTGAACGGCTGCCCGGTGTGCATCGTCACGATGCCGTTTAGCTGCCAGTTGCCGACGATGGTATTCGCCACGTTGTTCATGGTCGAGCCGAACTTCTTGCCCTTCCCGAAGGGGAGGTCGTAGCCGAAGTTGGCGGTGAAGTTATGGCGAATGTCCCAGGCGGCGCTGGAATAGCCGCTCCCGTAGTTCCGCGGGTCGGGGGTGCCGAACCCGCTCGAGCCGCTCAGAGTCGTTCCGGTATCGGCCAGCGCGTGGCCGTAGGTGTACGACGCCAGGAACGTCAGCCCGCTCGAGTAACGCTTCTCGTACCGCGCCGTCAGGCCCTCATAATTGCCTTTGCCGAACGACGCCGTGCCCGAGATGCCACCGATGTAGGGTGTCGGGCGCAAAGTGGTGCAGGAGATCGCCGAGTTGGTGGTGCCCAGGTTCGGGCAGGCGTTCCAATCCGGCTGGAACAACTGGTGAGCCTGATGGTTGCCGACATACGCAATCTCAACCACCGACTGCTTGCCAATTTCCCTCTGGACGGCCACGTTCCACTTGTGGACCATACCGTTGCGGAAGTCCGTGGCAACCCCGCGGAAGGCGATGGGCGCGGGCAGATTGAACACATTGATCGGGTACCCTCCCGAAACGCCGCCCGGGAAGTACGGGTTCTGATCGAACTGGCCGGTGTTGCCGAGCTGGCCCGAATGCGGCAGCACGGTAGACTGGTTGAAGGGCACCGACTCACCGCGGTTCGGGTTGCCGCCCTGGTTCTCTTCGCCGCCGTAGAAGATGCCGTATCCCACGCGGATGACGGTCTTATTGAGGGCATTGTAGGCCATGCCGATGCGCGGCCCGAAATCCCACTTGTCCCACGGGATCATGTATTTGTTCACTTGGCCGCGCGACACCTGGACGTTGGGAAACGCGGTGGGGAAGTTCACCGGCAGGGGAGCGTTCTGGTCCTTCCCCGAGGGGATGTACAGGGTCAGGTTGTCGTAGACGAAGTTGGACTGGCGGCCGAACTTCTCCCCGATCGGCGAGAAGAGCTCATACCGCAAGCCGAGGTTGATCGTAATTTTTGGAGAGATCTTCCAATCGTCCTGCCCATAGAAAGCCCAGGCCTTTTTGTCCGACGAGATGAAGTTGTTCGTCGAGATCTGTCCGTTGTTGATCTGCCCGAGCAGGAACGAGGCCATTGCGTCGCCGGTCTGCGAGCTGTACCCTACGCCGTTTGTGCCGTTCGAAAGCGAGGGGAACGCGGTCTGGTCGCTGTTGAAGTTCATCTCCCCGTGCGGATAGGGCACCTGGAAGAACGGGAACCCGATCATGCGGTACTCCGCTCCGAACTTCAAAGCATGCGTGCCCTTGTTGACTGCCACGTTCTGGATAAAGTCCCAGACGTTGGAGTACTCCTTGGAGGGCAGCCAGTCGTTGGCCCCGATCTGGGAATAGTTGCCCGTGGTGCCGCTGAACTCGATCTGCGGGAGACCGCCGTTGAGCACGGTCATCGGGTTATAGCCGCCGATCCCGAATTGCTTGTACAGGTCCGCTTCGGGGTTCGCGCCCACGCGCGATGTGACCAGCCGGCTGTAGCCGACGCGCGTCTCGCTGATGAGGGCGTTGGTCCAGATGCGCGTATAGCTCAGTTGCGCGTTGCGTCCCAGGTCCTCTTCGGTCACCGCGTTGAACGGTGTCCCGTCGAGGGCGCCCGGGAGGGGCGGCGCATTGAACTTGTTCAGGTTCGAGTAGCTCAGGCTGCCGAACAGGCTGTCCTTGTCGGATAGTTTGAAATCGACGCGCGTGTCGCCCTGGTCGGTATTCTGCGTGCCGGGGGTGGAGATGGCATAGTTGTTGCTGAACCCAATTCCGGGCGCCTGCACCTGGTTGGTGGCCGGGTACAGCGCCATGATCTTCGCCGCCGCCGGATCGAACCGGTTCGTCGGAATGATGTTGCCCGGGAACATGGTGCGGGTGAGCTGTCCGTTGACGGTCGCGTTCGATTGCGGGTCGTAAATGGCTCCCTTCGCGATCGCCCCGCCATTGGGATCGTTGCCCACCACGGATCCCAGCAGCGTGGAGAAATTGCCCTTAACCATGTCCGGCGTGGGGATCGTATAGAAACCGCCGTAGCCCAGGCCATTGACGACTCCGCCCGAAGAGCGGATGCGCGTGCCCTGGTAGTCGCCGAACATGAACAGCCGGTTCTTCAGGATGGGAAAGCCGGCGGTGGCGCCAAACTGGTTCTGCTTGACGGGTCCGCGCGGAGTGCCCGCTTTGTTGAACTCCCAGCGGTTGGCGTTGAGCTGCTCGTTCTGCAAAATGTCGTACGCCACGCCGTGCAGTTCGTTGGTGCCGCCCTTCAGGTTGACGTTCACCACGCCGCCCGCGCCGCGCCCGTACTCGGCGCTGTAGCCGTTGGTGAGAACGCGCATTTCACCGATGGCTTCCACCGAGGGGCCCACCACGAAGGAGGTCTGGTTCAGGAAGTCGATGACGTTGACGTTATTGTCCACGCCGTTCAGCAGGAAGTTGTTCTGGCCGTTGGAACGGACGCCGTTGGCGGAGAAACCGCCGCCGACCGCGTCGCGAGCCCCGGGCTCGTTCATCAAAACGCCGGCTGACAGGCGCGCCAGATAACTGAAGACGCGCTGCCCGCCCAGCGGCAGATCGGCCATGGCCTTCTCGTTCAAGTCCTGGCCGAGCGTGGTGCTCTCGGTTTGCAGCAGCGCCGCCGAAGCGGATACTTCCACCGCCTGGGTCACGTCGCCAACCGTCAGCACCAGGTTCACGCCGACACGATCGCCGCCGGCGACGACGATGTTCAACTGCTCCACGCGGCGGAACCCCTTCAACTCGGCGGTGATACTGTAAGTTCCGGGTTTCAATGCGGGTCGGATGTAGTTTCCATCGCCGCCCGATGTCACTTCATACGTCAGCCCGGTGGCACCTTCGGTGATGGTGATCTTGGCGTTCGGCACCACGCCGCCTTGCGCGTCGGTGATGGTGCCGGTGATCGTGCCCATATCGCGTTGGGCGAAGGCTATGGTTGTTAAAGTCAGAGCAAAAACCGTCAGCAGCAACACGGGCCGACGGTGCCCGAAAAGACCCATGCAAACACGCAGCATAGTTACCTCCACTTCGCTACTTCGGTCTCCCCGCTGGCGTTTGGCACGCCACGCCGGGGCCATTTACGAAAACGTTTCCATGCGAGACGTGGCTAGTGTAAATCTATTAGAAACGCTAGTCAAGAGTAAATTCTCGTAAATACTCGACTGACCTCATTCCCACGCAGCGGAAAGGGTGTCAAGTAAGGCTAAGTTGCTGATTTTAAATTGGTATGACACAAATGCAATGGGAATGAATTGGACTGCGAATTGGTGAGAAAAACCACAGTTCATTCGATTGCTGTGACGATTTGTTCCGCAATAGCTGGTTCGCCCTCTGACGGCAACAGCTCCCGAGATGCAAGCGCTTGCGCCGTCGACTGGCGAACTACCAGGGTCGTGCTCATCCGGTACTCCACGCCTGTCCCATGCGTGACGATCGACTGCACCAGCGCGTCGCAAGCCAGGCGTGCCACTTCCGTCCGGAGCAATCTCACCGTGGTCAAAGGAGGCTCGGTGAACTCCGCCATCTGGATGTCATCGAAGCCCACTACGGATATGTCTTCCGGCACGCGCAGCCCCCATTGGCGGATGGCGCGCATGGCGCCGATCGCGGTGAGATCGTTGGAGGCCATGACCGCGGTCGGCCGCGGCGCACGCGCCAGCAGGCGAAGCATCGCCTTCAGCCCGCCGTCCACTTTATGGTTTCCTTCCTCGGTCGCGGCCTCCCGCCATGCTCCGAAGCACGGATCGCTCAGCAGCCTGAGGAAGGCGTCGCGCCGCTCGCGCGCCGACGCCAGACTGTCCGGCCCGGAGATGAAGGCGATGCGACGATGCCCAAGCCCGGTCAGGTGCTCCACTCCTTGGGCGATCCCCGCCCCATAGTCCACCTTGACGTTGCTCACCCATCTGCCCACTCTGCCCACATCCAGAAAGACCAAGGGCACCTTGCGACGGGCGAATGTGTCCTTGTGGGAAGGATCGATTTCCGACGTCATGATGGCCACGCCGTCGATTTTGCGCTCGATCATCCTCTGCACGCACTGGGCTGTCCGCGCAGTGTCGTAATTGGTGGACGCCACCAACACGTCGTAGCCGTTCTGAAGCGCAACATCCTCGAAACCCTTGAACAGCTCCGGGAAGAAAGGGTTCGTGATGTCGGAGACCACCAGGCCCAGCATGTGACTGCGCCCGGAAACCAGCGATTGCGCGGTGCTGTTCGGGCGGTATCCAAGCTCCTCGACCACTTTCAGCACGCGCGCCGCCGTCTCCGGACTCACTTGTGAGCTGCCGTGCAGCGTGCGTGAAACCGTGGCGATTCCGACCCCGGCCCGCCTCGCCACATCTTTGATGGTCATCGTACGATCACCGTAAAGAGTTTACATCAGCCGTCAAGAGTCTGACACGGGCGGCGATTGTTGCCGCTTGTTACCAGGTCGCGGAAACGGTAAGCTGTGGATTGTCCGATCGCACCAAAAGCTATGACGCGGCGAACTTTGCTCAGTGTTCTGGCTGCGGCAGTCTCCCAGCGGCTTGGTCCGGCCGGTTGGGCGGCGCCTAAGCTCTCCAGACGGCTAGTGCTGATCACGATAGGCGGCATTCGCCGCCAGGAGAGTTGGTCGAAGGCGGGCCTCCGCTACATCCCACGTCTGTCCGGCGACTTGCTTCCGCAGTCGCTGTTTTATCCCTATACCGTAAACGAGGGAGTAACTTCGCACTTTAATACCATCTCCAGCATTCTCACGGGAGTCTGGCAGCACGTTGACGACTGGGGCGGTGAAAAACCTTCCAACCCCACCTTGTTTCAGCAGTTTCAATCCCAAACCCATTCCAACCCGGAGCAAACCTGGGTGGTCACCAGCAACAAACAGCTCACCGCGAACATCAGTCCGGGTGCCAACGTCATCCTGTCCAAGCAACTGATGGTGGAAGCGGTGGAAAGGATCATCAATGGCCAGAGTTCGCGCGGCCGCCTGGAGCGGGAGCAGATTCTTGCCGAGATGACCGCGGTGCTGGAAACGGATTCCGAGCGGATCGGATGGGGCGTGCCCTCGGAATCCGCCTTCCGCGACCCGCAGATCAAACAGACGTTTCTTTCCGCCCTCACCGCTTTCATTCACGGGCCCGACGCGCCGGCGACCGGCGACGAGTTGACCTTCCTGATTGCGCGCGAAGTGCTGCGCCGCATCGCGCCCGCCATGCTCATGATCAATTTCTCCGACGTGGAGGTGGCCCACTCCGGCACCTATTCGCTCCACCTGGGCGGCATCAACCGCACCGACCGGCTCTGTCACCGGATGTGGGAATTCATCCAGGCCACGCCTTCGCTTAAGGACAACACCACCCTCATCGTCATGAACGAATTTGGCCGCGACCCCGATGGATCGGGCACCAACGGCTTCTTCAACCACCGGACGGACACCGAGAGCTGCCGCATGGCCTGGACCATGGTGCTGGGACCGGCTGCCGGGCAACCGCAGGTAGTGGAGCGCGTCGTCCGGCAGATCGACATTGCGCCATCGATCGCATCCTGGATGGGCTTCGAGTCTACCAAGGCGGCGGGCGCCAGGCTGTCCGAATTCCATGTCTGATGAGCCACACGCGCCCGCGGAGCTGATCCGGCGTCTGCCGGCGACTTTTGGCCCGGCACTGAACGACCAGTTTCGCCAGTGGGCCATCCTTTTCCCTGCCGAGCAGCGCCAGCTTCGCTCCCAGGTGGACTGGCTTTCCCGCCTGCCCAGGGACCAGTTTGACCCGCTCTTCGCGCCCCTGTTCGACATCGAGAAACGCATGGCCCTGCCCCCCATGGACTCCGGCGCCGCGGGAATGAGTGTTCGTTCCGTGGGCATTCTGGCGCGATCCCCGCTGTATCCTCAGTGGCGCACCGAAGTCGCGAAAGTCTTCGGCCGCATCGACGATGCAACGGCCCCGTCCGCCGGGCTGCAAGGCCTGCCGCGCCTGCTGGTGTGCGTACTTCCCCCTGGGAGCCCACCCAAGGAAGAGCCTTTGTGGCCCGACTTGAGTAAGGACGGCTCGTGGCTGGTCCTCGATCGCCCGTTCGGCGAGACGCTGCCCGCATTCGCCGCGGCCCTGGCCAAACGCGTTTGCCCGGCGGCACTGGACGAAGTGGAGCGCACCTGGGTGTTCGAGAGCGATACCCGGCTTTCCGGCGTCTCCGGCGCCAACGTATTGTCCTGGGACGCCCTCGACCCGCTGCGGCGCGAATTCCTCCGGCGCCTCAATGCCGTGCAGCGAGACCTGCGCAGCGTGGATCAGACCAACGAGGATCTCAAACGCGCCGACATCAGTCGGCTGCTCGCGCCGCCGATGGCGGCCAACCCGCGCGTGCGGGAGTTCGTGCGGACTCTGTTTCTGAGCGGCAACGGATCGCTCCTCTTCGGCAGCTCGTTCGTCGAATGGGGCGCTTCAGAGGCCCTGCGGCGCGTACAGCCCCAGGTTCTCATCGCGTCCTTTGGCGTCCGCAAGAAGCTGAAGCCGTTCAGCAGCCTCGTCCTGTTCGAAGACCAGAGCCGCTCCAACCCGATGCCGGACGAAGACGACCCGGCCGGCTCACTGGTGGATGCGGCGATGCTGTCGCAATATGTCTACCTCGGCGCCCAGCGGGTAGCCTGCTATCCCGGTCACACGGTCACGGTAATGGCGGCATTCGACTCGTCGCGCGTCCTGGTCCTCGCCCCGCCGGCAGCCGGGTTTCAGAACCTGCCGCAGGCCCCGGCAGACTTAACAACTCTCGCCCTGCGCTGGCTCGCGCCCGTCGCTTGAGCACTCAGATCAGCTCGGGCTCGGCCGCCTTCACCCGAATCGCAATGGAGCGGGTGCCCAACACCGGGTGCTTCGCGCTCAGGTTCACCACACCAGCGCTCTCCTTGGCTTTCACCCATACCGCGGCCGCACCGCCGGACAGCACCAGCGGGTTTTCGCCGATGATTTCCCCAGGGCCGGTCAGCGAAAACGAAATGGCGGCAGTGGCGAACGGTCTGATGTTGCCGTGTTCGTCGGTGACCATCACCACCACGCGCGTGGCATCCCGCCCGTCTCCGGCGAGTTCCTTATCGTCCGGGATGATTTTGACGTCGGCGTCCTTTCCACTGCCGGAAAGGACCAGCGTCTTGGCCAGTTTGCCGCCAATATAGCCTTCGATCTTCACATCGCCCCAAGGACTTAGCGGCAACTCGCCCAGGTCCATCATGAACGGCGGGTACTTGAGATGAGGGAACGTCTTGCGGTCCGGGTCGAGCTCCTGTCGCAGCTCTCCCACCCAGTAGATCTTCAGGTGATCGCAGTTGGAAAGGACCGGCACCCGGTGTACACCGCCGGCCTGCGACCGGTCTCCCTGCGAATAGAAGAAGCCCGCCTCGAGCACGACCTGCTCCTCCGGATCGCACTGCGACGCGTAAAAATAGGCGGCCGGCTTCGGAATACGGAAGATATCCGATACGCCGTGGTAGCAGATGTGATCGCCGGAGCCGAAGTTGAAGTGCGTGTTGTAATCGAAGGCGCACCACCCGGTGCCGCCGGAATAGCGATCGTCCGAGGCCAGTTGATCGTGGACCCGCGCGTGGCGCAGCACGTGCTCGGCAACCCGCTCCACGTTGTCGAAACGCTTGGTGGAGAACATGTGGCCGTTGAACTCGGTATTCATGTACAGAGGATGATTCGGCGGCCGCAGCGGGAAGCCGAAATCGTTCATCGTCATCACATCCTCGAGCAATTCCGAATCGTACAGGTAGCGAATGCCGCCGGTTTGGCGCGCGTCGTCCAGCGAGTGAGCCAGCTGGTTGGTGCGCGTGTAGAAATCGTGATTGTCCACGGATTCGTTGATGCGCACGCCCCACAGCACAATGGAAGGATGGTTCCAG
>PLDO01000510.1 GCA_003136215.1 Bryobacterales bacterium
ATCCGCTTCTGCGTGGCGAAGTACAAACAAACTCCCATTGCCAGGCCCAGCACGATCTGCGCCTGTTCCCAAACATAGTAAAGGTTGCGGGTCTGTTGCGCTGCCTGATGGCGCAACAGAAGCGTCATCTGGTCCTGACCCAGAGTCTTGATCATGCGCGTCACCGGTTCCACCGGCGAGTTCATCACCAGTCCGCTCGCATGGAGGTTTTGCAGCACCACCAGCGCCATAAAAACGCTGCAGCCAAGCCAGGCCCCCAGCAGGAACGTCACAACTCTCCGCGTATGCACCGGCTTTTACTATGCCACAGGCTTCACTCCTGCCGCAGTGCCGCCAGGGGGTCGATTTTAGTCGCCCGCCTCGCGGGCAGATAGCTCGCCGCCATCGCGACCGTCGCCAGCAGCGCCGCGACCCCCAGGTAAGTCAGCGGGTCACCCGCCTTCACCTCGAACAGGAACGACGTCAGCAGCCGCGTTGCCGCAACTGCTCCTGCCAATCCAAGTACAACTCCCGCAGCCGCCAGCGCCACGCCCTGCTTCAAGACCATTCGCAGCACATCGCCCTGACTCGCGCCCAAAGCCATCCGCAGCCCGATTTCGTTCAATCTCTGCCCGACCACATAAGCCATCACGCCGTAAACTCCCGCCATCGCCAGACAAACCGCGAGCCCCGCGAACACCAGGAACAACAGCGTGCGGAACCGCGGCGTGGCGACATTCTCGGCGAGCGACGCCTCCATCGTCGTGAACTTCACCGGCACCTCCGGCGACCGCTCGCGAACTTTCTTTCGCAGCAGCTCGGAGAGCGACCCCGGCTCTCCACTCGTCCGCACCATGACCGTCAAGTAGGTGCTGGGAAGCGGATGCTGTTCGTAAGGCATGAATATTTCAGGTCCGGGCGCCGTCGCCGGTCCATACTCGCGTATATCTCCCACGACGCCGACGATGGTCATCGGATTGTCCGAATCGAAGCCGCAATAAAGGACGCGGCCCAGGGGATTCTGCCCCGGGAAGAGGCGCCTGGCCAGAACATCGTCGATCATTGCCACCGCTGGCGAGGCCAGATTATCGCGGTCCGTAAAAGTCCGTCCGCTCCGTAAGGGGATTTGCATCACGCTGGGGTAATCGGGCGTGACGATGGAGAACATCGCCGACCTCATCCGGTTTTGAGGGGGCTGCGGCCCGGTGCCCGGCCAGTAGGGAATCTCGCTATCGCTCTCGAGAGGGATGAGCGACGTAACGGCGGCCGATTGTACTCCCGGAATGGACGCTACTCGTTCCACCATTTGTTGGAAGGCGAGGCGGATGGCGGCGGGGCTCGCCATGGCTTTGGGCGAGAGCGCGACCCGGGCGGTCAGAACGTTGCGGGCGCTGAACCCCGGGTCGACTTGCCAGAGACGCCAGACGCTCTGCATCATGAGCGCGGCGCCGGCAAGCAGGGTGACGGCCAGAGCGACTTCCAAAACCACGAAGACGCCTTCCGCGCGATGGCGCGCGCCGCCGGCGCCGCGTGCGCCTTCCTTGAGGAATTCCTGCGGATTGACGCTTGCGCCGTGGAAGGCCGGGACGAGGCCGAAGAGCAGGCCGGTGGCGACGGAGACCGCCAGGGTGAAGAACAAGACGCGGGGGTCGATGGCGATTTCGGTGGAGCGCGGCAGGCTTCCCGGCACGGCGGCCAGCATGAGGCGGGTGCCCCAACGGGCGAGCAGCAGGCCGATGGCGGCGCCGCCCAAGGACAGCAGGACGCTCTCGGTCAACAACTGGCGCACCACGCGCCCGCGATCGGCCCCGAGCGCGGCGCGAATGGCGAACTCACGCCGGCGGGCGCTGGAGCGCGCCAGCAGCAGATTGGCAACGTTGGCGCAGGCGATGATCAGTACGAACCCCACGGCGCCCGCCAGCAGCAGCAGAGTGGGGCGGATGTTTCCGACCATGTCCTCTTTCATCGGGACCGCCACCGCCCCGTGCCCGGCATTGGTCGCCGGGTACTGACGGCCTAGGCCGTCGCAAATGGCGGAGATCTCGGATTGGGCGGCCTTGGCGCTAACGCCCGGCTTGAGGCGGCCGATGACGACAAGGCCCGCCCGCACTTTGCGATCGCGCAGTTCCCCCGAGTTCCACTGCTCGATGGGAACGTAGATCTGCGCCTTGTCGCGGAGGCTGAAACCGGCCGGCAGGACTCCGACCACGGCGCAATTCATGGCGTTGAGCGAAAGGTTCCTGCCGAGGATCTTCGCGTCCTCCGCGAAGCGCTGTTTCCAGAAACCGTAGGTGAGCATGACCGCGCAGGCAGCGCCCTGGCGGTCTTCCTCGGGCAGAAAACTACGTCCCAGGAATGGGGCGACGCCGAGGATGGGAAGGACGCTCGCCGAGACGTACTGGCCGGAGATCTGCTCGGGTTCGCCGCTACCGGTGAAGTTGAAGTCGTCGTTGCGAAACGCGCCCATGTCGTCGAATGAATGGCTCTGGCGCCGCCAGTCAAGGTAGTTGGGATAGGAGACCGAGGCTTGACTGAAGTCCGCCGTGCTTTCATAGATCATGAGCAGCCGGCCGGGGTCCGAATACGCCAGGGGCCGCAGGAGGACGCCGTTCACCACGCTGAAAATGGCGGTGTTGGCGCCGATGCCAAGTCCCAGCGCCAGAATCGCGATGGCGGTGAAGGCCGGGCTCTTGCGCAAGGTCCGGAATCCGTAGCGAAGGTCCTGTCCGAGTCCGGCCAGGAAACGGCCTTGGCTTGCCGCGCCCAAGACGACGGGCGCCGGCGCGGCGGTGCGCTCCACGGCGCGCAGTTCGCTGGCCAACATCTGGTGGCCGCCGAGCTCGTCGAGCGCGATGCGGCGGGCGTCGGCGTCGGTAGCCCCGCCGCTTTGCAGCTCGCGGTAGCGATCTTCGGCGTGCTGGGCCAATTCCTCGACAATCTCCGCCTCGCGAGCGGGAGGGAGGTTCAAGTCCGACAGTTGTTGGCGGATCGCCTGATTCCAGTCAGGCATTCTCGACTCCAGTGATGCGTCCGATGGCCTCGACGAAGGTCTGCCAGCCCTGCCGCTGGGAAGCCAGGACTTTGCGCCCCTCCGCGGTCAGCCGGTAATACCGGCGGCGGCGCTGGCCGCTTTTCTCGACCCACCGGCCCTGGATCC
>PLDO01000493.1 GCA_003136215.1 Bryobacterales bacterium
GCAGCGTCGACTTCCCGCATCCCGACGGTCCCGCAATCGACAGGTACTCGCCCTTTTTAATATCCAGGTGAATGCCCGCCAGCGCGTGGACGCGGTTCTACAGGTCGGGTCGGTCACGGAGACCGTGGTGGTGAAGGAACAGATCAGCGCGGTCGAGACCGATACCAGCGAGCACAGCCAAGTGGTCGGCACGCTGGCAACCATGGAATTGCCGTTGAACGGCCGCAATTATTCGAGCCTCGCGCTGTTGGCCACCAACGTCCACGTTTCCCCCATTCAAGCCACGTTCGGACCCACCGGCACGCCCCGCGAAGGCGCGTTTAACGCGAACGGAATGCGCAGTGTCTACAACAATTTTCTGATGGATGGCGTCGACAACAACTCCTACGGACCCAGCAACCAGAATTATTCGAGCCAAGTGGCGCAGCCCTCGCCCGACGCTCTGGCGGAATTCCGGGTGATCACCAGCAACTTCAGCGCGGAGTACGGGCGCGTGGGCGGCGCAGTGGTGAACGCGGCGCTGCGGTCCGGAACCGATCATTATCACGGCACGGTCTACGAATTCCTGCGCAACACCGATCTGAACGCGATCGGCTACGTTTTCGGCGCACGGCCCGCCACTTTTGTGCAGCCCACGTTCCACCGCAACCAGTTCGGCGCCACGCTCGGCGGGCCGATCATCAAGGATAAGCTGTTCTTTTTCGTCGACTATGAGGGCTTGCGCCAGGCGCAGGGATACCTCAATTTCTACTCCGTTCCGAGCGCGAACGACCGCGCTGGTACTCTGCCTGTCACCGTCGTCGACCCGCTCACCGGCGTCGTCTACCCGGCGAATACGCCGATTCCCGTGGCTAAGTTGAACCCGTTCGCCGCCGCGGCGCTGGCCGGCTTACCGGCTGCGATCAACGCCAGCCGGTCGAACAACCTGGAGGCGACCATTCCGGTCACCGACAAGACCGACAAATACGACGCGAAACTGGACTATCAAATCAAGACCGGCATGAGCGCGTTTCTGCGCTTCAGCCAGAGGAAGGACATCGCTTTCTTCGGGCCCGCCGATCCTGGACCTTCTGGCGGCGACGCAAACGGCTTCATTCGGGCGATTCAGCAGCAGGCGGCATTCGGTTACACCTGGGCGCTCACGCCGACCTCACTGCTGGAATTCCGCTTTGGATTCGATCATGTGCTGGGCGGAAAATCACCGCCGTTTCTGGGTGGGCCGAACATCGCCGCCCAGTATGGAATCCAGGGAGAGCCCTCCAGCCTGGCGGGTGGCTTCCCGACCCAGGTCGTTACCGGATTCAGCAGTCCGACCTTCGGCAGGCAAGCCACCAACCCGCAATTCCAGAATCCGACGTCGTTCAACCCCAAGCTGAACTACTCCATGATCCGCGGACGTCATTCCATAAAAGTAGGCTACGAGTTTATCGCCATTCGCACGGAAGTGCTCGATATCAACCCCTTGTATGGACAAGATACGTATAACAATCAGTACAGCAAGCCAACCTGCGCTCAGTTGGGCCAGGGCGCTGGTTGCACGATCGCCTCGGACGCAACCAGTTACGACCTCGCCGACTTCTATTTCGGCCTCCCCAGCACCATCGCGCAGGGGAGCAACCTGGCTACCAATTTGCGGCAACACGTGCACTCCCTCTACGTCCAGGACGACTGGCGCGTCACTCCCAAGCTGACGGTGAACGTGGGCCTGCGCTGGGAGTTCGCGACGCCGATTTGGGAACGCGACAATCTCTGGTCGAACTTCAACCCCGCCACCAACACCTTGGTTCGCGCCACCAGCGGCAGCCTGTACAATCGCGCCCTGGTGAATCCAAATTACAAGGACTACGGGCCGCGCCTGGGCTTGGCTTACAGCATCGATTCCAAGACCGTGATCCGCGCCGGGTACGGGATCAGCTACGCATTCTTCAATCGGCCGGGGAGCGCTATGGAAGGCATTAACGGCCCGCTCGCAATCTTCGGCAGCTTCACCAACTCGGCTGCCCCCGGCCAGCCCGGCTTCCTGACGACGCAGACGGGCTTCGCGGCGGGTATCGGCAGCACCTTTAACCCGGTCAACACGAATAACGATTACATCCCGGCCCACAGCCCCTGGCCCTACATTCAGTCCTGGGTCGTGTCCATCCAGCGTGAGGTCTTCAAGGACACCCTGGTGGAGCTGGCCTATAACGGCAACCACAGTCTGAATCTGCCCATCCTCGCGAACTATAACCAGGCCCTGCCGAATCCTGTTACTGCCACGTGCAACGGCGCTCTCGGTATCACCTCCGGCTGCCTGGCCGAGCAAGCACGCGTTCCAGACCCGAGTTTCGGCGCCATCACCTGGGTGGATCCGGCCGGCGACAACGATTACAACGGCTTTTCGGCCCGTCTGGAGCATCGCTTCTCACGGGGCCTGTACTTCCTGAATTCGTTCAGTTGGGGAAAGGCGCTGGGCGATTCCGAACAAGCGCTGGAATACTATTCCAACCTGACGGGCGCGAACCCGCAAAACATCAACAACTTGAAAGCGGAGCGGGGACCCACCTCGTACGATGCGAAGTTGGTGAACGTCACCAGCGTGGTTTACCAGCTTCCCTTCGGCAAGGGCCGCCAATACGGCGCCAGCATGAACCCCGTAGCCGATGCCTTTGTGGGCGGATGGGAACTCACTTCCATCAACACCGCTCACACGGGCATGCCGCTCGACGTGACCTACGGCGCCACCGGGGCCAACATCGTCAGCTCCCTTTCCAACGATTACCGCGGCCAGCCGTTCCTGCGCCCCAATGTAAGCGGCAGCTCGGTAAGCCAGAGCCGCTCCGCCATGCTGAACACGTTTTTCGCCGGCTACACGTTCACGACGCCGCCCGCCAGCGCGCCCTATGGGAATGTTGGCCGCAATTCTTTCCGAGCCCCCAACTTCGATCAGTGGGATCTTTCCGTCGACAAGAACTTCCGGATTCAAGATAAGGCCCGGGTGCAATTCCGGGCGGAGTTCTTCGACGTTTTGAACCACACGAATTTCGGGATACCGAACACCCAAACCACCAGCGCCGCCTTCGGCACCATCCGCGCCACCTATCCGTCGCGGCAGATCCAATTCGCGCTAAAGGTGTTGTTCTAAGTGGCATAAGGCTCCGCCTTGTGCATCCGAGCGCAGCTCGGACAAGTGACTTATGACCAGATCTGAGATGTACCGCCGCCTCCGCGCCCACTCTGGCGCGTGGGACATGATCGTGGTGGGCGGCGGAGCCACCGGCGCCGGTGTGGCAATCGATGCCGCCAGCCGCGGTTACGACGTCCTGCTGTTGGAACAGAACGATTTCGGCAAGGGGACATCCAGCCGCAGCACCAAGCTGGTTCACGGCGGCGTGCGCTACCTGGAGCAAGGCAACCTGTCGCTCGTGATGGAGGCCCTAAAGGAGCGCGGACTCCTGCTCCAGAATGCCCCGCACCTGGTGCGCAATCTGGGTTTCGTCGTGCCCAATTACGATTGGTGGGAAGCGCCGTTCTATGGCGTCGGCCTGAAGCTGTACAATCTGCTGGCCGGCAAGTACGGCTTCGGCACCTCCCGGATTCTCTCCCGCGAGGAAACCCTGGAGCGGCTGCCCACCATTAAGACCGAAGGGCTCAAGGGCGGCGTGATTTACTTCGACGGACAGTTTGACGATTCCCGCCTGCTCATCAACCTGGTAGCCACCGCCTGCGAACAGGGCGCCACGCTGCTCAACTACGCCGAGGTCACCGAGTTGACCAAAGACGGCGACGGCTTCGTGGACGGCGTCCGTTTCCGCGACAACGAAACCGGGGCGGAGTTGGAAGCGCGCGCCAAAGTAGTGATCAATGCCACGGGACCTTTCGCCGACAAACTGCGCCGCGCGGCGGACCCGGCGGTGGAGCCGATGATCGCCCCCAGCCAGGGCATCCACCTGGTGTTCGACGGCTCCTTCCTGGCCGCCGACAACGCCATCATGGTCCCGCACACCTCCGACGGACGCGTCATGTTCGCCATTCCGTGGCATGGCCATACCGTGGTCGGCACCACGGACACGCCGATCGCGCAGGCCACTCTGGAGCCGGTGGCGCTGGAGCAGGAAGTGGACTTCATCCTCCAGACGGCGTCGCTCTATCTCGCCCGCAAGCCGGAACGCGCCGACGTGCTCAGCGTCTTCGCCGGAATTCGCCCGCTGGTACGCTCCGGTGAGAGCGGCAATACCGCCGCGCTATCGCGCGATCACACCATCCGCATCGAAAATTCCGGCATGATCACCATCTGCGGCGGCAAGTGGACCACTTATCGCCATATGGCGGAGGATTGCGTCAACCAGGCGGCCACGCTCGCCCGCCTGGCGGAAAAACCCTGCGTCACCGGTCACCTGAACATCCACGGCTTCCACCCGGCGTCGGAGAAATTCGGCCACCTGTGGATCTATGGCTCCGATGCGCCGCTGGTGCAGGAACTGGAGCAGAGCGGCGCGGCATGGGCCGAGCCGCTGGACGCCGCGCTGCCCTACACCGGCGCGGAAGTCGTCTGGGCCGTGCGCCACGAACTCGCGCTTACCCTGGAGGACGTCCTGGCGCGGCGCACGCGCGCGCTGTTCCTGAACGCTCAGGCAGCCCTCCGCATGGCCCCCCGCGTGGCCGCCCTGATGGCGCAAGAGTTAGAGCGCGATGCCGAGTGGCAGGCGCGCCAACTTGCGGCGTTCGCCGACGTGGCGAAGGGCTATTCGTTGGAGTAGCAGCCGCGACGGGGTGCGGGATCATTTGCGCCTGTTTTCTCTAAACAAGAACACCTGGACGCCGTGGCCCGCTTTCTTCCATTCCGAGTCGGCGGTCATCGCAGCCAAATTCAGGTGGCGTGCCAGCGTCAGGCATGCCCGATCGGCGAGGGAAATGCCGTTCGTCCAGGCAAGAGCGCAGAGGTCACGGCTCGCCCATGCTAATTCCTCATCCCACGGAATCACCTCGAGATCCAACGCCCGGAGCAAGCGCTCTACCAGACGCGGTTCACCGCCCTGCCGGATCAGTTTGGTCATCGATTCGGCGAGATTGATGGCCGATATCACCGAACGATCCAGAGCGGCGTTGACCTTCTCCCATCCCTGTTCGCGCCTTACCAGCGCGATCACGGCGGAACTGTCAAGCACGTATCGTGGCTGCTCAGTCTTCAATTTCACGCCGTGCCTCTTGGCGACGCTCGGCGATCAGTTCGTCCGACCACACTTCGGTTGGCGCAGCGATGCCGCAGAAATATTCTTGCGCTTCGCGCACCGCAGCCATCCTGGATTCCACCACGATGCGCCCGTCGCGGCCTTCCGTAATACTCACCGTCGCGCCCGGTTGAACGCCGAGTTTTTCGCGCAGCGGAGCGGGTATCAGCACCCGTCCCGCGCTATCTACTTTGCCCTTGTACCGGGCTCCCACTCTGCGCTCCATATTCCCATTTCCTCGCCTTCTGACATATTACCGCAATCTGCCATCCACCGGAGGATCTGGCCGGCTCTATTTTTCCGGGATGTAATACAGCAGAATCGATTTACCCACGCGGCCGGCAGGCTGGTACGCGTCCAGCCAGGCGAAGGCCAGGTCCTGACGCCCACGTTGTTGGGCCGCCATCCATCCGTAGTTTTTCAGCATCGTCTGGCTGACGGCGACCCATCCCGTGACGGGTTGGTAGGGTTCCAGGCTGTCCCAGGCCGGCAGGCCGAGCCGCGTATCGTCGCCGGTGTAGAGGCATTCCATATGGAAGTACGGGACGCGGCGCCGCTGCAACTCCGTGGCGAGTCTCGCCATGTCCTGCCCCCAATCCAGATCGGAATCCACCAGGATACGCTCCGGATGCGTGCCGCCGAGTTCGTTGAAGTAGGCGAGGTAATCGGGATGCGCGGCGGCCGCGGAGATGGTGGTCCACACCAGCAGGATGACGGCCGCCCGGCGGTAGCGCTGCCACAGCCAGACGGCGCCGATACCGGCGGTGAGCGCCAGCAGCGGGTAGAGCGGCAACATGTAGCGCACGCCGATATTGAGGCTGGTGGGGAGATTGATCCCCAGGATGACGGCGCAGAGGATGGCCGGCATCCACATGGCCCGCCGCTTCTCGCCGCGCAGCGCCCAGACGCCGAGGCCGGCGAGCAGGAGAATGGCCAGCGGCGTCTTGACCCCGAGGGCTACGGGGAAAAAATACCACCAGCCGTGGAAGCTGTGGCGCCCCAGCAGGTACGCGGTGTGACCGGCATCCACGTGATTGTGCACCTGCCAGAGGCCGTCGAGCAGTTGCGGCGCCGGGACGGGCAACGTCTCCAACGCGTGCAGCAGAGGCGTGGGTATCCTGGCGAAGACTCCGCCCTGTCCGGCGGCGTCGCTCGCGACGTGCTCGCTCATCGGGCCGAAGGAGAAGCGGTAGGCGCCCCAGATCAGAAGGAAGGCCACGGGGATCCACGCCCAGTTGCGCTTCTGCCGCGCCCGCGGATGCAGCCACACGATGGCGGCCATGCAAAATGGCAGCAGCAGCACGGCGGAGAACTTGGCGAGTACGGCCAGTGCCAGGCCGATGCCGAAGAGAACGGCGCGGCGCAAGCTGCCTTCTTCCAGCCATAAAGTGCAGGTGAAGAGGGCCGTGCAGATGCCGGCGCCCGCGGCCATATCCATGGTGGCCACGCCGGCGTGCGCCAGCACCGGCGGAATATTGGTGAACAGGAACACGGGGGCGAGCGCGCCCCAATCGCCAAGCAGTTTGCGGCCCCACAGCCAGACCATCGTGCAGGCCAGCAGGAAGAAAGGCAGGATGCCCAGGCGCGCCAGGGTCAGTGCCTTGCCATAGCGTGGGGCGCTGTTAAGGACCGCGTTGCCTTCCTTCCACCGGTCGGGCAGCTTCTGCGCGCGCGCGCCATAAAGGTAGGGGCCGATGGCCATCGCCAGGCGGGCGAGAGGCGGATGGAAAGCGCCGTAATCGTAGCGGCCCAGGTCCAGGTACTGCATTCCACAGGCGATGTTGGGGGTCTCATCGGACGTCTGCGCGATGCCCCGGTAGGTGGCAGTGATGCGCGCCGCGCCGATCACCGCCAGCAGCAGGAAAATCAGAGTTGGTTTGGACGGCAGCAGGCGATGATCCAAGGAAAGGCCTCGACAGTCCGCACCTCGGCCACCCGGCCCGACAGGAAGGCGGGGAAGGTGCGGAGATTCCAGTGTTGTACGTGCTCGGGATGATTGCCCAGAATCCCGAGGTGTTTTCCGCGCAGCACGTTGCCTATGCGGAAATACGGTTCAAACGGCACGGACACCACGACAGCGCGCCGGGCCACCCTCGCCATCTCGCGCACAGCGGTTCCGGGGTCATCCAGATGTTCCAGCACTTCCAGGCCCATGACCACATCGAACATGCGGTCGGCGAAAGGCAGCGACATCACCGATGCGCAGACGCGGCGGGAAGCCGCGACTTCGGCCAGGGAAGCGGGTCGGAGATCCAGGCAGACGGGCTGGACGCTGGCGGGAAGCACATCACGGCGGAGCATCTCGCCCTCGCCGCATCCGGCGTCCAGCACGGAGTGGGGATCCAATTCGGCGAGGACCGCGCGCAGCCGGCGAAAGAACCGCCCGATAACGAAACCGACGACCGGGTTCGGGTCGGCGTACTTCTCCTGGCGACTCATAAAGGCCCAGTGGGATAAGGCTCTGCCTTGTCCATCCGAGCGCAGCTCGGACTTCCTTCCTCCACGCCGCCGCTGCGCTCGGATGCACAAGGCGGAGCCTTATGCCACTTCATTTTCGCTCCCGGGCGGCGGCGCGCAGCCGCAGCACATGACGTATGTACTGCAAGGGATGCAAGACGTGGACTTTGCTTTGGCCGCGGACGCGCTTGCGCATCTCATAGCCGCACTCGTGGATCTCGCCCACGTTGCCGCGCACCAGCAGTTCCATCAGGCTCTTGTAACCGAGAGGCTTGAGCGGTACGCCGGCCACGGCTTCGCGGCGCACCAGGTAGCAGCCGCTCAGCGGGTCCGAAACGCGGGCGTAGACCTGCGGCAGCAGAAGGCGGCCGATCTGCGCGGCGCCCCAGGAACTGATGCGGCGGGCCAGTCCCCAATCGCCCAGGCCGCCGCCGTCGCCGTGGCGCGTGGCAACAATCAGATCGGCGCCGGAGCGGCGCTCCAGCAGTCGCCCCAGAACGTCCGGCGGATGCTGGAAATCGGCGTTGATGGTGCCCAGGATCTGCCCGCGCGCGACCTGCCAGCCGCGAATTACGGCCACGGCGAGGCCGCCTTCGTTCTGGCGGCGCACCACGCGAAGTTCCGGGAAGCCCTCGCACAGACGCGCGGCAATTTCCCACGTCCGGTCGGCGCTGTCGTCATCCACCACGATCACCTCGTAGCGGCCGGGCAAGGCCAGGTCCAGGGTGTGGCGGACGGCGCCCAGAAAATCGGCGATGTTCTCCCTCTCGTTCAACGTCGGCACTACCAGCGAGAGGACGGGCCCGCCGCCGCCGGCGGCAGCGGCCGGAACGACCAGCGGTCCCGTGGGTGCGGCGATGATATGTTCGGCGATGAGAGCGGCCTCACTATTCCGTGGGGCGGTTGCCAATGGATGATCTCCCCGTCAGGATATTCCACTGTAACGCGGAATCGGATGATATATACCGGTCCCCACGAGAACGAGGAGGAGCCTTCCAGCAGGAGGGGATTCTGTGTTTTTGCCGTTACGGCGTGTGTGTCGGTGAAGTAATACTCTTCCCGCGCGGGACGAAAAGCTAACGGCGGTCCCAGTTGAGGCGCATACGGTCGCTCCCGTCGGTTACTTCCGCGGTGACCTTGTTGACTGCCTGGCGATCGTCTACCGAGATGTACATGGGACCGCGCAAGCGCCGGTCGCCGGTCGTCACATCCACCTTCCACCGGCCGCCTTCGCTGGCCAGAACCTGCCCGGTGAAGGAGATCGGCTGGCCGCCCCCGCCGGTGCGGAACGATGCCACCAGTTTGCCGCCGCGATCGATCTCAATCGCCACCTCGCCCAGCCCCAATCCGGCGGCGCCGTTCATCGATGCCATACCCTGTCCCTTGCCGTGGAAGCTCACGTTATTATTCCAACTGAAGCCGGTACCACCCGCGGGCCGGTCGAAATTGTCTTCACGGCGCGAGGATGAGCGGTCGCTGCCGCCACCGGGGCGGCCGTAATCGCTGGCGGTGATTGTCCAGACCAACCGGAAGTGATACCGTCCCTCGCCGCTCGCCCTGTCGCGGATGCGCACCATGGCGGCAAAGCCGTTGTGTCGCGAAGGCTCACCCACCAGGCGAACCTCTTTGCGGCTGTCCACCACTTCGAAGGTGAAGCCGACCACGTCACGGTCGGGCAGCGGAGCGTTGCATTCGCTCCCGTCATCGCGCGCATCGCGCCCGGAGATGGTCCGGATGGCCACCGCGTCGCCGCGCACGGACACCTCCACCTCCTTATCTACCAGGAGCCGGATCTCGCATTGCCCCTTGCCCGCGGGCACGTCGCCCGGCGTCGTGCGGCGCGCCTGAAAATGCGTGTCGGCGAGCCCGGGAAGAGCGGCGCCAAGCATCAGCAGAGCCGCAGCCATGCGTCCTTGCGCGATAAGCTTCATTACGTCCAGCATACCGCCCGCAGGGATGCCCCCGCTGCGCAGTCGGCGCGGCGGCGCCGCGGCGCGTCTGCCAATCCGGCCGGGCCTTCCCTGGTAAACTAAAGAAAGCACACCCCCTATGACCAACCCCCTGGAGCGTCAACAGGCGCTGATCGACAGCCTGGAACAACGTGTACTCACTCTCGACGGGGCCATGGGCACCATGATCCATCAGGCGCCCCTTTCCATCGAGACCGACTACCTGGGGCGCGAGAACTGTCCGGAAATCCTCAACGTCACGCGGCCTGACGTGATCCGGGATATCCACCGCCAGTACCTGGAAGCCGGCGCCGACATCATTGAAACCAACACTTTCGGGGGCACGCGAATCGCGCTCGCCGACAACCAACTGGCGGACCGCGCCTACGAGCTCAACTTCGCCGCCGCCAGGCTGGCGCGCGAGATCGCCGGCCAGTATTCCACTGCCGCCCGTCCGCGCTTCGTCGCCGGCTCCATGGGGCCCACCAACAAGGATCTGAATATCACCGGCACCACCACCTTCGCCGAGTTGCGCGCCGATTACTACCTCCAGGCCAAAGGCCTGGTGGAAGGCGGCGCCGACTATCTGCTGATCGAAACCTGCTTCGACACCGGCAGCCTCAAAGCGGCCCTGGTGGCCGTGGAGCAATTGGGGCGCGATCTCGGCATGGCGATTCCGGTGGTGGCCAGCGTCACCATTGAACGCACCGGCACCATGCTGGGCGGCCAGTCCATCGACGCCCTCTACGCTTCCATCGAAAACCACGACCTGCTGGCCGTGGGCATGAACTGCGCCACCGGTCCGGACCTGATGACCGACCACATTCGGACCCTCCACGAGATGTCGCGGCACCGCATCTCGTGCTATCCGAATGCGGGCTTGCCGAACTCGGAGGGCAAGTTCGGCGAGACGCCGGAATCGCTGGCAGCCCAGCTGGAGAAGTTCGCCGACCGCGGCTGGCTGAATTTCGTGGGCGGATGCTGCGGCACCACGCCGGCGCACATCCGCGCCATCGCGGAGATGATTCGGGGCAAGCGCCCGCGGGTGCTGCCTGGCCGTCAGCATCGAGCCTGGTATTCGGGCATCGAGTTGGTGGAGGCGGAGGACAGCAACCGGCCGTTATTGGTGGGCGAGCGGACCAACGTCATCGGCTCGCGCCTCTTCAAGAACCTCGTGGCCGCCGAGAAATGGGAAGAGGCCACCGATATCGCGCGGCGCCAGGTGCGCAACGGCGCCCACGTGATCGACGTGTGCCTGCAAAGCACGGACCGCGAAGAAATGGAGGACATCCCGCCCTTCTACGAGAAGCTGGTCCGCAAGATCAAGGCACCCATCATGATCGATACCACCGATCCTAAAGCGGTGGAACTGGCGCTTACCTGGTGCCAGGGCAAAGCCATCGTCAACTCGGTGAACCTGGAGGATGGCGAGGAGAAGTTCGAGCGCCTCTGCCCGATTGCGAAGCTCTTCGGCGCGGCGCTCGTGGTGGGGTCCATCGACGAAGACAAATTGCAGGCGCAGGCTTTCACCCGCGAACGCAAGCTGGCAGTGGCACAGCGCAGCGTGCAACTGCTCACCGGGAAATACGGCATTCCGGCCGAGGACATCGTCATCGACCCGCTGGTATTCCCCTGCGCCACCGGCGACGCCAACTACATCGGCGGCGCGGTGGAGACCATCGAGGGCATACGGCTGGTGAAAGAGAACATCCCTTATGTCAAGACCGTGCTGGGGATTTCCAACATCAGCTTCGGGCTGCCGGCATCTGCCCGCGAAGTGGTGAACTCCGTCTTCCTCTACCACTGCACCAAGGCGGGGCTGGACCTGGCCATCGTCAACGCGGAGAAGCTGGAGCGCTTCGCGTCGCTGCCCGAGGAAGAGCGCCGCTTGGCCGAACACCTGCTCTTCAACACGCCGCCGGCGGACGCGGAAGACGAAACCCTGCGCACCGCGCCAGAGGACTGGCGCGCCCAGACGGCGGAACAAAAGGCGGCCATCAATCAGTTCCACATCGCCCGCATCGCGGAACATTTCCGCCAGACCGGGGCGCGCGTCAAACAACACGCCCAGGATCTGCCGCTCGATCAACGCCTCGCCAATTACATCATCGAGGGCACCAGGGACGGCCTCGTCGCCGACCTCGATCGCAAGCGGGCCGAGGGCGCGACGCCTCTGGAAATCATCAACGGACCGCTCATGGGCGGCATGAGCGAGGTGGGCCGCCTGTTCAACAACAACGAGCTGATCGTGGCCGAGGTGCTGCAATCCGCCGAGGCCATGAAGGCGGCGGTCAACCACCTCGAGCAGTTCATGGAGAAGGCGGACACGGCGGCGCGCGGCAAAGTGATCCTCGCCACGGTGAAGGGCGACGTGCACGATATCGGCAAGAACCTGGTGGAGATCATCCTGGCCAATAACGGCTACGACGTGGTCAACCTCGGGATCAAGGTGCCGCCCGACGTGCTGATTCAGGCATGCCTGGAGCACCGCCCCGACGCCATCGGGCTATCCGGGTTGCTGGTCAAAAGCACGCAGCAGATGGTGATCACCGCGAGCGACCTCAAGGCGGCGGGCATCGCCGCCCCGATCCTGGTGGGCGGCGCCGCCCTCTCCGAAAAGTTCACGCGCGGCAAAATCGCTCCCGCGTACGGAGAGGCCGTGTGCTACGCCAAGGACGCCATGACCGGGCTGAGCCTGATGAATCGCCTGATGGACCCGGCGCAACGCGCGGCCACGTTGCAGGCCCACACCTTCGCCGAAGCGCCCGCCGCGGTGGATGCTCCGGTGGAACCGCTGGCGCCCATGACCGCGCGCCGCAGCCGCAAAGTGCGTACCGATCTGCCCATCCCGCCCGCGCCCTATCTGGACCGCCGCGTGCGCGACGTGCCCAATCTGGCCGAAGTATGGAGCTACATCAACCCGTTTATGATCTACGGGCGGCATCTCGGATACAAGGGCAATTTCGAGAAGGCCCTGGCGGAGCACGAAGCCAAGGCCCTGGAACTGTTCCACCACGTGGAAGAGGTCAAGCGCGAAGCCGCGCACTTCATGAAGGTGAGGGCGGTATGGCAGTTCTTCGAAGCCGGGCGCGACGGCAACTCCATCCACTTGTTCGCGCCGGCGGGCCTGACGCCCATTCACACCTTCCGCTTCGGCCGGCAGCGCCGCGAAGACGGCCTCTGCCTGAGCGATTACATCCTGAACGGCGACCCGGACGGCGGCCATGCCGGGCGCGATCATCTGGCCCTGATGGTGGTGACGGCGGGGGCCGGCATCCGCGAACGAAGTGAGGATTGGAAGCACGCCGGCCAGTTTTTCAAAGCTCACGCCGTTCAGGCGCTGGCCATCGAAACCGCCGAGGCCACCGCCGAGTGGCTGCACCGCCGCATCCGCGAAGATTGGGGCTTCCCCGATGCCCCCACCGTCACCATGCACGACCGCTTCACGTCGAAGTATCACGGTAAGCGCTACAGCTTCGGCTACCCGGCATGTCCCAACCTGGACGATCAGCTGGGCGTGTTCCAACTGCTCCGCCCCGAGGATATCGGCGTGCACTTGACCGAAGGCATGATGATGGAGCCGGAGGCCAGCGTCAGCGCCATCGTCTTCCACCATCCCGATTGCGCCTACTTCACGGCGGACGAAGGCGAGGCCGTGGCATAAGGCTCCGCCTTGTGCATCCGAGATCTACTAGCGGAATCGGAGGGCGCGCTCCGGCCCCAGCCAGGAAAAGCGACAGCTCTCTTTTCAGCCGGGCTCAGGCAAGGTCGTAGCGACCAAGGTTCATCACCTTGTTCCACGCAGCCACGAAGTCCTTCACAAACGCTTCCTTCGAGTCGTCACATGCATAGACTTCCGCGATTGCCCGGAGCTGGGAGTTGGAACCGAAGACAAGGTCGACACGGGTGCCGGTCCACTTGATTTCGCCGGTCGCGCGATCGCGCCCCTCAAACACGCCTTCGCAGGTAGAGGAGGCCTGCCACTTCGTATGCATGTCCAGCAGGTTGACGAAGAAATCATTCGTCAGCGTCTCGGGCCGGTCCGTGAAGATGCCGTGTTTGGACTGCCCGAAGTTAGCATTCAGGGCGCGCATGCCGCCGACGAGAACCGTCATCTC
>PLDO01000112.1 GCA_003136215.1 Bryobacterales bacterium
CCTACAACTTCCCGCAGAACCGAGTGAGCGACCACCGCATCGGCCTGACACTCCATCAGCTGGATTTCGTGATGGAGGGCAAAATGGATGCCATCTTCGACGCGCTGATTGCTCACTATCAGGGCGAAAAGATGAAGCAGCAGGCGGAGCGGGGACCGGTCAACTGACTTGGTATGACGCTGCACACCGCGTTGCGGCAGGGCGCGCGCATCCTGGAGGATGGCGGAATCGCCGTGCCGCGGCTGACCGCGGAAGTGCTGCTGGGCCACGCCATGCACGTCGAGAGAGTCTACTTCTTAGCCCACCCCGAGCAGGAGTTGAGCGAACTGGAATGGCTGCACTTCGGCCGCTACCTGCACGAGAGGCTGGGCGGCAAACCCACGCAGTACATCACGCAGCACCAGGAATTCTACAGCCGCGATTTCCGGGTGACGCCGGACGTGCTGATCCCGCGGCCGGAAACAGAACACGTGGTGGAAGTGGCGCAAGAGGTGGCGCGCGGCGCGCGGCGTGTACTCGATATCGGCACGGGATCCGGCGCGCTGGCGGTGACGCTCGGTCTGGAGATGGGCGCGGAAACATGGGCGACGGAAATTTCGCCCGCCGCCGCGAGTGTAGCCGCCGGCAATGCCGGGCGGCTGGGCGCGCAGGTCCACTTCGTGGTCTGCGATTTGATGGAAGCGATGGCCGCGGGTTCCATGGATCTGATCGTGTCCAACCCGCCTTACGTGCCGCTGACACAGCGAGCGGGCTTACAGCGCGAGGTGCGCGATTTCGAGCCGGACGTAGCACTGTTCGCCGGTGAGACGGGCTTCGAACTGTACGACCGCATCGTGGCCGACGCCCCACGCGTACTGCGGCCCGGCGGCTGGCTGATCATGGAACTTGGCTTCACCAGCCTCGGTCACGTGCAAGCCCTGCTGGCCGGTTGGGAAGCATTGCGCGTGGTGCCCGATCTTGCCGGCATCCCGCGCGTGATCGCAGCACGCACAATACAGTGAACATTCACGTCAACTCAACAACCGCTCCCTAACGGTCGCGGCTCCGATCAGAGCCGCGACACAAAGGCCGGCAGCGCTCAGGGCGATTGAATGTTAACAAAATAGCTGGCCACAAGTTATGGTACCCGCACGGTACCGAAGTTACTGATTCTTCGACGAAAAGTCGGGTGGTGCCCGATAACATAGTAGATAAGACCATGAAGAGGTGTACCCACATTCTCGCCGGGATATGGTGGCTCGCTGCCGTTGCCGCCATTCCCGTGCGCGCTAACACCATTTCGGTCTACATTTCGCCGGCCACGATGCAGTACAGCGAAGTATCGGGTGTGACCGTATCGAATTTCGATGCGATGACGGTAGGCAATCGGACGACCACGTATGGCTCGCTGATCGGCAGCTACGCCGCCTCCAAGAGTTCACCGTTTGACGTGATTGTCGCGGACCAGTATGGCGGCGCGACCGATCCCACGAATCCGACCACGCCCACGAGGTACTTCGATATCGGCGCGCAGAGCGGCACCTCGGCGCCGGTTACGTTGACGCTCAACCAGTCGGCGGACTATTTCGGATTCTGGCTTTCGGCCGCGGATGCGAACAACGGAGTCTCCTTCTACTCGGGGAACTATCTGATCGCGCGGTTCAGTGCGCAGATGCTGATCACCTTGCTGAACGGCGGCACGGGGAATGTTACGGCGCTCAGCGGAGCCCAGTACACGACCAGTTCGTATTTCGGCAATCCGAATGCCCCGGGGGAGAACACGGGTGAATCTTACGCGTTCGTGGACTTCGTGGCCAACGGTTTCACGTTCGACAAAATTGTCTTCGACAACAACAACTCGATCGCTAGCGGCTTCGAGAGCGATAATCACAGCGTCCTGTCGACGGCGCCTACTATAAGCACCGACCATGTTTTGGTGGGAAATCTGATGGAAGACGTGCCGGAGCCCGCGGCGGCACTGCTTCTGGCGGGCGGGTTGATGCTCATCGCGGCAGCCCGGTGGCGAGGGTTCGGGACACCTCGATCACGCTGACGGGGCGCACTCCGGCGGGCAGCGGGACTTCCGCAAAACTCCAGAAATCGCGCGTGCGGACCAGACCGCGCGAGTGGTAGATCCACCATTCGCCGGCAGAGCGGATGGCTGCCGGGGCGGCGGCGCCCATAGCGGCGAAGGCGTCGGTGGACGGACCCCACGGACCGAGCGGGCTATCGGAGAAAGCTGCGCGCAGGTTCCCGACCGGCCCGGTGTTGTCGTTGTGCACCAGGGCGTAGCGGTCGCCGAGGGAGAGAATCTGAGCGTCCCGGACGGCGTAGTTGTTGTCGAAGAGCAACCGGGGATCGGAGAAGGTCTCGAAGTCGCGGGTGGTGGCGTACCAGATGCGCGGGTTGTCCTCGACATCTTCCTGGAAGGCCTGAATGAAATTGCGCGTGATGGTGCAACTCCACGTGACGATGAACCGGCTGCCATCGTAGAAGAGGTTGGGCGAGTTGAAGTCGAGCGCGCTCTTACCGGCCATGACGTCGGTGAACATGGGGGCTGACCAGCTCAGCAGGTCTTGAGAAGTAGAATGGGCGAGGCGCTTGGCGTCGGCCCAAACAGCGTGCACGACGCCGTCGGGAGCGCGCAAGATGCGCGCGGAAGGGGCGGGCAGCGAAACGCGCGCGATGGTCCACTGGGCACCCGTGGCCCACGCGAGGTGCCCATCCGGCAGGACAGCCAACCAGGCAGACGCCGGCGGAATCACGGGCTTGGCGGCAGCGGCTTTGGCAAGATGCACGGTGGCGCGCACCTCGCCGGTTTTGGGGTTCCAGCCGTCCAACCCGGCGAGCACCTTTTCCATGGTGAATCCGGCGGCTTCGGCGTCGCTCAACTGGCGCGCCCAGGACACGCGCGCGGAAGAAGGGGCGCCGGGTCCGGTGGAGCGGTATTCAGCGTAGCGGACGGTCTTCTCGCGGGTGGGGTCGTTCCAATTGTCCCAGCCCTCGGGGCGGATGGCGTCGCTCAACTCCGTGTTGAGGAAGACGGTGGCGGACCAGGGGCGCCAGGGGCGTCCGAGGAAGGTCTTCACGTTGGGCGCGCTGGTGACGCTGGCGTGGTCGAAGACGTAGCCGTAGCGCTGGTCCATGGTGGTATTGGCGGCGGTGATGTAGCCGTTGGCGGTGACGTGAATGGTGCAACGGTCGAAGTACGCCGCGGAGCCGCCGAAGATGAAATCGACGGCGCCCTCGATATAGCAGCGCTCGAAATACTGGCGGCCGGCCTGGGGAAGCAGGGTGTCCTGATAGCCAAGGAATCGGCAGTTCCGAAAGATGCCGCGGTCGCCCATGATGGTGAGAGCGACGGCCTGGCCCTGATTGCCGGCGGAATTCTCGAAGGTCAGGTTTTCGGCGGTGAAATCGTTGGCCTGGATGAAGACGGTCTGTGTGGCGAAGGTATTGATGGGGCCTTTGGGACCAGGCAGGCCGGCGTGGGAATTATTGGTGAGGATGGTGGTGAGCGGGTCGTCGCCGCGGAAGGTGAGAAACGGTTTGGCGCAGGGGACGACGATTCGTTCCTTGTAGACTCCGGGCTGGATGTGGATCACGGAGTGGGGCGCGGCGGCATCGACGGCGGCCTGCACGGTCTGGTATTGGCCCTTGGGGCCGACCGTCAATTCGCGGTCCGCGGCGGCGAGCGAACCAGCGAATAATATGAAGGTAAGAATTTTCATGTGGCAGGTATTGGACAGGCCAGGAGGCCTGTCCTGCTTAGCAAATCCTCGGAAGTTGGTCGCCGGGCAGCATGTCGACGATGCGGGTGGTGCCGAAGGCGGTTTTCATGGTCACCATGGCGGGGTGCTTATCAGTGACCTTGCCGATGATGGCGGATTGGCGGCCGAGGGGGTGATGGCGCATGGCGGCGAGGACTGCGCCGGCGGCTTCTTGGGGCACGATGGCGACCAATTTGCCCTCGTTGGCGACATAGAGCGGGTCGAAGCCCAACAGTTCGCAGGCTCCGCGGACCACTTCGCGGACCGGGATAGCGGGCTCGTTGAGTTCCACGCCGACCCTGGCAAGGGCGGCGATTTCGTTGAGGGCGCTGGAGAGGCCGCCGCGCGTGGGGTCGCGCATGCAGCGGATGGCGGGCGAGGCGGCGAGCATGTCGCGCACCAGGGTGTGCAAGGCGGCGGAATCGCTTTCGATGGGAGCGTCGAAGCCGATGTCCTGGCGTTCGGAGAGGATGGTAATGCCGTGATCGCCGAGGGTGCCGGAGAGCAGCACGAGGTCGCCGGGCCGGGCGTTGGCGGCGGAGAGGTGGATGCCGGGGCGGACGCGCCCGATGCCGGTGGTATTGATGAAAACGCCGTCGCCAGAACCCTTTTCGACGACCTTGGTATCGCCGGTGACAATCTCGATGCCGGCGGCGTCGGCGGCCTTGCCCATGGATTCGGCGATGCGCGCCAGAGTGTCGATGGAAAGGCCCTCTTCGAGGATGAACGCGGCAGAGAGGTAGAGCGGTTCCGCGCCGCCCATGGCGAGATCGTTGACGGTGCCGTGGACGGCCAGCGAGCCGATATCGCCGCCGCGGAAGAAGAGCGGCTTGACCACGAAGCTGTCGGTGGTGAAGGCGAGTCGCTCGGCGCCGATCTCCAGGACGGCCTGATCGTCGAGGCGGCCGAGGACGGGGCTGCGGAAAACGGGGAGGAAGACGTCGCGCAGCAGGTCGGCGCTGAGTTTGCCGCCGGATCCGTGGCCGAGCAGGATGCGGTCCTTGGCGGGGAGTGGGGTTGGGCAGGTGATCATAGGGCTACGTACATGCCGTTCAGTTTGAGAATGCCATTTTGACGCGGAGCCGCGGAGACGCGGAGAAAGAGGCGGAGAAGAGCAAAAACAAGCCGGAGAAAAGGCGCAGGATTCGCGGAGACAGCGGAGAGTCCGAGCTGCGCTCGGATTGACAGGCTGAAGCCTGTGCCACCAAGGGTTGCGCAGCGTTGGCGAGTGGGGCAGATGATCATACGGTTCGGCGGAAGTTGTAATAGGCAGCGCAGGCGCCTTCGCTGGAGACCATGGGCGCGCCGAGGGGCGTTTGCGGCGTGCAGCGGGTGCCGAAGGCCGAGCAATCGACGGGCTTGGCGAGGCCTTGCAGAACCTGGGCGGCGATGCATTCGGCGGGCTCTTCGACGCGCGTGGTCTGCACATTGAATTTGCGTTCGGCATCGAAAGCGGCGTATTCGGGCCGCAGGCGGTAGCCGGAGGCGGGGATGAGGCCGATGCCGCGCCATTTGCGGTCGCCCACTTCGAAGACTTCGAACATGCGGTTGCGGGCAGCTGTGTTGCCCTGGCGGGTGACGGAGCGCACGTACTGGTTTTCGACTTCGGCGCGACCCTGTTCGAGCTGGCGGACCAGCATGAGGATGGCTTCCAGCAGGTCGAGGGGCTCGAAGCCGCCCACTACGAACGGGACGCGGAAATCGCGGGCGAGTTCCTCGTATTCGGTGTAGCCCATCACGGCGCAAACGTGTCCGGGGGCGATGAAGCCCTGCACGCGGTTGTGGGGGAATCCGAGCAGGAGACGGACGGCGGGGGGAACGAGGACGTGGGAGACGAGAATGGAAAAATTGGCGAGGCCTTCGCGGGCGGCCTGCCAGACGGCCATTGCATTAGCGGGCGCGGTGGTTTCGAAGCCCACGGCGAAGAATACCACCTGGCGATCGGGGTTCTGGCGGGCAATGGCGACGGCGTCCATGGGGGAGTAGGCGATGCGCACGTCGCCGCCTTCGGCTTTGACGCGGAAGAGATCGCTGGCGGAGCCGGGAACGCGGAGCATGTCGCCGTAGGAGACGAGGGTCACGCCGGGCATGGCGGCGATGGCGACAGCCTGGTCGATGATCTCGAGCGGAGTGACGCAGACCGGGCAGCCGGGTCCATGGACGAGTTCGAGTTGCGGAGGGAGAAGCTCATCGATGCCGTAGCGCATGAGGGTGTGGGTCTGGCCGCCGCAGATTTCCATCAGAACCCAGGGACGGGTGACGGTGGCGGCGATTTCGGCAACGAGAGAGCGGGCGAGCTTGGGATCGCGATACTCGTCGATGAATTTCATGCGCGGGGGTCTTCTACGGGGATGGTAGCAGGAATGAGAGGGCCTGGTGCGGTGAGTGTGGGCGAGCGACAGCGGGGGCGGGGTACTGTCCCGGTTTCGTCCCGGTTTCCCCGAGAAGACCGGTCCGAGCTTCGCTCGGATGGACAAGGCGGAGCCTTATCCCACAAGTTCCACGGCGGTACACTATGCCCTTTAGGGGGCGCACTCCATGCGGTACATATCGATCCTTCTGCTGACTCTCGCCGCTTCGGCACAGGACACAAAATATCCCCCCGACGGACAGCAGATCCCCGGACCTCCCTCCAAGGAAGCCACCGCCGACTGGCTTTCGGAAATCACGCGCTACCGCGCGGAACGGCGGGTGCGCGCCGGGCTTACGGGCGACATCTACTCGCGCCCGGAGCTCAAGTGGACGCAAAGCTCCTTCATGCAGCCGCAGTCCATGGTGGAAGACCGCTACTTCTACGACCCCGCCACGCGGCAGTACACCATCGGCCGTTTTCTGGACGACCTGGACCGGCGGTACGGCGGCATCGACAGCGTCCTGCTGTGGCCGGTGTACCCCAATATCGGCATCGACAATCGCAATCAGTTCGACCTGCTGCGCGACATGCCTGGCGGGCTCCCTGCTCTCAAGAAAATGGTGGACGACCTGCACCGGCGGGGCGTCCGCGTGCTGTTCCCGAACATGCCGTGGGACCAGGGGACGCGCGCCGAAGCGCGCTCGTTCGCGGAAACCATCGCCGGCCTGCTGGCTGAAATCGGCGCCGACGGCGTCAATGGCGACACCTATGGGGGCGTGCCGCGCAGCTTTCGCACGGCGAGCGACGCCACGGGCCACCCGCTGGCTTTTGAGCCCGAAGGCTATCCGGATTCCGACGAAATGCTGGATTGGGACAACCTGACGTGGGGCTATTGGAAATACCCCTTCATCCCCTCCATCAGCCGCGGCAAGTGGCTGGAGCCGCGCCACATGGTGAACGTCTGCGACCGCTGGAACAAGGACAAAACCAACAATCTGCAATTCGCCTTCTTCAACGGGGTGGGGTACGAAACCTGGGAGAATATCTGGGGCATCTGGAACGGCATCACGCCGCGCGATGCGGAAGCCATCCGGCGGATTGGCAAAATTGAGCGCCGCTATGCGGATTACCTGGTGAGCGCCGGATGGGAGCCGCATGCCCCCACCATGCAGTACGGCGTGTTCGCGTCGCGGTGGCCGCTGGCCAACGGTACGCTGTGGACGATGGTGAACCGCACCGCCTACAACATCGAGGGCCCGCAGTTGCAAGTGGCGGTAGAGCCCGGCATGCGCTATTACGACGTGTGGCACGGCAAGGAACTGAAGCCGGAGCAGGGGAGCCTATCCTTCCCTATCGAGGCGTTCGGCTTCGCGGCAGTACTGGCGCAGCGCGAGGCGGTTGACGCCGGCGGCGCAGCCTTCTTGGCGGAAATGGCCCAGCTTAGCGCCAAGCCGCTCTCCTCGTTCTCCAAAGCATGGGAATTCCTGCCGCAACGGCCGGTACGCATGGCTGCCACCGAGCCTGCCAAAGGGGCTCCCGCGGGCATGGTCCGCATTCCGGAGAGCCCGGCCTGGCAGTTCGAGGTCCACGGCATCGAAATCGAAGGCGGCGACGATATCGGCGTGGACGTGCAGTACCCGTGGGAAGACTCGCCGCGGCGCTACCACTCCCACGCGGTTGAAGTGCCGGCGTTTTACATGGACCAATACCCGGTGACCAATAAGCAGTTCGCCGCGTTCCTGGCCGCCAGCAGCTATCGCCCGGCCGACGATCACAATTTTCTGCGCGATTGGACCGGCGGCCGCTATCCCGCCGGATGGGACAACAAGCCGGTCACGTGGGTATCGCTGGAAGACGCGCGCGCCTACGCCAGTTGGGCCGGCAAGCGGCTGCCGCACGAGTGGGAATGGCAATACGCCGCGCAGGGCACGGACCACCGTGTGTATCCGTGGGGCGACGCTGCCTGCGAGGCGTGCGTCCCCAAACCGGAGCACGGCCGGGAGTTGCGCGCTCCCACCGATGTGGACGCTTTCCCGAAGGGCGCGAGCCCTTACGGCGTGATGGACCTCACGGGGAACATCTGGCAGTGGACCGACGAATACCAGGACGAGCACACGCGAGCCGGCATCCTGCGCGGCGGCGGCTACTACCGTCCGGGCGGCAGCCGCTGGTATTTCCCCAGCGCCTACAAACTGAACGAGCACGGCAAGTATCTGCTGATGGCGCCTTCCAAAGACCGCGCCGGCACGCTCGGGTTCCGCTGCGTGAAGGACGCGCAGTGAGGGATTAGGAACGAGTCCGAACTGCGCTCGGATTGGCAGNNCAGGCTGAAGCCCGCCCCACCACGCACAACGCGGAGCCACTTATACGGCTTCGGTTTTTTCGTGCAATTCGGCGGCTTCCAGGAGGTAGTAGAGTTCGCGGCCAAGATTCGGGCGAAGCCCGTTCATGCGGACGAATCTGCTCTGGTCCGGCGTCTCCGGGCTGTCCTGGAGGATGAGCAGGTCGCCCACGGCGAAGCTGCCGCGGGCGCGGGAGGTGGACTGTTGGGCATTAAAGGACTGCGTCACACGGCGTCGTTTCGTTGTCATATATCTTTCCTCCACTCAGGTTTCAGCGAGAGAGCCGCGCGGCGGCTCCTAGGTCCAGGGCGCGGGCGCCGAATAGACGGAAGGACGCCGCGGGACTTTGGCTAGTTTTGCGCCGGGGGCGGGCTTGCTTGCCAGGTAGTCGCGCATGTGTTGTTCGGTAAGCGGACAACAGGCCATGTCTTCCCATTTACGGCCCGCTTCCAATTCGGCGGCGATAACGCGCATGCAGAGAACCGGCCCTTCCTGGATGGCGATGCGCAGAGTGTGGAACAATTCCAGGTTTGCCGCCACCTCGAAGCACTGGGTGGGTCCGCCGGGCGTGATGCGCTCAAAGCGGAAGTGCCGCAGGTTTTCCAGGTGCTGGAAGCCGACGTAACGAAGTTGGGTGATCTCTTTGTATCGTTCGGCGCCGGGGTGAACGGCGGCGGGGGGTTCGAGCGAGACGTTGATGGCCTTGCAAGGCGCGCGGCCGGCAGCTTCGAAGTGGACGAATTTCCCCTCGGCGAGGGTGGCGACATCGTAGGTCAATACACCGGCCAGGTCGAAGTCGAAGTTTATGCCGTGTTCGGAGCGGATCGCGCCGCTCGTGGTCAGCTTGCTGAATCGGGTGATCGTTCCGAGCATCCACTCTCCTCTTTTCCGCCGTCCGGCAGCCGGGCAGGCAACGGAGCCCATCCGCGATTCGGGTACAGCCAGCAGAGCATGCGGGTACGGAGCGACCGGGCTGGCGGGCAATCGCCTGGCGCGAGAGGTGCTTTCAAGGTTTGCAGACTCTGCTCCCGGCGAGACCAAGTGGCCACAGTATGAAAGGCTCCGATTTTTGCAGTGTCTAAGAGGCGGGTCCGGATAACCTGACTTAGTTCAGGGGGTCCGAAGAGGAAGGAAAAAATGCCTTGCTCAACTTTCAGGATAGAGGAATTCAGCAGGCTTGTCAAAGCGGGGGGAGCTCCCGATCAATTTATTGATGGCGGTCCATCAGAACAATCTATGGGCATGCGGCCGTCAAACCGTTGCGACAGGCGGCGGCCGTCATTGACAATTAATATTCAACCTATGATCCCCAACGAACTGCAAGATTTTTTGACGCTCTCCTATGGGGAGCTGGAAGACCTGAATCTGGCTGCCAAAGCGCAGCGGCAGGGTCGCGTGCCCATGCACGCGATTCAAGAGGAGCGCCTCAAGTACCTGACCGACGAGAAGCGCATCAAGGCGGTGACCGTCCTGTTCAGCGATCTGGAAGGCCGCCTCCACATGCTGGATTACGACAAGAAGTTTCTTGTCAAGAGCTGGGACAATCTGACCTTCGACGGATCGTCGATCCGCGGGTTCACGGCGCAGCGCGAGAGCGATCTTCGGCTGCACATGGATTGGAGCGCGTTCTACTGGGGGCCGAGCGACGTCTTCGGCGCGGGCAAGGTGCTGGTGTTCGGCGAGGTGATCGACAAGGACGGCACGCCCTACACAGCGGACATCCGCGGGGTGCTGAAGGGCTACGCGCAGAGCCTGTACGAGAAGAACGGGTACACGCTGAACGCGGCTAACGAGATTGAGGGCTTCATATTCAAGGGTATCGACGCGGAGCGGCATTATCACGAAACGGGCAAGTTCGAGTACGTGAACACGGGTGGATATTACCACTCGCTGCCGGGGGACCCGTTGCGGCACTTCATCGACCGGTGCGCGGAGGTGCAGCGGGCGATGGGTTTTGAAAACGAGAAGGACCATCCGGAAGTGGCGCCGTCGCAATTCGAGATCAACTACAGTTACGCGGAAGCAGTGGCGGCGGCGGACCAGATTCAGTTGTACAAACTGATTTGCCGGCAAGTGGCGACGAACATGGGGCTGACGGCGAGTTTCCTACCGAAGCCGGTGGTGGGGGTGAACGGCAGCGGGATGCACACCAACGTGTCGGTGATGAAGAACGGGAAGAACATTTTCTGGGATCCGAAAGGGGAAGAGAAGATCAGCAAGTTCGCCTGGCAGATCATGGACCGGATTTTGACGCACGGCAACGATATCTGCCTGCTGTTGAACCCGAGCGTGAACGCGTACCGGCGGCTGGACCCGCATTTTGAAGCGCCGAACCAGCTGAAGGCGTCGGCGGTGGACCGCGGGGCGATGATCCGGATCCCGATCGGCAACGAGCGGAGTTCGCGGTTGGAAGTGCGGGCGGTGGCGCCGGACGCGAATCCGTACCTGGTGCTGCTCAGCGTGTTCAAGACGGGGTTGGACGGAGAGATCGCCAAGATCAAGAATCTGCGGGGGGCGGAGCGGTACCTGCCGGACAATATCTACGATGCGCTGAAGAACTTCCGGGACGCGGCGTGGACGACGACGCTCTTGGGCGAGGACGTGAAGGGGCGGTACGCGGATTTGAAGCAGGCGTCGGCGGACCGCTGCCCGCGGCTGTTGGGAACGGTGGTGAAGGCGCCGGAAGTGCAATTCCACCACGAAGTCTACAATCAGTATTTGTGGAATCAGTTCTAGAAGAGAAGAGCTAAATTAGCCACAGATGAACACGGATAAACACGGATAAAACAAGATTGGTCTTATCTGTGTTGATCTGTGTTGATCTGTGGCTGATATTCTTCTTCTTTATTTGGGCACCTGAATGGTGATGTTGCGGTAGCGGATGACGCCCTGGTGATCGCCCTGGAGGAAGAAGGGGCCAGGCTCGCTTTCGTTGCTATCCAGCGCGCCGCCCGTGGGGCCGGGGATTTCCACGTTGTCGTGGATCTTGATGCCGTCGCGGATCACGGTGAGATACCGGCCCACGAAGGTCACGTCGAAACTGGTCCACTGCCCGAGCTTGTTGCCGATATTTCCCGCCGGCGCAAAATGACTATACACCGCGCCCATCTCGTGTGAAGGGATAGTGCCGCCTTCGGTGCCAATCTGAATCTCATAGCGGCCGCGCAGATAGAATCCGCTGTTGCCGTGCTCCGGGCAGTTGACTTCGAAGTGCGCCTTAAAGTCCTGCCATTTTTGGGTGGTTTTGATGTTGGCCGCGCCGGGCCCATGCTGGCCCTCCACCACGGGGTTGTCGTTGACCAGCTCGCCGTCGCGCGCCACCCACTTGCTGTTCTGGACATTGCCGATGGGCTCCCAACCGGTGAGGTCCTTCCCGTTGAAGATGGCGACGGGGGCGGCCCACGCGGCGGGCATGGGGCGCTTCAGTTCGGGAGCGCGCACGCCGGCGATCCGGGCTCCGGCGGTCTCGCCTCTCTTTTCGACGCCGCTCAGTTTGTCGCCGGCGGCGGTAAAGTCCCAGGTGGTAGCCGGACCGTTGGCGGGGGCGGCGAGGGTCAGGATCAGGAGTCCGTTATCCACCTTGGCGGCGGCCAGCGGGCGCCAGGCTCCGCCGCGCGGCTGGAAACGGCCTTCCAGCTTGCCGTCTTTTTCCGTGAGTTCCATCCACTGGGGGAAAGGGTTGCCGGTTTGCGGCGTAACCGTCAGATCCCAGCGTCCCGCATAGGGGCTCTTTTGGGCAGAGGCGGACGCGGCGAGGGCGACCAGAATTATGGGTAGAAAATAAAATCTCTTCATTTCCGAACAGTTTAACCGGAAGCGTCCCGTTTGCGCGTAAATTAGTGTTGTAGGCCTGCTTATCCGGATATATACTGAACATGGGCAAGGTAAGCACCAACTTTAGGTGGGTCTATCCAGCTGGGTCTACCAGCCGGGAGGTGAGCAGCATGGCGATGATCGGCAAACCCGACCGCGGCACGGTCGATATGAACTCTGAAGAATGTAAGGGTTGCGGGCTCTGCGTGGAGGCCTGTCCACCCAAGGTGCTGCACCTGGCGGAAGAACTCAATCACTACGGATACCATCCGGCGGTTTACGGGGGCGTGGGCTGCACGGGGTGCGGCATCTGCTTCTTTGTTTGTCCCGAACCGGGGGGCATCCGGGTATTCCGGCTGGACGCGATGGCCGCCGCATAGGAGGATGGCATGCAAAAACAACTGACTAAAGGCAATGAAGCCATCGTGAAGGCAGCCGTGCTGGCCGGGTGCCGCGCTTTTTACGGGTATCCGATCACGCCGGCCAGCGAGATTGCCGAGGCGGCATCGCTCTACCTGCCGAGGGCCGGCGGGGTATTCGTGCAGGCGGAAAGCGAGGTGGCTGCCATCAATATGCTGTACGGCGGCGCGGCGGCGGGTGTGCGCTGCATGACCGCCTCCAGCGGTCCGGGCATCAGCCTGATGCAGGAAGGCTTCAGCTACCTGGCGGGCGCGGAACTGCCCTGCGTGATTGCCGACATCATGCGCGCCGGGCCCGGTCTGGGAAACATCGCACCCGAGCAGGGCGATTACAACCAGGTGGTCAAGGGCGGCGGACACGGCAACTACCGGACCCTGGTGGTAGCGCCGGATTCGGTGCAGGAGATGGCGGACCTGACCACGTGGGCCTTCGACCTGGCCGACCGGTATCGCAATCCGGTGGTGGTGCTGGCCGATGGCTTTATCGGGCAGATGATGGAGCCGGTGAAGTTCGCCTCCCGGGGCACGGTGCCCCCGCCGCCGGAGTGGGCGGTGCTCGGCAATGCGGAGACGCGCAAGAATCTGGTGAGTTCCATCTACCTGGAGCCGGACCATCAGGAGAGTCACATCCGCAAGCTGGAAGAGAAGTACCAGCAAGCCGGGCGGCAGGAAGTGCGCTTCGAAAGCTGGCGCACCGAGGATGCGGAGATCGTCCTGGTGGGCTACGGGATTGTGGGGCGGATCCTGAAGGCGGCGGTGGAGTTGGCGCGGGCGCGCGGCATGGCGGTGGGCCTGTTGCGGCCCATCACGCTGTACCCGTTCCCGGTGCAGCGGATTCGCGAACTGGCAAAGCATGCCAAGGCATTCGCGGTGGTGGAACTCTCTACCGGCCAGATGGTGGACGATGTGCGGCTGGCACTGGCAGGGAGTACGCCGGTGGAATTCTTCAGCCGCGTAGGCGGCAACGCGCCCTCCGCCGAGGATGTGCTGGCGTTTCTGGAACACACCTTTCCGGGCTGCCTGCCGCAGCCCGCGGGGCGTGTGGAAGAGGAGTTGATCCATGGCTAGCTACACCGCGATCCACGAGAAGGCCGGGGCATTTTACGACACCTTCGAACGTAAAGCCGAACTGCAGAACCAGACGCACTACTGTCCGGGGTGCGGGCACGGCATCGTGTCCAAACTGCTGGCCAAGGCCATCGACGAATTGGGCGTGCAGGACCGCACGGTGATCGTCAGCCCGGTCGGCTGCTCGGTATTCGGTTATTACTACTTCGACACGGGCAACGTCCAGGCGGCGCACGGGCGCGCGCCGGCGGTGGCCACGGCGGTGAAGCGCAGCCGGCCGGACAGCATCGTGATCGGCTACCAGGGGGATGGCGACCTGGCGGCCATCGGCACGGCGGAGATCATCCACGCCGCCAACCGCGGCGAACCCATCACGGTGATCTTCGTCAACAACGGGATCTACGGCATGACGGGCGGGCAGATGGCCCCCACCACGCCGCTCGGCAAGAAGACGGCGACTTCCCCATTGGGACGCGACCGCTGGAACGAAGGCTTCCCGCTGCACGTCTGCGAAATGTTGAATTCGCTGGAAGCGCCGGTCTTCATCGAGCGAGTGTCATTGGGCAACAACAAGCAGATCATGCACGCTGCCAAGGTGATCAAGCGCGCTGTGGAGAATCAGGTGAAAGGGCTGGGATTCTCGCTGGTGGAAGTGCTTTCGCCGTGCCCCACGATCTGGAAGATGCAGCCCGTGGAAGCCCAGCGCTTCGTGCAGGACGAGATGGCCGCGATCTTCGCGCCGGGCAATCTGCGCGACCGCACCAGGGAAGCCGAGACCCGTCCGGCGGCCGCCGCCGCGCCGGGGCTGGAGGATCTGCCGCGGCTGCTCGACCTGGTGAATGGGGCGGGCGAAAAGGCGGTGGCCGCCCATCCGCCACGGGAACTCGACCTGCGGATCAAAGTGGCCGGTTTCGGCGGGCAGGGCGTGCTGATGCTGGGCGAAGTGCTGGCGGAAGCCGGCCTGGAGGCCGGGTACGAGGTCTCCTGGCTGCCTTCGTACGGGCCGGAGATGCGATCCGGGACGTCCAATTGCCACGTGAGGTTGGCCAATCATGCCATCGATTCGCCGCTGGTGTCGCGCCCCAACGTGCTGCTGGCGATGAACGAGCCCTCGCTGCGCAAATTTCTCCCCGCGGTGGAAGAGGGCGGAACCGTGCTGTATAACGGCAGCCAGATTCCCGGCGATTGCGTGCGGCGCGATGTGCGCATGGTGGCGCTGCCGTTCACCCAACTGGCCGACGAGGTGGGCGCTACCAAGGTGGGCAACATCGTGATGCTGGGGGCGCTGCTGGAGGCCACCGGCATGCTGGAACAGGACCGCGTGGTGGCGGCGCTGAAGCGTCTGGTGCATCCGCGCTTCTTCGATCTCGACCTGGCCGCCCTGGCGCGCGGCCGCAAGGAGTTTCGCGAGAGCGCTTCGGACGACTACCTCTGGGGAGCCTGAGGGGCAAGACCTCTAGCCGCCGATCAACGCCGATCAACGCCGATGAACGCAGATAAACGGGTAAGTATATTCTTATCCGCGTTTATCGGCGTTCATCGGCGCCCGAATCTGTTTTAGGGGTGTAACCTTTTGCCCGCCAATATCGTACTTCTGCATGGGGGTGGGCGTGTGTTCGGCTGCCGCTCCCCGGTCCTGGAGACTATTTGATGGTGTTGACGATTCGGAAGCAGATGGGTTGGTGGCTTGCGCTCGGGGTTATGCCGTTAGCCGCGTTCGCGGCGGACGAACGCACCTGCAACATGCGCGATGCCGCCTTGCCCACAAATTCAATTACCTACGTTCTCTGCGAGCAGGGGTTGTTGCTGGTCACCAACGATGATGGGGCCACCTGGGCGCAGCGGAAAATCGCCAGCACGGGCACGCTACGCGCGGTGGCGTTTCTGGACGTCAACCGCGGGTTGACCGTGGGCGACGGCGGCGCGATTCTGGCCACCGCGGACGCCGGGCGCACCTGGCAGCCGCGGGTAAGCGGCACCACCGAGAACCTCACCGATATTCAGATGGTAGGCGAAGAAGGTTGGATCGCCGGCTACGACGGCGTGATACTGCATAGCGCCGATGGCGGCAAGACCTGGAGCAAACAGAATACCGGTCAGTCGCTCTCCCTGGAAGCTCTGTTTTTCCTGGATGCCCAAAACGGCTGGGCTGTGGGCTGGTCCGCCGTGGTTCTGCACACTGTGGATGGCGGCAAGAAGTGGCAGCAGGTGAAAATCCCGGGCGCCCAGTGGTCGCTGAGTTCGATTACCTTCCCGGACGCGAAAAACGGCTGGATTGCAGGCTTCGCCGGACAGCTGTATCGCACCAAGGACGGCGGCGCCACCTGGGAGGCGAAGAAAACACCGGTCTCGGGATGGCTGAGTTCCATCGGCTTCGACGGGGCCAATCGCGGCTGGATCACCACCGACGCCGGATTCCTGTTGAGCGTAGACGGTGGCGAGACCTGGAAACCGCAGTCCACAGGGGACCAGCTCTTTCTGAACAAGATTCTGCGCCGCGCCACCGGCACCGCCTGGGCGCTGGGGCCCTTCGGGATGATGAAGCAGACCGCCGCGGGCACAGAGTGGAAGAAGATCGTCAACCCGCTTTCGTCGAACGCGGTTGCCGAGGATCCCAAATAAACATCTCCTCGCCAGTTTAGTAGAATCGCGTAAGCGCTTTGGCGCGGTCACTCTGGGGAGGGGCTATTGAGTTCGGCGGATGTCATCATCATTGGGGGCGGAATTGTAGGCTCCAGCATCGCCTACCACCTGACGGAAGCGGGATGCCGCGACGTGCTGGTGCTGGAGCGCGAAACCCAGCAAGGCAAGGGTTCCACGGGGAAGAGCATGGGCGGAGTGCGCGCGCAGTTCGCCACGCCCATCAATATCCGCATGTCGCTTTACTCCATCCCCTTCTTCGCGCGGTTCGAAGAGGTCATGGGCCACCCGTCGGGATACCGCCCGCAGGGATATCTTTTCGTCGCCACCACTCCGGCGCACATGGAGTATCTCCGCCAAAATTACCGCCGCCAGGTGGAGGCCGGCCTGCAGGCGGTGCGCCTGGTGGATGCTCGCGATGTGTCGCAGATTGCTCCCGAACTGCGGCAGGATGACATCCTGGGCGGCAGTTTCTGCGCCACCGATGGCTTCGTGGACCCGCACAGCGTCATGACCGGGTTTATGAAAAAGGCCATGGAGCGTGGCGTGCGACTGCTGCGCGATACCGAGGTCACCGGCATCGCGGTGGACGCGCGCGGCGTCGCCGGCGTGGAGACTTCCCGCGGCTTCGTCGGCGGCCGCACCGTGGTGAACGCCGCCGGCGCCTGGGCCGGCAACGTGGCGCGACTGGCGGGAGTTCCTCTGCCGGTGGAACCGCTGCGCCGTATGCTGGTGCCCACCGAACCCTTCGACCAGGTGTCGCATCAATCGCCCATGGTGGTGGATATGAACACGGGTTTCCATTACCGCCCCGAGGGCCGGGGACTGCTGCTGGCGTGGAACGACCCCGAGGAGACGCCGGGTTTCAAGCTGAACTTCGACAGGGGTTTCATCGAGAAGGTGCTGACGCGCGGCGTGAACCGGTTGCCGTGCCTGGAGGAGGCGGAGGTCAACCCCCGCCGCGCGTGGGCCGGGCTTTACGAAATGACGCCGGACCATCATCCGGTGCTCGGCGGGGTCAGGCAACTTCCGGGCTTCTTCCTGGCGAACGGATTCAGCGGCCACGGGGTGATGCACTCTCCCGCCACCGGCCGCATCCTGGCGGACCTGATCCTCCACGGCCGAAGCGATCTGGTGGACGCGGAGCTGCTGGGTTTCGAGCGTTTCGCCTCCGGGCGCCTGCTGCACGAGATGGTGTGGTAGCGGCGTTGGAAGTGGTATACTCTTGGCGCGATGCTTCTCGCTTTTATTCTCAGGGTCATGTGCCGGTTAGTTAAGGTTTTTCCGGAGCTTGTACTCACCCAAGGGGGGCGCCTTTGTGCTCGACTTACTCATTATTCGCGGCATCTTCATTTTGGTTCTCAGCTTTGCAGCGTGGGCCTTACATCCGTATCATTCTTCGCCTTGGCTGGCGGCGGCCGCCGGGGTCGTCTGTGGTCTGTGCATCATCTTCTTCGAAATGCGCCTAGAGCGGGTCAGCCTGAAACGGCTGATCGGCGCCGCCTGTGGCAGCATTTTGGGGATTGTGGGCGCCTTTATCATGTCGCTGGTGCTCGCCAAGGCCTCGCCTGAGCCTTTCCTGCAGCTCTGTCTCCTGCTTCTGATGACTTACATCGGCCTGATTGTGGGCGCCAAGAAAGGCGACATGCTGAACCTGGCGGCGCTGGGCGGGATCTTCGGGGGAGAGAAATCCTCCAAGAAATCGCACAAAATCCTCGACACCAGCGTGATTATCGACGGGCGCATCGCCGATATCGCGGAGACCGGGTTTCTGGACGGCGTGCTGGTGATCCCGCAGTTCGTGCTACGCGAATTGCAATTGGTGGCCGATTCGGCCGATTCCATGAAGCGCAACCGCGGACGGCGCGGCCTCGACATTCTGGCGCGCATTCAGAAGATGGCCAACCTCAATGTGCAGATCGTGGAGGAGGACTTCCCGCAAACGCGCGAAGTCGATATGAAGCTCATCGAACTGGCCAAGGTGTTCGATTGCAAGGTGATCACCAACGATTTCAACCTGAACAAGGTGGCCCAGCTCCACGGCGTCGAAGTCCTGAACATCAATGAGCTGGCCAACTCGCTCAAACCCATCGTGCTGCCCGGCGAGACCATGCGCGTCTTCATCCTCAAGGAAGGCAAGGAATACAACCAGGGCGTCGCTTACCTGGACGACGGCACCATGGTGGTGGTGGACAACGCCAAGAAGATGATCTCCAAGACCATCGATATTTCGGTGACCAGCGTGCTGCAGACCACGGCGGGCAAGATGATCTTCGGCAAGTACGACGAGCGCGGGCACCCGGCGCAGGTCACCGAGCGGCACGACCGGCCGGTGCGCAAGAGCGATCCGCAGCCGATGTCGAATCTCCCGCCCGAGAAAACCACGATAGAATCGTAGTCACATGAAAGTCGCCGTCATATTGCCCGCGGCCGGCCTGGGCACCCGCATGGGTAAGGGCACCGCGGAGAAGACCGGTACCAGCCGCAAGCAGTTCATGCTGCTCGACGGCTCGCCTATCCTGATGCACACGGTACGTAAGTTTGTCGCTTCGGACCGCGTCGGCGTGATCGTGATCGCCGTGCGGGGAGAAGATACCGGGTGGGTCGGCGAGATGCTCGCCGGGGAATTCGAGAGCGGCCGCGTGCGCGTGGTGGAAGGCGGCAACAGCCGTCAGGAGTCGGTGGAGAACGCGCTACGCTCGCTCGGTCCCGAATACTCCCTGGTGGCGGTGCACGACGCCGTCCGTCCCTTCATCGATCTGGAGACGATTCACAAGGTCTTCGACGAGGCGGCCGAGACCGGCGCCGCCATCGTCGCCGTCCCCGCCGTGGATACCGTGAAGCAGGTGATTCGCGGCACCACCCACGTGCGCATCCGCGCCACCCTGCCGCGTGAAAAGCTGGTGATGGCGCAGACGCCCCAGGTTTTCCGCTACGATTTGCTGGTGCGGGCCTTTGAATCGGCCCGGCTGGACGGGTTCATCGGCACCGACGAAAGCAGCATGGTGGAGCGCCTCGACGTGGAAGTCAGCGTGGTGCCGGGCAGCGACCGCAATATCAAAATCACCAAGCTCAGCGATATGGAACTGGCCCACCTGTTCCTGCGCGAGGAAACGCGGGGCGCGCGTCCTTGAGCGAGATTCGGACCGGCCTGGGGTGGGACGTGCACCGCATCGCACCGGGCCGTCCCATGATTTTGGGCGGTGTCACCATCCCTTGCGAATTCGGCCTGCAAGGCCATTCCGACGCCGACGTGCTGGCCCACGCCATCACCGACGCCATCCTGGGGGCGGCCGCGTTGGGCGATATCGGCATGCACTTCCCCGATTCCGACGCGCGCTGGCAGGGTTCGGACAGCCTGGTGTTTCTGCGCCACGCGCACGACCTGGCCCAGCAACGCGGCTACCGCATCGTCAACGTCGATTCCACCGTCATTCTGGAGCGGCCGAAGTTGAAGGACTACCGGCAAGCGATTCGCGAGCGGCTGGCTGGAACTCTCGGCCTGGAGATCGACCGCGTATCGGTGAAGTTCAAGACGGCGGAAAAGGTGGGTCCGGTGGGCGAGGGCCGCTCGGCGGAATCGCAAGCCATCGTAACGCTGCAGCAGGTAGGATAGGTCTCCTGGCCTGTTGGGATGGGCCTACGGCCCGCGAAAGCTGATGAAAAATGGTGGGGCAGGCGCTTTCGCCTGCCAACTCTTGATCTGGCCAGCGGTTGGCAGGCGGAAGCGCCNNGGCACCGAATGGGACGGGTCTGGGGTGGTTTTTCGCCCCTGTCCCACCTAATCCGCGGTGAACGTCACGCGGACGGAGTGCGGCGGGATACTGGTGACCGTCGGTTTGACGTGGGTCTCCGGCTGGCCTTTTTCCTTCAAGAATTCCTCGACGATCCCCTGCGCGGTTTCCACGTACCGCGGGTTGTACGGTCTTTCCACCAATTGGATGTCCCGGTCATTCAGCCGGCCCACAATCTCGGTGACCGAAACCCCGTGGAAATTCTTAAATTCCAGGGTGCGCACTACCGGCGGTTTGACCGCTACCGTCTGGTCCGCAGCCTGGGCGCCGAGCAGCGCCACTGTTCCGGCAGCCAAGGACAAAAGCCATCCCACTCTCATAAATAGACCTCCTGCCATCGGGAGGCAGGCAGGTTGCCACCTTGGCGTTCGTTGAAAACTAAGATACTTGCCGACATTTCGAATGCGCTTGCGTGGCACGGGTGGGCGTTTGGGCAACGCCGTTCACCTGCAACGCATGGGGGGAGACACCAACCCTGCACCGCTCGTTAGCGGTAAACCTTTCACCGGAGGGCGCATCAGCGTGGCGCCCGCCAGGCGCGGTTGTGGATGGCTAGCTAGCCGCCTTGAGCAGGCACATGCGCCGAGCGGCGCGGCGCGCCTTCAGGCGCTCGTTGGCCTTCTTCTGCTTTTCCGCGGACACCACCGTCTGACATGCGTCGCAGCGTTTCCGGATTCGCGAGCGCGTCACGAATTCAGCGGCGCAGCGGCGGCACTTTTTCGTCATGGTCTCCTCTAACGGGAGAATCCCCGGCTTTTTGGGTAGCAGGTGGGAATAATGGAAATCGCAGTGATTCATGTCAGGCACCTTTCGGAGTTGGCGACTTGGCAGTTCCGGAAATTCCACGATACGCAGTGGGTGTATTGGCCCAAAAACACTGTCGGGTGCATAAAAACCCAACACCTCTGTCCGGGCGCGAAAACACCCCCGGCCAGAGCAGGCATAATCGGATCTGCATATAGCGAAAGCACTTCCATCGGCATGACAGCATCCTCGCGGAATTTCTGCTGCGGGTTCCTCACAGGTACTGTCATGTTTCTAAGACTCTCTTTGCACGCGGCGAACCGAACTCACGCGGCGCTCGAAGAGACTGGGCGGTACACATCCGTGGCCCCCAGCAACTCCCAGCGCAGGTGGTTCACATAAAAAAGTAGAATGGCTTCCGGGTATTCTCCGCGAAATTTCTCGTGCACCCGGTCCTCCCAGCCATCGGTGAAATACGGTTTGGCGTCCGTGTCCTTGGCAAAAAAGCCATTCTCATGCGGCACGCCCAGAAAATCCAGCACGGCCCCGATCAGATCCAGATGGGAGACCAGGATGGCTTGCGCCAGATCCTTGGCGAAATCCTCGTCGCCCCCGGAAATACGTTCCCAGAGTTTCGGCACGGCCTTCCGCAGACCCTCCGTGTTGACCTTGGTGAGGTGCGCGCGAACTTTGAATCCCTCGTAGATCTGGTACGTTTTCAGCTTGCCGATGGAGATGCCACGGATGAGTTGAGCAAACGCATCCTGACCCAGGCCCAGGTAAACCTCGGAAATCTGCATTAAATGAAAGCGTATCATGGACGGGGTTGCACATGGGAGGAGGGGGTCCGCTTTTCCGTTTCCCATTTGCGGCGCGCCGGAGTGCGGTAGACTATATAGGTTTGGTCAAAATGGGAAATGTAATCATCCTCGGCTCACAGTGGGGCGACGAGGGTAAAGGCAAGATCGTCGATCTCTTCGCGGAACGGTTCGATATAGTGGCGCGCTATCAGGGCGGCCACAACGCGGGCCATACGGTTTTCATCGGCGAGAAGAAGTTCGTCCTCAAACTGATTCCGAGCGGCATTCTGCGCCCCGGGAAGCAGGCCGTCATCGGCAACGGACTCGTCATCGATCCCGCCGCGCTGTTGAGCGAGATCGAGACTCTGGAATCGGCGGGCGTGGCGGTGGCCGCGAATCTTTTCATCAGCAACCGCGCGCACGTGCTGTTTCCAGCCCATCGCATGATGGAGAAAATGTCGGAAGGCCGCGAGGGGCGGGTTTCCATCGGCACCACTTCGCGCGGCATCGGCCCCTGTTACGAGGACAAGATCGCGCGCCGCGGCATCCGCATCGCCGACCTCCTCGACACCGAGGTTTTCCGCGCGCAGTACGATTCCGTGATGCAGGAAAAAGTCGTCATCGCCCGCGCGCTTGGCATTGACAGCGAACTTGACCTGAACGCTATCCGCGCGGAGTACGAGGCGTTCGCCGAGCGCATACGCCCCATGGTCCGCGATACCGCGGTACTGCTCAATAACGCCATCCGCGACGGCAAGACCGTCATGTTCGAAGGCGCGCAGGGCACGATGCTGGATATCGATCACGGCACCTATCCCTTCGTGACGTCCTCCAGCGCCAGCGCCGGCGGGGCTTGCACCGGAACCGGTGTCGCGCCCACGCGTATTTCCGGCGTGATCGGCGTCTCCAAGGCCTACATCACGCGCGTCGGCGGCGGGCCGTTCCCCACCGAGGCCCTCGACCACTCGGGCGAACTGATTCGCAGCCGCGGCAAGGAATTCGGCGCCGTCACCGGCCGGCCGCGCCGTTGCGGCTGGTTCGATGCGCCGCTATTGCGCTACACCGCCACCATCAACGGTTTCGACAGCATCGTGGTGACCAAGCTCGACGTGCTCGACGAGTTCGAGAAGATTCCGGTCTGCGTTGGCTACCGCATTGGCGGCAAGGAAGTCTGCGGGATGCCGCCGACGGTAACCGAGATCGCGAAAATCGAGCCGGTGTACGAGTCCGTTCCGGGATGGAACACCTCGACGTTCGGCATCGCGAACTATGACGACCTGCCGGCCAAGGCCAAGGACTATATCGCCTTTCTGGAGTCACGCACCGGCGTCGAAGTGGGTTGCATCTCCACCGGCCCCGAACGCAATCAGACCATCGTCCGCCCCGGCTCGCGTTTCGAAATGCTCGTGGGATAAGGCTCCGCCTTGTCCATCCGAGCGCAGCTCGGACTTCTTCACAACGGCCCCCGGTGTGCTCATCTTCCCGGGGGATAGCCCAGTCATGCCGAAACTCCGATTGTGGCGCCGCGCTGCCTGCGTCATTCCTACACAGCTTGTCCTTTTCGCTCTCCTCGCCGGCCCGCTTCCGGCAGCGGATCTCGCCCTTCAGATCTCCAGCGAGACTGCTCCCGCGGGTGGTTGGGCGCAAATCAAAGTCTTCTCCGCCACGCCGCAACACGTCTCGTCCGGGCGCATCGTGATGAACTTCGACCCCGCCGTCTTTGGGCCCATTTCGGCCGTTGCGGTCTTCAGCGCGCAAGGCGACGCGATGGGAGTCGCCACCGTATCCGGACAATCGTTGGATGTCACCATTTCCTCGGCGGCTGGCGGAATCGGCCAGTTGCCTCATCTTCCGGTGCTCACAGTGACCATCCCCGTTCTGGCGAGCGCACCCGTGGGGACCGTGAACGCGATCACACTCGATGCCAGCCGGGGCGGGTGGACCGATGCACAGAAAAACGCCTACACCGTAACAATTACTCCCGGATCGGTGACGGTCGGAGGCAGCCTGTCCGTGCAGAACCTGGCGCCCGGCGGGGGGCTCCTGCCTGCCGGCGCTTTGGTGCGCATCAACGGGACCGGATTCAGCGCGGCAACGGTAGCCAGCATCGACGAAGTCAGCGTTTCGACTGCGCAGTTCGCCGGACCGGGAGAAATCGACCTCACTCTGGGCGGCGCCGCCGATCTCACCGGCAAGCGTGTAGTGCTACGCAATCCTGATGGGTCGCAGGTGGAGTACTTCCCAGCCATGCCCAGCGTCCCGGACCAGGCGCCGGCGAGTTTTGCAGGCATCCAGCCGCTGCTTTCCATGCAGACATGGACCTCGGCGGCGGTACGTTTCACCATCCGGGGTGGCGGCATCGCTCTGCAGAATCCGAATCCCACCCCAGTGGATGTGATTCTACAGGCGATGGACTCCATTTCCCCGCTCGACAGCGAAACCACCGTGACCATCCCCCCGGGAGCGTTAATTGTCTATTCCAACGGACACGCCATGGACCAGGGTTTCCGGGCATTCGCATCGCCTCCGCTCCGCATGCTCGGCATGAGTTTTCCTCCGCCCAACTCGCCTTTCTCTTCGGCAGCACCTCTCCCTGCCCTTCTGCAGGTACACCAATTAGCGGCATACCCGGCGGCGGTATCGTTCCAATGGCTGGCCGGGACCGCGGCGCCAGCGCCGGTGAGCGTCTCGCTCGATCCGGCGAACGGCTTGATTTTCGGTTTTCGAGTGACACCCCCGGCGGCCCCATTCTCTGTCACGCCCACACAAGCAACCGCATATGCGACGCTCACGGTCACGGTGAATCCGGTTGGTCTGAGCGCGGGGACTTACTCCGGGAGCATCGTAGTGATCCCCGAGGGTCCCAACGCGATCGTCACCACCATCCCACTGACGCTGACCGTCAGCGAAGTAGCGTTACTGTTGACAGATTCCCAGAATATGACCATCTTTGGTCCGAGCAACATTTCGCAAAGCTTGCAGATCGAAAGCAACGGCAACCCGATCACATTCACAGCGGCGGCCAGCGGTAGCGCCGGGCCGCACTGGCTGTCCGTCAGTCCGTCCGGCGCGACTACTCCAGCTCAGCTCATCATGACCGCCGATTCCACCAATCTGAGCGAAGGAGTCTACAGCGGGCAGATCGTGATCACCGGCCCAAATAACACCCTGACCGTGCCGGTTCAGTTGACCGTTTCCGCGTCAAGCATTTTCAGATTCTCGCCGCCTTCGGTGACATTTTCGGTGCAGACGGGTTCGGACCCTCCTCCACCGCAAACCGTCCTGGTCTATGGGGAGAGCACAGGCGCGGCGTTTTCGGCAGCGACCAGTTCAGGCGGACCCTGGTTGACCGCTACCCAAACTTCTTCCGGCCAGTTGGGCACAATCATCGCCGCGAATCCCGCGGGATTGAAAGCGGGTACCTACAGCGGTACCGTCACGGTGACCTCTCCGGCGTCACCGTTTCCGGCCCCGATCCCCGTGACGCTGGTGATCTGGGACAAAGAGCCGGTGTTGACGGTGACGCCGCCCAGCGTGACATTCACTGCCACGCTGGATAACTATGCCAACCCGCTACCGCCCCAGACTCTTCAAGTCACTTCCGGAGGCGTTCCGATGAACTTTACCGTGAGTGGGCAATCGGGAGTGTTCACGACGCCTGCATCGATTTCCGCGCCGCCGGTCGCCACTGCCCAGCTGCTGGGCAGTTACGAACACGACATCACCATCACAGCGGGCAGTCAGACGGTGGTGGTGCCCGTGACCACCATCGTCACCACCAGTCCCCTGGCGCCGCCATTCCTGGGCTCCGTCGTCAACGCGGCATCGCAGATCCCCGGATCCGTGGCGCCCGGCGAGATCCTCACCGTCTATGGGTTCGGCGCCGGACCATCGAATACGGCGGGCTTCACGCTGGATCCATCGGGTAAGGTGGCCACCAGCCTTAACGGCGCGCAGGTTCTGTTCGATGGCCGGCCCGCGCCCATGATTTATGGCTCCGGCTCGCAGGCGAATGTCATCGTGCCGTACGAAGTCGCCAATCAGGCGGCCACTACCATGTCGCTCCAATTCGGCGGCGTCACATCGGCGGCGTGGACCGTTCCCGTGTCAGCTTCGGCTCCCGGCATTTTCACGCTCGCCTCTTCCGGGCTGGGTCCGGCCGCGGTGCTGAATCAGGACAACTCGGTGAACGGCGCTTCGAATCCCGCCGCGCGCGGCAGCATTATCGAGATTTATGCCACCGGCGAAGGGCAGACATCGCCGCCGGGCGTCACGGGCAGCGTCACCGGCAGCGACTTGAAGACTCCTGTGCAAATCGTCAAGGTCACCATCGGCGGGCAGGATGCATTTGTGCAGTATGCCGGTTCGGCGGGCGCGGCCGTCGCCGGACTGTTGCAGGTGAACGCCGTGGTTCCGCAATCCGTGGCGCCGGGTGCGGCGGTTCCGATCACTGTCTCGGTTGGCGGCGTCGCGTCGCAGAGCGGGGCGACGATTGCGGTGCAATAGACGGACGGGGAGCGCCGTGCGTTTGACGTCCATCGTTTATCGTTATACGCTATAGACATGATCCGTTCTTTTCGGGACCGCGAAGCCGAAAAGCTCTTCCACGACCAGTTCTCCAGAAAGTACCAGAGCATCGAACGTACGGTGCAACGCAAGCTGACCATGCTGGATGAAGCCGAAACCCTGGAGGATCTGGCCGCTCTTCCCGGCACTCGGCTGGAACCGCTGGCGGGCGATCGGAAAGGCCAATACAGCATCCGAATCAACGATCAATACCGCTTGTGCTTCGTATGGGCCGAAGGCGTCGCGGCCGAAGTCGAGATTGTAGACTACCACTAGGAGATCCGCATGCCGAAACTTCTCACTCCAATCCATCCAGGAGAGATCATCCGGGAGGAAGTGTTGGCGCCCTTAAACCTCAGCGTCAACCAACTAGCCAGGTTGCTGGCCATCGATACGACCCGGCTCAATGAGATCGTGCGCGGACGGCGCGGCATCACGGCCGATACCGCCCTCCGCTTGGCGCGTTACCTCGGCACCTCCCCGGAATTCTGGCTGAAGCTGCAGGTGCATTACGAGCTCCGGGTAGCCCGGCAAGCAAAACAGAAAGAAATCGAACGCGCCGTGCGCCCAAGGAACCAAGCGGCGTAAAGAGCGACCCTACCCTTACTGGGTGGTCGCTGCCGGCGCGTTCCACGTGAAACCGCCATTCCTCCCGGGACCGCTGTACGTGCACCAGCCGCCGGTGATTTACGACTGGCCTCCGCAAGTTACTTAGGTCAACCCATTTCAAGTCAGTTTCCATTGAAACTAAAGCACTTACCACCAAGTTCCCTTGCCACGTCACGTATACTTATCGCAGTAGGCATGATTTCCCCAAAACCACTTCTCACCGCGCTGGCCGAGGCCGTTTTCGCCTCTCGCGGCCGACCGGCAAACGCCTGGAACCCGCGTGGTATAATTCAATTTAGCCATCATTCTGTCCCCGAGGTTAAATCCACTTGGCATTAGTAGAAGGTTGCAAGCATTCGCTCGAAATTTCCATCCCCGTTGATCAGGTAGAGAGCGAGACCAGCCGCGTCGTCGACGACATTCAGAAGCGCGCCAGACTGCAGGGCTTCCGCCCCGGAAAAGCGCCCGCCAACCTGATCCGCAAGCAGTTTGCCGGCGATATCCGGCAGAAGGTGCTGGAGAACCTGATTCCCGTCCATCTGCAAAAGCAGCTGGATGCGGAGAACCTGAGCGTGGTGGGCACGCCCGATATCAGCGACGTCCATTTCCACGATTTCGCGCCGCTCACCTTCAAGGCCACCTTCGAAGTGTTCCCGGAGGTGGTGCTGGGCGAGTACACCAACGTCGAAGTGCCCTACCAGGATCCCGAGGTCAGCGACGAGGATATCGCCAAACGCATCGACGAGATCCGCGAGCAGAAAGCGCAGTACATCAATATCGACCCGCGTCCGGTAGTGGATGGCGATTTCGCCGTCGTCTCGCTGGAAAGCCTGGCGGGCGTGGAAGGCGAGCCGGTGAAGACCGACGAGATGGTGCTCGAAATCGGCGCCAAGGACACGTTCGAAGCCTTCACGGAGAATCTGCGCGGTCTCACTCCCGGAGACGAGAAGGATTTCGAAGTCGTCTACCCGGAAGATTACGGTTCGGACAAGCTGGCCGGCAAGACGGTGAAGTTCCATGCCCTTCTCAAGGGCCTGCGCCGCAAGGAACTGCCCGAGCTCGACGATGAGTTCGCCCAGGAACTCGGCGACTACCGCACGGTTGCCGAACTGAACGAAGCCATCCGCAAGGCCATCTTCTCGCAGCGCCAGTTCGAGGCGCAGCAGGAGGCCAAAAACCAGATTATGGACAAACTGGTGGATGCGCACGATTTTCCGGTGCCCGAAGCCTTTGTGGAACGCCAGATCAAGACCCGCGTGGAGCAGCGCCTGCGCGCCATGGCCGAGCAGGGCATGGATCCGCGAAAACTGCAATTGGACTGGGACAAGGTGAAGGAATCGCAGCGCGATAAGGCGATCCGCGAGGTGAAGGCTTCCCTGCTGCTCGGCAAAGTCAGCGAGCGTGAAAGCATACACGCCACCCGCGACGAAGTGGACAGCGAAGTGGAAAAGGTCGCCCGCCAGCAGCGCAAGCCGGTTGCCGCGGTGCACATGGATTTCGAAAAGGATGGCACGCTGGGCCGCATCGCCAGCCACATCCAGACGGACAAGACACTGAACTTCCTGTTCGAGCGCGCGCGGAAGACGGCCGAATCGTAGGGTGGAGTGGGACAGGCCTCCTGGCCTGGCGACTTTTTGTTTTCATGCCGGGCCGGACTTGCCGGCCGGCAAGGTTAACCGCACGTTAACCAAGGATACTAGGTTCGCGAGACCAAACTCGCGTCCATTGCGAAGGAAAGCTCATTCAGGTGATAATAGTAATGACGGTGAATGTAGTGCCCTACCCTGACGGCGCTGTGCCAACGGCGGAAGAGGAGAAAACTGCGTGAAGCGTGCCGGATCCGATGATGCTTTACGGTGTTCGTTTTGCCATAAGAGTCAGGACGTAGTCGGAAAACTCATTTCTTCTCCGAGCGACTATCCTCGCGCGTACATCTGCGACGAGTGCATCGCTGTGTGCAATTCCATCCTTGAGGACGACAAGGTCGAGGCTCCCTCCGGGACCCCGAACAAAATTCCGAAACCATTGGAAGTAAAAGAGTTTTTGGACCAGTATGTGATCGGGCAGGAAGCCACCAAGAAGAAGTTGGCGGTGGCGGTTTACAACCACTGCAAGCGGATTCACATGAACCGCATGCGTAACACCGAGGTCGAACTGCAGAAATCCAATATCCTGCTGATCGGCCCCACCGGCACCGGCAAGACCCTGATGGCGCAAACCCTGGCGAAGATCCTGGATGTGCCGTTTGCGATTGTCGATGCCACCACCTTGACGGAGGCCGGGTACGTCGGCGAGGACGTGGAGAACATCATCCTCAAACTCCTCCAGGCTGCCGATGGCGACGTACAGAAGTGCCAGCAGGGCATCATCTACATCGACGAGATCGATAAGATATGCCGCAAGGATGAGAACCCTTCCATCACCCGCGATGTTTCTGGCGAGGGAGTGCAGCAGGCCCTGTTGAAGATTTTGGAAGGCACGATCGCCAACGTTCCCCCGCAGGGTGGCCGCAAACACCCCCACCAGGAATTCACCCCGGTGGACACCACCAACATTTTGTTTATCTGCGGCGGGGCTTTCGTCGGGCTGGAGAAGGTAATTGCCCGCCGCACCGGCAAGAAGAGCATGGGGTTCCTCCAGGAAGAGGAGAAGACCATCGGCCGTCCCTCTTCGGTCAGCGGGCGCCGCGATATCGATCTGCTCGGCCAGGCGCAGCCGGTGGATCTTATCAAGTTCGGCTTTATTCCGGAATTCATCGGCCGTCTGCCGGTGAGCGCCGTACTGGAAGACCTGGATCGTTCGGCCCTGATCCAGATTCTGACCAGGCCCAAGAACGCCATCATCAAGCAGTATCAAAAGCTCTTCGAATTCGAGAACGTCCGCCTGAAGTTCAGCGAAGAAGCCATCGAGGCCATCGCCGACCTGGCGATGGAGCGCAAGGTGGGCGCGCGCGGTTTGCGCATGATTCTCGAAGACCTGATGCTGGATCTGATGTACTACCTGCCTTCCTACAAGAAAGTACGCGAGTTCCAGGTCACCAAAGAGATGGTGCTCTCGCAGAAAATCAGTCTTACAATATTGGAAAAGGCCGGTTAACCGTAATTTCCTAAACAGACCGCGCACCGGGGGGGCCGGGGTTCTATCACCCTGGCCGGGAGAACAATGCTTACTTCGAAGGAAAAATCCGATACAAAACGTCTGCCGATGATGCCGATTCGCGACGTGGTCATCTTTCCGTACATGATGACCCCGTTCGTGGTGGGGCGCGAATCCAGTGTGCGGGCGTTGGAAGAGGCCATGGCCGGCGACAAGAAGATCTTTCTTGCCACCCAGCACGATGCCTCTATCGACGAACCCAAGCCCAACGAAATCTATAGCGTCGGCACGATCGTCAACATCGTCCAGAGCCTCAAGTTGCCGGACGGCAATATCAAAGTTCTGGTGGAAGGCGTGGAACGCGCCAAAGTGGTGTCCATCTCCGACGAGGAGGGCTTCTTCCGCGCCACCGTCCGCACCTCCACCTATAAAGTGGAAGCCGGCCCGCAACTCGACGGGCTGATCAGCCGCGTCACCGGCCTGTTCGAGCAGTACGTCAAGCTCAGCCAGAACTTGAACTACGAAACCATGATCGCGGCCATCCGCGTGGATGAGAGCGGCAAACTCTCCGACACGGTGGGCGCGAACCTGCAACTCACCATCGAAGAGAAGCAGGAACTGCTGGAAATCTTCGACCCCATCGACCGGTTGACGCGTGTGGCCGAGATGCTCGACATCGAGATCGAGAAGCTTAATGTCGACCGCACCATTCAGGGGCGCGTGAAGCGTCAGATGGAGAAGGCGCAGAAAGAGTACTACCTCAACGAGAAGATCAAAGCCATCCAGAAGGAACTGGGGCGCGGCGAGAAGAGCGAAATCGATGAGCTGAAGCGGCGCATCGAGGAAGCCGGCATGACCGCCGAGGCGATGGAGAAGGCCATGGCGGAGCTCAAGCGGCTGGAGAACATGCCGCCCATGTCCGCCGAATCCACCGTCTCCAGAAATTATCTCGACTGGATGCTGGCCGTTCCGTGGAAGAAAAAATCTAAAGAGATTCGCTCCATCGATCACGCTGAAAAAATTCTCAACACCGATCACTACGGCCTGGAAAAAATCAAGGAACGCATTCTCGAGTTCCTTGCCGTCCGCCAGTTAGTGAAAAATCCGAAAGGCTCCATCCTCTGTTTCGTTGGACCTCCGGGCGTCGGCAAAACCTCGCTGGGAATGTCGATTGCCAAAGCCACGGGACGCAAGTTCGTGCGCATGTCGCTCGGCGGCGTGC
>PLDO01000155.1 GCA_003136215.1 Bryobacterales bacterium
TAGGCCGCCGTGGCAAAGGTGTAGGACATCAGCACCGATTCCAGTTCCAGCCCATAGCCCGCGCCAGGCGCCACCACCAGGGTCTGCCCGTTGGCGTGGCCGAAGTTGCCGGCCGCCGTGGAAACCAGCTGCGCCGCCGAAATGATGGTCAGCGTGGTGAAGTGCTTGCTTCCCACGTTGCCGCCCGTGAAGAGACCGGACTTGCCGTCGAACCCGGCGGCAACCGTGCCTTCCGGCTGTTCGATCTGCAAAGCGTTGGCGGTCTGCCCGCTGGGGATTCCGATGACCAGGCCCGGTTCGAGCCCCGCCCCGACGGGCCCCACTCCGCCCAGCGTTCCTTCGTGGCCTTTGCCACCCGCTCCGTAGAGCGTCACCGACAGGCCGTTCTTGATGCGCGTCCGCCCCGTGGTGGTCTGTGCTTGTGCCTTTGCCATGATTCCCCCTTAGGAGCTCGGCACGCCGTAGATGCCGTAGAAGCCGTTGTACCCGACCGAATACCGCATCCAGCCGGCGGTCTTCACGCTGCGCGAATCGAAGTCGATGTCGTGCACCGTGTTGAACGCCTCGCGGTCGTAGAACCGCAGCTCCGTGTCGCTCTTCTCGCCTTCCAGGAACCAGGCGTGCGGATCGGTGAGATAGTCCCACACCATCCAGCTGTCGAAGCTGGGCATGCCGCTGCGCCGACGGAACGCGTTGATTGTCCGGTTGGCGGTGTCGGGCCGGTCGTTTCCGCCCAACAGTTCGGCGCCGATGAACTCCAGCGGTGCCGGGAAAATTGCTTTCTTGGTCGGGATGCGCAGCCGCTTGCCGCGGTGATCCAGCGTCTGACGCATATCCGTCAGGGCGAGCTGAATGCTCGTCACGTCCGGATCGCTCGGATAGCTGAGCTTGTTGGTCTGCGTGCCGCCGCCGATCAGCGGGTGCCCGGTGGCGAACAGCGCCTGGCCGTCCGGCCCGGTCGTGCTCGTGAACCCCGTGTTGAACACGTTGGCCGCGCCCACTTCCTTGGTTTCCTTGGCCGAGCGTCCCAGCTCCGTCGCCAGTTTGCGCACCACCCCGAACTTGTCATCGTCCATGGCCACTTTCGAGACCTTGAACCCCAGCCCGTACTGCGCGTGGATGTAGGTCTTGTTGAAGCCCGGCAGCGCTTCGTCGTAGCGCGTCCCCGCGCCTTCGGGAACCACCGCGAACTGGCCGAAGCCGGTCACTTCCGTGGTCTGCTCGATCGAGCGCGAGCTGCTTTCCTGGCGGAACACCTCGACATACTCGTCGGGGAACCGGGAATACTTCGTCATGATCACTTCGTCGATCGCAGGCAGCATGCTCTGCAGGAAGAGATCCGGAAAAATCGTTCTGATAAACATCTAAAACCCCTCCGAGACTTTTGAAGCGGAGCCGGATCTGTGCCCGGTCCCCGCCCCCGAAAACCTTTCCTTACACGCCCACAGTCACGTTGGCGTAGAAGTGCTTGATGCAGAGGCACTCCAAGATCGCGTAGCCGCCCGCCACGTTCGGCTGCAGGCTGCTCAAGGCCAGGACCCGCACATCGCGGTCCGTGCCGCTGCCCGCGGCAATGGTCGAGTGGTTGATGGTGTACGCCGACTGCTTCGTGGTGGCGCTTCCGGCGCCTGCCAGGCAGTTCGCGTTCTTGCCGACATGCGAGGCCACCGAGATCGAGGTGGTGTCGTCCACCTGGGCCATGGTGATCAGGTCCGGCTCGTCCGCCACGTAGTGCACCGTGGCCGTGGAAATCGCGCCCCAGTTCAGGCTGACGCCCACCCAGAGAGTCGTACCGGGGGTGCCGCTTGAGAAACTGGCGATGCCGGGCGCCGCGCTGCCCACTCCGGTCGGATCGGCCACAGAGGCGGCCGCCTTCATCACCGGATCGTTCATGAAGATGGCGTAATTGGTGTCCGTCGCCGGCTTGCCGTATTGATTGATCGACCAGGGCCCGCCGCCCGTACGGGCGATCGGTCGGAACCCAAAAGGACTGTTCGGATTTGCCACTTAGCTAATTCCCCCCACGGCTGGTTATTCGCCAGTCGCGGAGGGAATCGCTTCAGGCTTGTCGATCGAACTTCACGCCCATCTCGATGTCGCTGCCCAAGAGGTCCTGGCTCTCCGTCGCGTTGGCGCGCACCACCTCGCCGCGCTCCAGCGGCCGCGAACCCGCCCCCCGGGCGCCGGCGCCGCGCACCGCGCGCTCCTGCTCCACCTGGTAGTTCTCTTCCACATCGCGGACAGCCTGCTCGCTCTCCTGGGCGTACTTACGCCGCCGCCCCTCCGCCACCACGGCCGGAATCCTGGCCAGAAACAGCGTCCCGGCCTTCGCCGGCTCGCCGCGATCGTCCGGCACCAGCACGTACCCGCGCATGCCCAGCACGTCGATGCAGCGCTGCGAGAGGAACTTGTAACTCATGCCCGGCTCGTTGCCGTAGCGCACCACGGTGTCTCGCAGGGCGTTAGAGCCCAGCATCAGCGGGTCGCCGAAGGTTTCGTCCCCGATCTCATAGTCCACCTGGCGCGCCGGAATTTTCAGGATGCGCTTGCTGAAGGCCTCCGCTACCTGCTCCTTGCCGAACTTCTTGATGGCCGCGTACAGCCCGCGCCGCATGATGGGGTCCTGCACGGCTTCGTGCTCTTTCACCAGGATGGCCGCGGCCGTCGCTTCCGCGAACGCTTCCAGGCCTTCCTTCTCGATCGCCGCCAGCAACGCCGGGCAGGTGTCGATCAGCGGATCCGGACCGTACACCCACCGGCTGATGGTCTCCGCCGGTGCGCCGAATGCCGCCTTGTCCCAGGCGTCGTTCAGAAACTGCGCCGCCGTTTCCGGCGGTTCCTGCAAGCCCAGGCCCAGGTCGGGGATGGCTTTCATCTTGTCGTCGATGCGCTCTTGCCGGTCCGCCAGGATTCTCTGGTTCGCCGCGCGCGCCGGATCCGGCGCCGGCTTCGGCTGATTTCGTTGTTTGGCCATGGTCTACCTAAAACCTCCCCGCATTTTGACGCCTTCCTTGGCGCGTTTTTTGTACTTCTCGATGGCCTGCTCCGGCGTGGTGTCGGCGTCCACCAGCATGCGGATGGCAATCTGTTTCTGCTCGTCGTCCAGCTCGCCGTCCTCTTCGGAGGCCTCCGGCCGCCGGCTGCCATGGTCGCCGCTCTGTGCCGCCGCGCGATCGCGCCGCGTCTGCGCCTTCGCAGCTTCCGCATCCGTCTTCAGTTGCGCCGGCGTCTTCAGCTTGCCCTCCCGGAGGAAGGTCAGCTCGGTCCGCTCCGCCGCCATTTCCATGGCCACCACTTCACTGACGCCCATCTTCTTCAGCCGGCCGTACTCCGCCGCGGTCGCCGTGAAAAACTCGCTCTTATCGTTCTTCAGGTCCGGATACTGCGCCACCAGCTTGCCCTGCGCGGCGAGCTCGGCCGCCTTAGTGCTGATGGCCTCGGTCATCTCGTCGCCCTTAACGAAGCCCTGTTTTTTAGCCCAGGAGGTCATGTAGGCTTCGAAGGCCTTACCGCCCTTCGTAGCCAGTTCGAGCACATCGACCTCGGGCTCATCGGCCGCTTTCGGCACCGCCGGCGCGGACGGCGCCGCGTTGGCCTTGTTGTACCAGAACTCGGCCGTGCGCTGGCCTTCGGCCACTTGCAATTTCAGCGCATCCAGTTCGCGCTGCAACGCGTCGTTAGACGGTGCCGCCGCGGCGGCCGGGATAACCGGCGCCGCGGCCGCGGCGGCCGGGATGGCAGGAACGGTAACGGCTGGGGGAGAAGGGGTCATGACGTTTTCAAAGCCTCGGCACCGAATCGGGTGCCCTTGTAGAGTTGTTTCTGTTTCGGAAGGTAGGGCGCGACGCACGCCGCGCACATCAGTTGTAAGTAGCCGTCTTTCGGCACCACGTAGAGCCGGACCACCGCGCCTGGCGTGGAGTCGCTCAGCAGTTGCCAGCTCTTCTCACACACCTGGCATCCCGCCGGCGGCGCGCCGCCCAGGAAGTCCAGCGCGCGATAGTGCCACTCCAGGCAGTAGTCGCAGATCACCTGGTTGCTCGCCAGGCGGTGCACGCGCCACAACGGCCGGTGCTTCGTGCACCAGCTGCAGGCGGCCGTCTCCATCAGGCTGGGACTCACAATGGTTCCCCATCCACCAGGTGCACCACTTTGTGTTTGGGACAGAACCACGCGTCCCCGATTTTGTGCCAGCCCGGCGGAGTCGTTGGCATCCAGAGCGACTGGCCGGGTATCAAGCGCCTGGTCTCCGTGTGCACCACGGCAGCGCAATGCGCGCACACCCAGCGGTAGATGATCTCGGCGAAGCTGATGTCCCGGCTGATCGTTGGCGCCATCCTAGATTTTCGCGGGCGTTTTCTTGCCCACGAAGTAGGCGAACACGGCCACCAGAATCGTGCCCACCAGCTTGGCCGATTCCATCGCGTTGTCCATGTTGTCGAACTTGAAGCCGTCCAAGGCCTTCACGTAGTCGATGCGGGCGCCCATCACCGCGGCGATCAGCGCACCCAGAATGTTCGATCCCTGATTGCCGTCGAGCATCCGCTCGAGCAGCTTGTTGATGAAAGCGTTCTTCACGCCATTGAGGACTGCCATGGAAGTTACTTCGCCACCGCGACGGCGTTGATCTTATCCTGCACCGACGTCAGGAACGCGCCGATGTTGTGGGTGAACTTGGCCCAGTCGCCGGCGGCTACCGTCTGTTGTTCTTTCGGTGTGGCATCCCACACCTTGCTCGCCAGCGTGATGGCTACGCTAATCGCGTTCAATGCTGCTGTAAGAGGGTCCATGCAGGGTCATTCGGCACTGCGCGGCACTTTAGCGCACCATCGTCATTCGGCTGCGCTGAATGCCACCACTCACCACGGGATAGAAGCATGGCGGCCCCCACTTTTTGCACGCCGCTTCCAGGGCAAGCCAGGTCGAGGGAATCGGGCTGCGCGGCTCGGGTGGTCGGAGTTTGGCCCGGTGCCATCCCGCTGCGATTCGCGCGCTCTCCTCCCGGCATCGCCCACACAGTTGGGAGCGGTTGGCTACGGGCGCTCCGCAGTCATCGCAAAACCCCGTGACTGGGCCGCGCCGCACCTCAGTCGCTCCGCGGCCGTTTGGCAGCCCCGCCCGCTGCATTCCTCCGCAGCTCGTCCAGGATTGTCCGCGGGCATGCCATCACCGATTGCAGCGCCGCCGCCGCCCCTTGCGCCCGCCGTAGCTCGATGTCGTCTTTCTCCGTGAAACAGCGCACGCTGAGCTGGTCCCACATCACCGCCAGCCTCTCGCTGTAAATCTGCCAGCTCTTGGAAGCCAGCATGCGCTGGAACTGCTCGCTGTCGAGCTCGTCCAGTCGCCCGTCGCGATGCAGCGGAGTTTTCATTTCAATCCGAATAGCGGGCCGGCTTCCCGCGCCGCGTGGTTGAATTCGTAGTAATCGAACGTGCCCAACTCTGGTTTGCACTGCTCGATAAAGGCCGCGCCCTTGGGACAACCCGCATAGGCGCGGATGAACAGGTCGTAGTGATGGTGAAAACGTTCGAGGTTCTGAGCGAAGTTGAGGTTTGGCGTCTCGGCGGAGATAGCCGTCACCAGGCAGAGCAGGCCGAGAATGAGAGCGCGCTTCATGGCTCGTGCACCACTTGCGTGGGTTCCAGCCGCAGTAGTTGCTCCAGTGCCCACTCCTGTTCCCACTTTTCCAGGCTGGTCGCGTACAGGTAAGCCAGCCAGGCGCGCGTAGCCATCAC
>PLDO01000061.1 GCA_003136215.1 Bryobacterales bacterium
ATCTGTGTTCATCTGTGGCCGACTTGCTTTCTTGTTCCACCAGGAGGTCCGGCGCATCAACGAGCAAGCGCTCGTAAAGCCCGCGCGCGGCGCGATGGGCGGCGATCTTCTTGGTGCGCGCATCCGCCTGCCCGCGCCAGTCTTTGCCCACGCGCACCTCGATGGTGAAGGTCTTGGAGTGTTCCGGACCCTGCTCGCGGATGGTCGCGTAGTGCGGCTCCGGCAGTTTGCGCACGTGCGCCAGATCGCGGAGCGCCTCTCTGAAGTTGGTGACCGCGGGTTGTATGTCGGTGCCCGCCTCCTGGTCGAACACTTCCTGGCCGTCCATCACGTGCTCCACGATAAAGCTGCACGCCCGCTCGAGTCCCCCATCCAGGTAGATCGCCGCGATGATGGCCTCCAGCGCATCCACCAGAAACCTCTTCTTGCCGCGCCCGCCGCCCATTTCCTCGCTGCGGCCCAGTTCCAGGTAATCGCCCAGGTCCAGCCGGCGCGCCACTCCGTGCAAATGCGCGGCGCTGACCAGGTGCGCCTTGACCCTGGAGAGTTCCCCTTCCTTGTACAACGGAAAGCGGCGGAAGAGCACGTCGCTCACCACCATGCCGAGCACGGCATCGCCCAGGAATTCCATTTGCTCGTTATCGCTCACCCCGGTTGCGCCGCCGCAGCGCGTCTCCGAGGCCAGGGAGCTGTGGGTCAGCGCGCGGCGCAGCAATTCCGGGTTGGCAAACCGATGCTTCAGTTTCAACTCGAGAACCGCGGGCTCCGCGCGCATGAAGGGGGACGTTACTTCGCCTCGCCGCCAGCAGGCTTGCCGCCGGCCTTCACCGCCACGGCGCGAATATTCGTGGCTACGCTCTTGACCTGCGGGTGCGCTTCCGGCATGGCCGTCACCTTGTCGCACCACATGATGGCTTCGTCATTCTTGCCGGCCGACTGCAGCGCCGAAGCCAGCCGGACCATGTACGCCGGCTCGGGGTGGGAAGTCGTGTCCACCGCGCTCTTGAACGCCGCCGCCGCCGCATCGTACTTCTTGCGCGTCAGGTTCGCCATGCCGATGTCGTTGTAGCCATCCGCGGTGAAGTCCTTCCTGACGTCCACCCACTGATCGTCGGGAATCTGCGGATTCGGTTTCGGCATTGTCTTCATGGCCTCGATCACCGCATTGGCGTACTTTTCCGTTTTGCCCAACTTCTCTTCCCGATCCAGATCGTTTTCCCGCGTGTGGGTGGCGTAGTACTTGGCCAACATCAGTTCGGCTTGGAAATCCGACGGGTTGACCTCCAGCACGCGGTCCGCATAGATCACCATGTGGTCGAGATCGCCTTTCTTCTGGTAGGCTTCCGCTTCCATGTACAGCGCGATGGCCTTGTAATCGGTGTCGGCGAATTTCGTGATCAGGTTCTCCACCGCGGCGATTTCCTTATCCGGGTCGTTGACCGAGGCCTGCATGGCTTGCAGGGCTTCCACTTCCGCTTTCGATTTCGGCGCCGGCGCCTTCGGGCCGGACGCTGGTGCTGCACCTTTGGCCGGAGGCGGGGCCTGCGCCATTAAGCACGTTACACCGGCGCCGATTGTCAGGATGCCGGTGATTATCATTCGTTTCATGCGTAAAACTCCTTCAGGTTTCCTTATTACGATTACTTTTTCTTGGCCAGTTCCAGGCCCTGCGTCGCTTCCTGACGCGCCTTTTCGGTAGCGCCTTCCACTTGAAGCGCGCTTTGGAAATACTCCGCGGCTTTGTCCCGGTCGGCTGCCGCCACCGATAACCGTCCCAGATACACCAGCACCCACGCCTTGTCGAACGCCACCGGTTCCGAGTCCAGTGCCTTCTGGAATAACCGTTCCGCCGCGTCCAGGTCTTTCTCCAGCAATGCAATCCGCGCCAGGCCGTAATACGCCGAGGCGTGCGTGCTGCGCTTCTCCGTCTGCTCCAGCGTCTTCAGGAAAAGCTGTTTGGCCCTCGCCAGGTCTCGCGAACCATACGCCTGCTCGGCTTCTTCCAGCGTCTTGGCCGCCCCCGTGGCGGCCACCGGCGGAGCCGCCGCCGGCATCCTCACCGCGGGACGCGCCGCGCTATCCTTGCTGAATTCCACTCCCGTCAGCCGGCGGTCTTCCTTCACCACGTCGATGGCCTGCATCATCTCCTTGTAGTACAGGTACATCGAGCTTTCCTGCTTCTCGTAAACCGGCAGCGCCTCGGAAAAATAGGGCGCCAGGATGTAGCCTTCCTTCAGCGCCTCCTGAATCATGCCGGGCCGGTGGTCCAGGCGCGCTTCCACTGCCTTGATCAGCGATTCGGTCACCAGCAGCAGATAATCCGTCTTATACGCCTCGCTCAGCGCCTGCGCCCGCAAGGCGTGGTCCACCAGGCTCTTCTTGCGGTCCAGGATTTCCTGGTGGCGCGTTGCCAATGGGTCGAGCAGGTAGTGCAGGTAGGCGTGCCGTATATCGAACGTGCGCGTGTCCGGCGACGGCGTCACCACGATGGTGTAATTGTCGCTATAGCTGCGCGTCTGTATCTGGTTCGGCGCCGCCTGTAATTCGATGAAGATCTGGAACCGCCGGTACTTGAACCCCGACGTCATCTGCCGCATGTACCCGTTAACTTGCAGCACCGCGTCGGTCACCGGCTCGTGATAGCGCGCGATGTACTGCTCGATTGCCGGCTGCGACCGCTTCCACAGATCCTCGATATTGCCTTCCTTATAGAACGCCGCCAGCAATCGCGATAAATCGCGCAGCGTCATGGCATCGGGTGGAACTTCCACGTCGCGCGTGATGAACTCAAAGGCCGGCGGACCATTGCAGGAGAGCGCGAAGGAGATGTACTGGCTCAGCTCCAGTGCGTCGTTCTTCTTGCGGTGGCTCTCGAAAAACTCCTTCAACGGACCCAGCGAGGGGATGTCGCGTTTGGCCAGTTCCGCCTGCACCGCCATGCGGATGGGGTGGTTATTCGGCGACGACCATTCCGCCCGGTACCCCGCCGCGTTGATCGCCGCCATTACGGTGAACAGACTCGGGCTGGCATCCAGTTGACCGCTTTCGGCGGGAGCCGCCAGCGCGGGAAGGGCAGCCAGCAGGAGGACCGTGAGTGCATGACGGAGCAAAATCGATTCGCCTTGGAATGTACTAGTTTACCCCAATGCAGTCCGATATGCCGAAATCGGACGGTGTGGCCTGACTCGTGCCGATTCAACGTGCCGATACAATTGGTTATGAAGAAACCAAGGACCAGGCTGCCGGCGGACGGTGGGAAAGCTCACCCCAAACGGAAGCCTGTGTCTTTTTCGCTGGAAGAACTGATCGAACACCGTCTGCACAAGATATCCAGTTTCAAACACCTCCGCAAGACACCTTGGCTGGTAATCTTGTCGTCGCCGCTGATTTACCTTTGCGTGCTTCCCTTTTTAACGGTTGACGCTTCGGTTGCCCTCTACCAGCTTGTCTGCTTTCCGATCTACGGAATTCCCAAGGTTGCCAGGAAAGACTACCTGGTCTTCGATCGGGGGCGGCTAGCCTATCTGAACACGATCGAGAAGGTTGGATGCATTTATTGCTCCTATGCCAACGGATTGCTCGCCATGATTACGGAAATTGCGGCGCGCACCGAGCAACACTTTTGTCCGATCAAGCA
>PLDO01000715.1 GCA_003136215.1 Bryobacterales bacterium
CGGCCACCGACACGTTGAGCGAGGAAATCTTGCCCGCCAGGGGAATGCGCACCAGCACGTCGCAGTTCTTGCGCACCTGCTCGTGCAGTCCGCCGCCTTCGCCGCCCAGCACAAGGACACTTTTCGCCGCGTAGTCGATCTGGTCGTAGGCTGCCGTGCCGCGCTCGTCCAGGCCGTAGATCCACATGCCGCGTTGCTTCAGTTCTTCCAGCGTGCGATTGATGTTGGTGACGCGCACTACCGGCAGATGCTCCAGCGCACCCGCCGCCGCCTTGGCCACAACGTCCGTGACGCCCGCCGCGCGGCGCTCCGGAATGATGATGGCGCCCGCGCCCGCCGCGTGGGCGGTGCGGATGACCGCGCCCAGATTGTGCGGATCTTCCACGCCGTCGAGCACCACCAGCATCTCGCTCTCCGCGACGCTCTCCAGGTCGGCGTACTTGCGGGCCGCGCCGAGGGCGATCACGCCCTGGTGAGCCGCCGTGCTGGCCAACCGGTCCAGCGACGAACGCGGCTCGAAGCGCACCTGCACATTGGCGCGCCGCGCCAGGTCGATGATCTCCTGCAAGCGCGGGCCGCCGGCGCCCTGCGCGATCACGATGCGCTCAATCGGATTGCCGGCGCGCAAGGCTTCGGCGATGGGATGGATGCCGCTGAGTAGAGCCATCGGGCTAGGCCTCGGGCAGAATCTCCAGGCCGTTGTTGAAGCGATTGGTGAAGTTCGCCATGGCGACGGCGAGGGTGATTTCCACGATCTGTTCGTGGGTGAAATGCTGGAACATCTCCTCGCGCGCCGCCGGCGCGTGCGCGGCGAGCGTCAATTCGCGCGCATAGCGGATGGCGGCGCGGTCTGCCGGGTTGAAGGCCTCGTCCTGCCCGCTCTCGATGGCGCGCAATTCGTCTTCGGTGAGTCCCGCCTTGCGGCCGCCGGGGAGGTTCGCGTCGATACAGAAGGCGCACAGATTGGCGTAACTGGCCACCAGGTACACCATCACCTTGGTACGGCGATCCACCGAACCCGGACCCACCAGGGCGGCATAGAACGGGATGAAGTTCTTGAGCGCCTCGGGGCGGTTGGCCATGGCGCGCAGGAAGGGATTCGCCTTCCTGGCCTTGCTTTCCAGGCTGGCGAGGAATTCGTTCTCCGCCGGATCGACTCGATTAATCGTGGTTGCCATAGGCACTAGTATAGATGCCGTGGATGAATTCCCGGTCGCCTTCCACGAAATCCAACTCGGCGAGCCGATATTTGGGGTGCCACCGCAGGTCGTGAAAGATCAGGTTTTGCGCCTCGCCGGAGAACTCGCGGACGCGGAAGAAGATCAGCTCGATGGGGTCTTTCCCGGGATAGGTGAAGTGATAACGCACCATTTCCTCGCCGGACGCGCCGGTGATGCCCAACTCCTCCTCCAACTCGCGCGCCAAGGCCTGTTCCGGGGTCTCGCCAGGCTCCACCTTACCGCCGGGGAACTCCCATTTCAGCGGATGCGATTGCCGCGCCAGGCGCTGCCCGACCAGGATCTTGCCATCGCTCTGGAGAACCCCCGCCACCACCTGAACCATCTCCACATTGCAGCATAAAGTCAGACGGCGCAGGCAATTGTTTGACATGTACGCATCTGTACGCCACAATATGTACATGGTTGTACCGATCTCACAATTTCGCAAGGACATTTTCTCCCTTGCAGAAGCGGCTCTGAAGGGAACAGTAGTCGAGTTCACCCACAAGGGAGTAACGTTTAAGGTAATTCCGGACAAGCCATCCGACAAGGTCGGCAACATTACGCCGCTTCAAGTCGTTAACCCTCATTACAGCCTTGAATCCGCTGCAATCGAGCTGCAGACAGAAATGGAAAAGGAGTGGGAGAAAGACTGGAGTCAGCTATGACGACAGCCTATCTCGACACGAATGTTGCTGTGTGGCTGGCGCAAGGTGATTTGCCCCGAATTACACCAACCGCCCTGGACTCCATTAGAAACTCCAACCTGTTAGTGTCTCCCATGGTCGCCCTGGAACTCGCGTACCTATATGAGATCAATCGGATTACGCTTACCTCTCAGGATGTACTGATTAAACTGAAGGCAGAGCTTGGTGTTGATGTGTGTGATTCATCGTTCTCGGCCCTCATCGCTATCGCTGTCAATGAGAAATGGACCCGAGACCCGTTCGATCGGGTCATTGTCTCACACGCTAAGGCAAACGGACTCTCCGCCTTGATTTCGGCGGATGAGGCGATCCGGAAGAACTACATCAAGACGGTGTGGTAGACGAATGTATCCGCCCCGCCTGATCGAGCATTTTCAGAATCCGCGAAACGTCGGCGAACTGGCGCCGCCGGCGATTACGGTGGAGGTTGCCAATCCGGCATGCGGCGATATTCTGCGCCTCTCGGTGCGTTTTGCAGACGGCCGCGCGGCGGAGGTGCGCTACAAGGTCCGCGGGTGCACGGCATCGATCGCCGCCGGAAGCGCCCTGACGGAGTGGATCGCCGGCAAGACGCGCGGTGAGTTGGCAGCCTTTGATACGGCGCTGATCGACGAGGCGGTGGGCGGCCTGCCCGCGGCATCCAAACACGCCGCCGTGCTTTGCGCCGACGGGGTGAAGAAGCTGCTGGAAATGAAGATTTGAGCCCGCGGCCAATGATCCTGTTCGTGTATTCTGGAAGCTCCCATGTTTCCTTACGACGACAAGCTTCTCGCCGCCCTCGAGGCCACGCCGCAATCGGTCGACGACGTGATCCGCACGATGCAGGCCATCGATGCGATCTGTTCCGATGGGGACGGCTTGAAGTGGTTCAACTGGCTGTACCTCGGCGTCACCCGGGCGGTGGGAGCCCGCGTGGCGGCGGGCGGCTTCCAAGATCCGGCGTGGATGGCGGTGCTCGACGTGCAGTTTGCGGAACTCTATTTCGGAGCGCTGGGGAGCGCGTTATCCGGCGGGGCGCCGCCGGAATGCTGGCAGGTGTTGTGGCAGCGGCGCGATTGGGTGGCGCTCGGGCGAATTCAGTTTGCGCTGGCGGGAATCAATGCGCACATCAATCACGATTTGCCCATCGCCATTGTGCGCACGGGTGCGGCTCCGGTGCGCGGAGATGCGCATTATGAGGATTACACGGCGCTGAATTCCACGCTCAGTTCACTGGTTGACACGGCGAAGACGACGCTGCATGTGCGCCTGCTGGGCGATCTGCTACCGCCGGTGTCGCATCTGGAGGACGCGCTCGCGGCGTTCAGCGTAACGGCGGCACGCGAGGCGGCCTGGAATCAGGCGGAGATATTGTGGATGCTGCGCGATCTCCCGGAACTTTCCGCGCGCACCTTGAGTACGCTGGACGGCATGACGGCCCTGATTGGCAAGACGCTGCTGGCGCCAGTGGTGTGAGGGCGAGCTGCGCTCGCGCCCACCATTGCTTGGTGGCGCAGGCGGTTTCGCCTGCGAAGGGACAGGCCAGGAGGCCTGTCCTACGGCGCCCATCCCGGCATCACGTAGGCGTAGAACATGACCAGCAGGCCGATCATGCTGGCCAGGAAGATGCTGTGCTTCAGCGTGAAACGGAAGAGGCGGGCTTCGTCCTCGCGCTTCATGCTGGTGGCGGCNNATTGGCCGCGGCCATGAGCACCGGGTTCTGGCCCAGTTTTCCGGCGGTGACCACTTGCAGGGTGCCGAACAGCGCGTTGGCGGAGGTGTCGCTACCGGTCAGGAAGACGCCCAGCCAACCGAGCAGCGCGCTGAAGAAGGGGAATAGCGCTCCCGTCGCCGCGAAGGCGAGGCCGAGTGTGCCGGTGGCTCCGGAGTAGTTCATCAGGAAGGCCAGGCCCATTACGGCGGCCAGGGTGAGTTCGGCCAGCGCCAGTTGCTTCGCCGTGTGGCGCAGCACGGTCCCGAATTGAGCGAGCGACAGGCCCGCGACCATGGACGACAGAATCGCCGCAATCAGGCAGGCGGTGCCGCTGGCCGAGAGCCAGGTGAAGTTGTACACCGCGGCATACGGCGCGGCTTTGGCGACCACCGGAGGCATCCTCTGCACCAGATTGTGCAAGCCCGGCCAGCTTACGAGGATGTTGAACTTGTTGAGCTCGGTCTGGAGCGGCTTG
>PLDO01000532.1 GCA_003136215.1 Bryobacterales bacterium
CGGCGTCGGCGCCCTTGCCCATCTGCATCCACTTGGAGAGATCCTTGCCGTCGAATAGCACGATGGCATCGGAGGGCGGAGCAAAGGGCGTGGCACCGGGTGTGACCACCGGCGGATGCGGACGGTCGGGATCGTGAACATGCCATTTCATGCCAGGCAGGATCGGCGTGTCGGTGAATCCCAGGTCGCCGGGTTTCGATTGTTGCTGTTGTGCCACCGCGGTCCAAAGCAGCAGAACGCCGGCAGCGATACCAAGGGAGAGGCGGATTCCAGTTCGTAGGATCATAAGCTAGACGGTTACCAGCATAATGGGACGCGCTTCTCTCCGCAATGGCGGTATCGTAAGACTTATGTCCCGTTGCCACACTCTGGCCCTGTCGCTGGTCGCCTTGACCGCCTTCCTGCCGGGCCCGCTGACCGCGCAATCGCCGCAACCGGAGACGCGCCCCCACCCCAAACGGGTGCTGGCATGGGGCGACACCCTGACCGCGTTTCAGCACGATTCCATCTCCCATGCCCTGGCCACCATGGAGCGCCTGGGGCACGAGAGCGGCGCTTACGAGATGTACATCCGCACGGATTCGCAGTGGATCACCAGGCAGCCCGTTCCCGCCCCCGCACGCAACGCCCGGAACCTGAATGACTTCGACGCCATCTTCTATTTCGGCACGGGCGACAACCTCAATGCGCAGCAGAAGAAGGACCTGATGTCGTTCATCAAGGAGGACGGCAAAGGGTTCATCGGCGCCCACACTGGCGACGACGCCTTCTTCGACTGGCCGGAGTTCCTGGAAATGATCGGCGGCTATTTCGACGGCCACCCGTGGAGTAGCTTCGACGCCCCCATCGTCATTGAAGACCCCGCCTTCCCGGCGATGAAGCACTTCCCGCCGCGCTTTTCCCTCAAGGACGAGATCTACCAGCACAAGGATTTTTCGCGCTCCAAGGTCCATGTGCTGGCCAGCCTGGATTCCACGAAGCTGGATTACACCAAGCCGAACATCCACCGCGAAGACAAGGATTTTCCGGTGGCCTGGGCCAAGATGTACGGTAAAGGCCGGGTCTTCTATTCCACCTTCGGCCACGCCCCGGAGACCTGGGACGACCCGCAAATCCAGAAGATGTACTTCGAAGCCACTCGATGGGCCCTCCGGCTCACCGGCGACGACGTCACGCCCGGAAATGCCGCGCCGCGGAAGTGAGCAGTCGCTTTCACAGTCTGTTCATGTTCGTTTGCTAAGTTGGGCCTGGAGATTACCCATGAAAGCATCGGTTCTTACGATAATGTGCCTCGCCGTCGCGGCCAGTCTGGCCATGGCGGCAAAATCGCTCGCGGTAAAGGACCTGCCGCCCGCGGTCCAAAAAGCCGTCCAGGAACAGACTAAGGGCGCCGAGATCAAGAATATCTCCAAAGAGACCGAGCACGGCGTCATACAGTACGAAGTGGAGACCCTGGTGAATGGCAAGCACCGCGACTTCAACGTGGACACCAAAGGCGTCCTGGTGGTGGTGGAGGAAGAGACCGCCATCGACAGCATTCCGGCCGCTGCCAAGGCGGCAATCCTAAAGAAGGTGGGATCGGGCAAACTCGGCATCGTCGAAACGGTGACCAAGGGCGCCGATACCATGTACGAGGCCGGCTACACCGGCAAGGATCGTAAGAGACACGCCGTGCTGGTAAAACCGGACGGCACCGAAACCAAAGATGAGCCGGGTCCTACTCCGCCCAAGCCCAGCGAATGATCTCGGAGAGCTTCGGGGGCTGGCCCTGCATCAAAATGCCGACCCGGAAAATCCGGGCGGCCACCCAGGTTCCGCCGACGGTCCACAACACAATGCCCGCCAGTCCCACCCAGGGCTGCCACGCCGGAATTCCCACCGGCATGGCCTGGCGCAGCAGCATCAGCACCGGCGTGAAAGGCGGGACCAGGCTCATCACCGTGGCCGTGGCGCTGTTGGGAGCCGTCATCACCGGCATCATCATGAAGAACGGAATCATGATGGGCGTCACCAGCACGATCGCCAGGTTCTGCGCGTCCTGCGGGCTGTTGCAGGCGGCGCCGAGCGCGGCGGCGAAACTGCTCAGCATAATCACGTCCGCCACCAGGTAGACGAAGAACCAGGACAGCAGATGGAGCGGCACCACGCCCATCATGGCCATCCCCTGAAGCACCAGCACGGCGCCAAGAATGTAAAATGCCGAACTGGTGAGCGAGCGGCCGAGCGCCGCCAGCACGCGCGACGCCATCAGTTCCATCGGCGTGACCAGGCCTAAGAGCATTTCGAAAATGCGCTGGTTCTTGTCCTCGGTGACAGCGGAGAGCATCGGCGCGGTGCCGACCATGACGACCATGGTGAGCAGCATGACCATGCCGAACGGCGCGGCGAACTCCGCAATCTCGTCCTTCTTCTTCGCCTGTTGCAGCGCGCCGGTACTAGCATCGCGGGCCAGCAGGCTCAGCGGGTCGATGGCCACCGGAGTCACGAGGTCCTCGAAATGGCTGCCCGCCACGCCCAGCTGCGCCAGTTGCACGCCGCGCACGGCGCGATTGAGCGGGTCGCGCAGCCAGTTGCGGGTGGCGTCGATGCCGCCCGCATTGGTATAGTAGCCGACGGCCCGCGCCGGAGGCTTCAGTTCCTCGCCAGGGTGGAGCGCTTGCGGCCAGATCTCCAGAAAGGCGAAGAGTTCGCGGCTGCGCACGCGGTTGGAGAGAGCCAGGCGCTGCTCTTCCGGGTCGCCAGGCGAGGGAGCCACCGCCTCCAGCACGTAGAGCGCCTCGATCTGTGCGTGCGTGAACTTATCGTAGGCATCCTTGGCGTTTTTCTCCGCCGCCGCCCGCAACAGGGGCGGCGCCACCAGGCCGGTGCGGTCGAGCACGGCGATGCGCTTGTCGCGCAGGTCGGGCTTCTTTTTCAGGATGGCGATTCCCAGGAAGCCTCCGCCGAAAAGCATCGGCGCCACGATCAGCCCGATGATAAAGGTCTTGTTGCGCACGCTCTGGATGTAATCGCGTTTGGCCATCAGCAGGATCTTACGCAAGTTCCACCTCCTCCGCCGCCGGACCGGCGATGCGCACGAAAATATCGTGCAGGGAAGGCTTGGCGACCGAGAAACTGGTCACCCGGGTGCGCTCCACCAGCGCACGCAGCACCTCGTGCGGGTCGCATCCCAGCGCCATGCGAAGCTCCTGCACCTGGCCGAGATCGCGCACCTTTTCGACGCCGGGCAAGCCGTCCAGCACTGCCGGCCCTCCGCTTACGGCCACGCGAATCGTGTCGTTGGAGTATTGATCCTGAATCGAGGCCAGCGTGCCATCGAGAACCTTCCTGCCGCGGAAGATCATGCAGATGTGATCGCACATGGTTTCCGCCACCGTCATATCGTGGGTGCTGAGGATAACCGTGGCGCCGCGCCGCCGCAGATCGAGAATGGCCTCGCGCAACACATCGGCGCTGACCGGATCGAGCCCCGTGAAGGGTTCGTCGAGGATGAGGAGTTTCGGTTCGGGGACCACCGCGGCGATGAACTGCACGCGCTGGCTCATGCCTTTGCTCAGTGTATCGACGCGCCGCGTGGCGCAGTGTGCCAGGTCGAGCCGCACAAGCCAGGCAGCCACCTCCCGCGTCACCTTGCGTCCGCCGCGCAGTTCGCCGAAAAACTCGAGCAGCGGGCGGACCTGCATTTTGCGGTAAAGGCCGCGTTCCTCGGGGAGGTATCCAATCAAGTGATTGCGCGCGCCGGACATCTCGTGTCCGAGCACGCGAATCTGCCCGCGGTCGGGATAGAAGATATTGACGATCATGCGAAGCGTGGTCGTCTTCCCGCTCCCATTGGGACCGATAAAGCCGAAAACGCTGCCTTCGGGGACGGTAAGGGAGAGGTCATCCACGGCGGTGACCTCGCCGAAAGTCTTGGTGACGTTTGTAATCTCTACGGCAGGCATAAGCGTGGCGGCATCGTATTCCAGATTGTCATACCTTGCCTCGCTATGGTAAGCCCTGCCGGGCCTTGCGCCGCCCGCGCGCATCCGCTGCCGCTCCACGGGGGCATGTCACTCCGCCGGGAACATGCCGCGCAGCCACGGGTTCAGCACGCAATCGACTACTAAGTGGACGCGGTCGGTAGCCCCCCGATTGTGGATCCGGTGCGGCAGATTGAAGTTGACATACCAGCACTCCCCCTCCCCCATGGCGAGCGGCGTGCCGTCCACTAGGAACTCCACTCCCGGATTGGTCTGAATCGGAATATGAACGCGCACCTCGCCATCCTCGTAACTCAGGTTGTAATCGCGATGCTCTTTGATGTTCGAGCCCGGACTTAGTTTCAGCAGCCGCACCAGTTGCAGAGGACAGTGAAATGCCGCCAGCACTTCGGCGATGTACGGACACCGCCCGAGCACTTCCAGATCGACATAGGTGTTCTTGCCCGGGTCGGGATACAACGGCACGTGCGCGCCTACGGTGGTGCGCAGGGCAACACCGCTCCAAAGGCCGTCGTAGTATGCGGTATTGAAGTGCGCGATCCATTCGTCCTGACGGATTCCGGCCAGATCCGCCTGAAGCCGGGCCACGTCGAAGCTCATCGGAAGTTTCAGGTGCGCCACGGCCATGAGACTATGCTACCGTTTGAACTTGTCCGACGGTAGTTTTTCCATCATCGCCAACTTTCTCGCCGTGATCGGCTTGCCGGTGGAGGTCGCGGAAATCTCCCACCCCACCTTCCTGCCCGGCATCCACGCCGACCTTGGTATTCTGCGGGTGGACTCGTCTAAGCTCTCCTGGCCCGGCGACCTGTTGCACGAGGCTGGGCACCTTGCCCTGCTCACCGGGGAGCGCCGCCGGCAGGTGACGGGCAGCGTGGGCGACGACGGAGGCGAAGAACTCGGCGCCATTGCGTGGAGCTACGCCGCGGCGGTTCATCTGCAACTCGACCCGGCGGTGGTTTTCCACGAGCATGGCTACCACGGAGGCAGCCGGAGCATACTCGAAAACTTCGCCGAAGGCCGCTACATCGGCGTGCCCATGCTCCAGTGGCTCGGACTGACTCTCGACGCGCGGAGCGCCGGCGCGTTGGGCGTCGAGCCGTATCCTCACATGTTGCGCTGGCTGCGCGCCTGACTCACCTCTACGAAACGTGCGCGCCGCGCGTCCCCACGTACACCGAGTACAGCGACTGGCTGGCGGCCATGTACAACCGGTTCCGCTTGGGGCCGCCGAAGCAGAGGTTGGCGGCGCCCTCCGGCAGGTGGATGGCCCCGATCTTCTCGCCGTCCGGCGCGATGACGTGGACGCCATCGAGTTCCGGCCCACCCCAGCCGACCGCGGCCC
>PLDO01000366.1 GCA_003136215.1 Bryobacterales bacterium
TGCCGCCGCCCCTGCACGAACTCGAGCGGCTTGCCCGCGTCTACCGAGGAATCGAACTTAGTGCCGTCGCGCAGCCATCCAGTATAGTGGACCGTGTACTCCTGTCCCGGCTTGGCCGCCGCGCCCGTTCCCACCTGCACCTCGATGTAACGCAGCGGCGCACTCTCGACGACGGCGCCGGCCGCCGGCGGCACCGCGGCGGGCATTTTCGGATCGAAGCTCTGCGCGCGCAACGCAGCGGCAAGAATTCCCAGTAAAACGGCAAGTCGCATGTCCAGATTATAAGCCGCCTGTCCACGGAAGCGCGGGATCTGCCGGCAAGATTATCTGAGCCTATTATTCCATGCAGACGCTGGTCATGGTACTGCGCCTACCCCAGTTTCTTGCGCGTGAACGGTATCGCGAACGCCGCCGGCGGATTGTGCGCCGTGGTCGTCGACGCCTTGCGATAGCACTCCATCGCCTTTTCCTTCTCGCCCAGCTTCTCGTACGTCATGCCCAGCAGGCATTGCAGGAACGGGTCGCCGGCGTTGCCCTGCATGGCCACCGCCTGCTGCAAGTCGTCGAGCGCGGTCTTGAAATCGCCGGTATAGAGCGCCACATAGCCGGTCAGGTAGGGGAAGAAGCGCGCTTGCTGCCCGGCCATCTTCGGGTCGCCGTCCAACTGCGCCTTGGCCGCCGCCACGTGCTTTTGCGCTTCGGCCTTATCGCCGCGGCGCGCCGCGATGCGCGCCAGCGCGTGTTCCAGGCGGAAGTTCCACAAGCTCCGGGGATGGGTCTCGTTGCCCGGTTCAAGCAATCCGAACCCGGCACCCTTGCGGTACCAGGTGGCCGCGTACTCCAGATCGCCGGAATCGATGCAGACACGCGCCGCCTCGTTGGCCAGCTCACCTTGCTGGTAGAAGGCGTTCTGCGGTTCCGCCTGTTCGCGAGCGGCCCAGTAGGCGATCGCCATCTGCTGGTACTTCACGGTGTTGCGGCAATCTCCCTCGAAGGCGTACGACATGGCCATCTGCCGCTGGGCGTTGGCTTTGGCGGCGGGGTCCGGGGCCGCATCGATGGCGCGCTGAAAGTGCTGGCGCGCCTCGGCGCCCAGGCCCATCAGGTCGAGCACGGCGCCGGCGGCATTGTTGGCTTGCAGCGAAATGGGGTTGGCGGCAAGTTCTTTGACGTATAGGGCAAGGGCATCGTCGAGCTGGCCATCGCGCAACGCCTGCTGGGCCTGGCGCATAGACTCAGGTTGTGGGCCTTGGGGAGGCTGCGCGCAAAGAACGGCGGACAGCAGGACTGCCGCGGTGAAAGCATGTGCGGACATGGCGAGACGATTATCTCACGGCGGTGGGACAGGCCAGGAGGCCTGTCCTACTATTCGATGGCCGGGCCGAAGTAGCCTTGGGCCAGGGCGGGCTCGGCTTCCAGCGCCTTGCTCCAGCAGGAGCGCGCTTCTTCCGTCTTGCCGTTGGATTCCATGATGCGGCCGAGGTTGAGCAGCGCCTCGGGCATGTCGGGCTGCTGGGCGAGGGCATCGCGATACAGGCGGGCGGCCTTGTCGAGCTGGCCGGACTTTTCGTACATCAAGCCGGCGTTGTAGAGCACTTCGGCGGAGCGCTCGCCGAGATCGATCAGGCGCACGTGGAACTCCAGGGCGGTGTCGAAATCGTTGGCCTGAATGGATAGCGCAGCGAGGCCGCGGAGGGCGTCCATGGACTTCGGATCGTTGTCGAGCATCTTCTCGTAGAGGCGTTCGGCGTGGTCCCGCTCGCCCATGCCGCTGTATGCCAGCGCCAGGTTGGCGTGGGCTTCAGGCCATGCGGGGCGATACTTCAGGCAGCCTTCGAAGGCCTCCGCCGCGCCGCGGTAATCTTCGCGCTGCAAGCGCAGGTAGCCCATGCGGAAGCGCGCTTCTTCCTCTTTCGGAGCGCGCTCCAGCACCTGCTTGTAGTAGCGTTCGGCCTCTTCGAACTGCTCCTGGTGTTCGAGCAGCAGGGCGAGATTCCACAGTGGCGCGAGCGCCTCGGGGCCGGCCTTGATGGCGTGTTCGTACGCGGTTCGCGCGCCCGCCAGGTCGCCGAGCTGCTCACGGACGATCCCCATGTTGGTGTGGGCTTCGCAGGATTGCACGCGCAGCTTGATGCACTCCGCGTAGGCTTCGGAGGCAGGTTCGAAGCGGCCCGATTTCTGGTGTGCCAGCGCCAGGTTGAACCAGCCTTCAAAGTGACCCGGCACGGCGCTGACCAGGAGCGTGCAGAACTTCGCGGTGAGGGCGTGCTCGCCTGCCGCGCAGGCCCAGGATGCCAGTCCTTCCAGCGCCACCGTAGAGTCCGGACGCAGTTCGAGCAGGTGTTCGGAGTACTCCCGCACCATGTCGAAGTCTTCCTTCGCCATGCCGATCAGAATCAGATTGGCGAGCGACTCCTCGGAATCGGGATTGCGCTCCAGAATCTTCTGATAAATCTCCGCGGCATCGTCCGGATGACCGAGCGATTGCAGCGCCACCGCCTTGCCGAACTGCGCCTCCTGGTGGGCCGGATTCAGTTCCAGGCACCGGCTGAAGCTGAACAGGGCGGATTTGGGATCTTCCTGGCGGAGGTGGCAGACGCCGAGACCGAGGTGGGCATCGAGGTAGTTGGCATCCAGCGTGGACGCGCGATGGAAGGCCTGGGCGGCGTCTTCCCAACCGCCGGAGCGTTCCAGGCAGACGGCCAGGTTGAACCAGCCCATGGCATACTGCGGCTTCACCTGGGCCAGTATGCGGTAGCTCTTGGCCGCCTCCTCAAAGTTGCCGAGTTCGAACTGGATATGCCCCATGGCGCGATAGATTTCGGCCGAGGCTTCGTTGGCGGCAATGGCGCGCTGTAATTGTTTGAGGGCCTCCTCGCGCTTGCCGGCAAGATGGAGGGTGACCGCTCGCGCCAAATGGGTCTGCGAACCGGCGCCCTTATCGCCGCCGTCAATTTCGTGCGCGCGCAGGCTCTGGACCTTGGCGGGCGTTCTCATAGCTGTGGTACTCATTTTGTCTGATACTCCTTGGCGGTTAATTCGGTAGAGGAGAGCCTTACCCAGTAAAGGCGGGCCGGGTCATCCGGAGCGCCGGTAAATCCTATGCCTCCCATGGGGAAGCGGCTGTCGTCCCAGCAGTCGACACTTTTGCCGTCCACTTTGACGGTGAAGGTGTCGCCGGAAACACTGGTGCTGACAGTCACCGCGGAGCGCGGTTTTCCGGGCAGGCGCTGGGAAGCGATCACGGGCGCTTGCGGCAGTCCGGCCACGACGGCACAGCGGCTGAATTCCAGCTCGCCGCCACCCACGGCGGTGAGCGTGCAACGCAGGTACTCGTCGAGTCCGGCGGCGCGCACCACCCAATTGAGGCTGCGCTGGTCGATGCGCGCGAGGAACTCCAATTCGTAGTCGATCAATTCCAGGGTGGGAACGAAGAGGGCGAGGGGGCCGGTGCGCACGCCGGCGACGTCCACCCGCCAGTCCTTCATGCCGCCCATCCAGTTGTCCCAGCCGGATCCGAAGTGTTCTTCGATGCGCACCGTGGGGGCGGGAGTTTCCGTGGAGGCCGGTTGGGGCGCGGCTGCCTCGGCGCCTGCTCCCGGAGTGACCGGGGAACCGACGAGCGCCGCAGCTACCATGCCTTCGAAATCGACGCTCGGGCAACCCACGGGCTCACGTGGGACAAAGGCGTTAAACGCAACCTGGCGTAACGGACGCGTCGTGGATGGCAGCAACACGATGTTGAAGACGTGAGCTCCGTTGCGCCTGGCAAACCCGGCGGAAGGCGGCGCCACCGCCATACCGAGGGAATGCGGCTCCGGGACGGCCCAGGAGACATCGCTGGCGCGCCTGGCCGGTTGGGCGCCGCCGGCGGGCCGGCGGCGGCGCGGCGTGAGGCTTCCCGGAAAGACGAATTGGGCGTGACGATTCAGGCTGGAAACCTCGGGGAGGCGGGCGGAGAACCGCGGGATATCGATTGTCAGGCTGCGGCTGGCGGCGAAGGAATCGTGGTTTTTCGCCGTCATCCTTCGCGGAGCACGCGGCCAGACGAGCGCTGCCCGCGCCGCCGGCTGGCTCAGGCAATCGCGCCAGGCCACGGCGGCAACACGGAATCCGATGCCGATGGAAACCCGCAGGGCGTTGCCTTCCAAGGCAAACGATTTGATATTGAGCGGCTGGGTTTCGCGATCCAAAGCCAGCACGCGGCGCGGTTGCAATGCAGCCGCCACGAGGCTGCCGTCCCCCAGGTGAACGCGAATCTGGCCGTGGCGCAGCATTCCGTAATTGCGCGGCGCCGTCCGTGGCGCCGGCGTCTGGCAGTGCAGCGCAACCAAAGGGGCCTGGGGAATCTGCACCGGCAACTGCAGGCGGCGCGGCGGAACCAGGGGCAAGGTGGCCCGGCCGTTGATGCCGATTCTCGATGTCTCGGCTCGCCGGGACGCGCCGGCGCCCGCCAGGCGCGCAGCTCGCGGCGGTTGATACCGATCCTCACCGCCGGCGATGCGCGGCGCGGCCGGCCCGGACAAGCGCGGCGAAAAGGCGGCGAAGCCGGTCTTGCGCACGAGCTGCTTGGGTTCCAGGAATGCGCGGTGTTCCAGCGCGGAGTTGCACATCAGCCGGGCAGCCGAGATGTGGCGCGGATTCTCGCGGCGGCGCATCAGGCTGGTGACCTTATTGGCTTCTTCCAGGCGGTCCATGCCGCGCCGAAGCCGGTGCTGGTTGCGGTGCTCGCGCGAGCAGAAGTCGCCGTCGCCGCCGACTCGCAGGCGGCTTAACGGTTTTCCGCAAAGCTGACAGCTTCTCGCATTCATTTTCGGGACTAGTATATGAAAATGTTTTCTCAATTACTAGGATAAATGCTGGGACTATCCAGAAGCTAACCAAAGACAATAAGGCGTGGTAGCGAATGTTATCAATAGTTAACACTCACAAGTCCGCATTTGATATCTATAAAAATATACCAGAAATAAGTGCGTAAATTAGGAGCGTTTTGAGTAAAATCATCGTGAGCTGGTCTAGATTCAATTTGTGCGGGGCCAGTGGAGGAATTCGATGACTGAGTCGACGGCACGTGCGGAACGTTTTGACGTACAAACTTCACCTTCCCCCCAGTACTTATGGGAAGTACCGCAAAAACCGGTGTCGGTGCGGATCCCCTTCAGCTTGATTGACCGTCTGGAACGAGAAGCAGTGGAGAGTTTCCGCTCGCTCACTTCGCGTGGTTCGGAAATCGGCGGTTTGCTAGTGGGCGACGTGGCGCCGGGAAGTCCGCTGGTGGTTTCCATCGCGGATTATGAATTGATCGCGTGCGATTACAGCCGCGGCCCGCTGTACCGGTTGAGTGACGCCGACCTGGGCCGCTTCGAGCAAGCGATACAACAGAGGCTGGGGGCGGGCCACGGGGTGGCGGGCTTTTTCCGCAGTCACACGCGCAAAGGCATCTCGCTGGACGGCGACGACCTGGCGTTTTTCCAAGCGCGATTCCGCGACCCGCATCACATCGCACTTCTGGTTCGCCCGTTTGCCACCAAGGCCAGCACGGCGGGCATTTTCATCTGGGAGAATGGCAAGGTAAACGGAGAGGCCAGCTGCCTCGAGTTTCCATTCCGCTCCGGCGAACTGGGCGCGGGCCATGTGCCGGCGCCGCTGGAGCCCAAGGCCCCCGCGCCTTCCGCCGCGCCGCCACCGGCGGCAAGACTCACCACGCGGGCGCAGATAGTCCCTATCGCTTCGCGTCGCGAAATTCCCCTGCCGGCCGCGCCAGTAGCCGAGCCAGCGCCTCCGCCCGCGCCGGTGGCGGCGCCGCCCGCACCGGCCGCCACGGTGGCACCGGCAGCGGCGGTAGTGGAAGAGAAAACCGCCATCGTTCCGGACAAGGCAGCCAAGGCCGACAAGCCGGTCAGAAACGACAAGAGCGACAAGAGCGACAAAGACAAATACGATAAGACGGCGAAGGCCGATAAAGCCGCCAAGAGCGAACCTGCCGTTAAAATAGCCACCCCCGCGAAGGCCGAACAGGCGGAAACGTTGCCTGCCCTGGCGGTGCCGGAATTCGCCGTCCCCGCCGCACGCAGCGGCAAGGCGGTGAAGTTGATGGTCGCGGCAGCGGCCAGCATCGCTCTTTTTGTGGCCTTATTCGTGTACCCCGGTCTGTTACGCAATAACAGCAAGTCCCCAACCGCGGTGCGCCAGGACTCGTCGCAGCTGCAGTTGCGCGTGGAGCGCGCCGCCGGCGAGTTGCTGCTCACCTGGAGCCCGGAGGCGGAAGCCATCCGCAACGCCAGCAAAGCCGTGCTATCCATCACGGACGGCGACCAGCACGAGAACGTGGACATGGACCTGGCGCAGTTGGCCAGCGGGAGGATCGTCTACTCGCCCTCGGGCACGGACATCCGGTTCGTGATGCAGGTGCTCGACAAGGCGCAGAAACAGACCACCAGCGAATCGGTTCGAATGCTGCGGCCGCCCTCGCCGCTGCAAGAGCAGAATGCGGGCCCGGCCAAAACGGCCGCCGTGGATACCAGCGCTAAACCGCTGCCTGGCGCAGTGCCTCCCGGCGCGACGGCGCCTGTTGCCGGCGAACAACCTCCGGTCGAACAACCGCCCGTCAAGCCGGCCGCGGCACCTCTGAAACCGTTCCAGACCGAATCGCTATCGCAGAGGCTGCGCCCGGCAGCGCCCACGGATATGGCGGACGCCCCGACGCAAAGCGCAGGCGATCGCCCCACCACCGCGGCGATCCCCGGTGTCAACATGAACGTACTGGCCCCAGGCCCGGCCGCGCCTCCGGCCGCCAGTTTCGCCGCCGATTCCAAGCCGAGGTCGGGCGGCCAGATTCAACAGGCCGTGCTGATCTATCGTAAGGACGCCGACTATCCCAAGATGGCCAAACAGACCGGCGCCAAGGGCGTGGTTAAGCTGAATGCCACCATTGGCACGGACGGCAGCATCAAAAAGGTGACCGTCATCTCCGGCCATCCCATGCTCACCGGCGCAGCCGTGGACGCGGTGAAGCAGTGGCGCTACCGCCCGACAATGCTCAACGGGCAGGCAGTGGAAGCGGAGACTCAGGTGCTGGTGAATTTCGTCGGAGACCGGTAACCGCAAGGCGTAGGCAACGGGCAGGACGGTGAGAGCGATCGCCGGCCTGCCCCTTTTTTGTCTGGCGGGACATTGTCTGGCTGCACATCGCGAGCATTCCCCGGCAAGTGATAAGCTATCCGGATGCGAATCGTGGCTCTGCTATTGGCCGCTTCCGCCATCGCGTCCGCTACCGACGTACTCACTCACCACAACGACCTGGCGCGCACCGGCGCCGTCCTCGACGAGAAGATCCTCTCTCCGGCAACCTTAAAGACGCAGGCATTCGGCAAACTCTTTTCGGTTGTGGTGGAGGGGCAGATCTACGCGCAGCCGCTGGTGGTGAGAGATCTCGCGATCCCCGGCAAAGGCACGCGCAATGCCGTCTTCGTGGCTACCATGCGCAACATGGTTTATGCCTTCGATGCCGACGGAGCCGAGGCGTCGCCACTTTGGAAAGTCAGCCTGGGCGCGCCCATGCCGTACGACCGCATACCCAAAGACGCGGGTGCGCTGATGGGACAGTACAACATCCGCCCGTACATCGGCATCACCAGCACGCCCGCGATCGACCGGGCGAATCAACTGATTTACGTCGTGGCGAAGATTGCCGAGCCGCAGTGCCCCGGCGCGGAAACCGCCACCGCCGCCTGCCCGGTGGTGTATCGCATCCACTCGCTCGATCTTGCGACCGGGACCATCGCGCATCAAACCGATATCCGGATTCCGATGACCGCGCCCAACGTCCCGCCCGAGGACGTAGCCCGCCGCCACTTGCAACGCGCCGCCCTGTTGCTGGCCAACCACAGGGTATACGCCGCCTTCGGATCCCACCAGGATGCGCCCCCGTGGCAGGGATTCATCATCGCCTTCGATCCGGAGACGCTCCGCCAACTGGAGCCCGCTTTCTGCACCACGCCCGGCGGTGAAATGGGCGGAATCTGGCAGGCCGGCAACGGGCCGGCGGCCGACACGCAGGGCAACCTGTACGTCATGACCGGCAACGGCAGCTTCGATCCCGACGGTCACAAGCAGTTCGGCAGCACGTTTCTCAAATTGAGCCCCGAGCTGACGCCTCTGGATTGGTTCGCGCCCGCCAGCGTGAACAGCCTCAATCTGCTGGATATCGACCTCGGGTCGTCCGGCCCCCTGTTGATGCCGGACAGCGATGAAATCGTCGGCGGCGGCAAGGATGGAAGGATCTTTGTGCTGCAGCGGTCCCGGCTCGGCGGCCTGCAACAGCATCACTGGCCGCACGACCGGCTCAATCCGCCGGTCCAGGTATTCCAGGCGGCGCGCCCGTGGCGGATTACGCTTCTGAGCTGGTTCCCTGCCCTTTTTAACGCCGGGTACCATCACAACCACGGATCGCCCGTCTATTGGAACAGCCGGTCGAAAGGCCCCACGATCTACCTGTGGCCGGAAGAGGACCACGTGCGCGCGTTTCACTGGGACCCGCGCACTCAGTTTCACACCAAAGCCCTCACCGGCATGATGGGCAATAAGGGCATGCCGGGCGGATTCCTTTCCGTCTCCGCCAACGGCCAGGATGACGGCATTCTCTGGGCGGCCATCCCCTACAAGGACGATGCGTGGGTCGAAATTGTGCGCGGCACCCTGCGCGCCTTCGACGCCAACACCCTGCAACTGCTCTGGAGCACCGACACGAGCGAACCGGCCGACCACTTCGATTTCGCCAAATATGCCCCACCCACCGTGGCCAACGGCAAGGTGTATCTCGCCACCTTTTCCGACCGGCTGAACGTGTATGGGCTGCATTCCCCCAACGCCGCGGCCACGCCTGGCCCCGCGACAAAGCTTTCCAGGGACCCGCGGCACCGCGGTCATGTGAAAGGCGCCAGCGGACATCCTGGACACGGCACGAGCCCGCTTCCTTAGCTGACTATTCGGAGCGCGGGGTAAGGGCGGCGTACTGAAATTGCGGCGAATCACCGCGCCGCTGCCTATCCCACGACCTCGAGGAACGCCTTCGCCGCGTGGCTGAGCGCCCGGCGCGTCGGGTAGATCAGCCGGATCTTCCGTTCCACGTGCATCTCCTTGACACGCACTTCGCAGAGGCGCTTCTGCTCGATCTCCTGTTCCACGCACATGCGCGGCAGGAATGCCACCCCCAGGTTGCGCTCCACCAACTTGCGGATGGTCTCGATGGTCGGCATCTCCACATCCATGCGCAGCGGAACCTTGTGCGCCAGAAACTCGCGCAGCACCACCTCCCGGTAGGGCGATACCACGTTATGCGCGATAAAGTTTTCGGCGGCGAGTTCGGTGATCGAAACCGCCTTGCGGCTGGCCAACCGGTGCCGCGGCGACACCACGAACGCCAGCGCGTCGATGTAAATCACCTTCGATTTGATGCGCTCGTCGCCCGGATCGTAACTGATGGCGCCGAGTTCCAGATTGCCGTCCAGCAGTTCGTTGGGCAGCCTGCTGGAATAGCTGCGGCGGACCTGCACCTTCACCTTGGGGTACATCTCGCGGTACCTCTCGATGTGCTTCAACAAATAGAGGGTGGTGGATTCGTTGGCTCCGATGGTGAGCCGCCCGGCGGAATTGTCGCGCAGTTCGGCGATGGAGTTGTCCATCTCCTGATGCAGGCTCTGGAAGCGCCGCGCATACTCCAGCACGGTGCGCCCGGCGTCGGTGAGAATCAGGTCCTTGCCCGACCGGTCGATCAGTTTCTCGCCCAATTCCTGCTCCAGGCGCTGCAATGAGAGGGAGATGGCGGGTTGGGTGCGTAACAATTTTCCGGCCGCGCGGGAGAAGCTCTTCTCGGTGGCAACCGTGAGAAACACTTGCAAGGAATGAAGTTCCATAGGGCTTCCTCTGAATATAACACTTGCTAATATGGACCGCTAATATTATAAATTTGCTAAATCTAACGCCAGACCGCGATAATGGCTCTTGTGAGCGACCGCGTATACATTTTCGATACAACGCTGCGCGACGGCGAACAATCGCCGGGCTGCAGCATGACGGTTCCCGAGAAGCTGAAGATGGCCCGGAAGTTGGTCGAACTGGGAGTGGACATTCTGGAAGCGGGCTTCCCCATCGCCAGCGAAGGCGATTTCCAGGCTGTGGAGGCGGTGAGCCGCGAGTTCCCGTGGGCGCAAGTAGCTGCGCTGGCGCGCTGCTGCACGCTGGACGTGGAGCGCGCCGCCAAGAGCCTGCAACACGCCAAGCGCCCGCGGATCCACACCTTCATCGCCACGAGCCCGATTCACCTCAAATACAAGCTCAAGAAAAGCGAGGAGCAGGTGCTGGAAGAAGCCGTGGCTGCCGTGGAACTGGCACGCACGCACGTGGACGACGTGGAGTTCTCCGCCGAGGACGGCGCGCGCACCGAGCCCGAGTTCCTGGAGAAGATCTCCAGGGCCGTGGTGGCGGCCGGCGCGCGCACGGTGAACATTCCCGATACGGTGGGCTATTCCACGCCCAAGGAATACGGCGCGCTGATCGGGCAGGTCGCCCGCGCGCTGGGCGATTGTGCGGTGGTCAGCGTGCACTGCCACGACGATCTCGGCCTGGCCGTCGCCAACTCGCTGGCGGCCATCGAGGCCGGCGCGCGGCAGGTGGAATGCACCGTCAACGGCATCGGCGAGCGGGC
>PLDO01000454.1 GCA_003136215.1 Bryobacterales bacterium
GTCCCGTCTTGGACAGCAGTGAAACCAATACACCATTCCCGTCGCCAAACGCGAAGAACCCACTGCGCTTCCAGCCGGCGAGACGACGTCCCCAAAACCGGGATTGAGGCCGGCTACTCCAGCAGCCCCATCGTCGGGCCGGCCGACGATACCCGGCACCACCGCGCCTCCGACCACGAGATCAGTCCAGGTTGCAGCACCAGTCGGAACTCCAACATCAGTCCAGGTTGCAACACCAGTCGGAACTCCAACGCGAGCGATCATCCTGGAGCTTGTCGCCAGTTGCTACCGACCGATCACGGAACAGGAATTCCTTTGGATCAAAGAGGCGTACCCGGACGAGGTCGTTCTCTGTGAAATGTTGGCGCGGTTCAAGCGGAACGGTCATAGCGTTGACGCGGACAGGACTCCCCGCTTCTTCCTCCAAGTATTGAAGCATTTCACTTAAGTGGTGCCAGCCAGCGAAACGATAAAAAGACATGGATTCGATCATGTGCCCATTGCAGGGTGTTGGCCGAGGCCGTTATGGTGAGTAGGCTACGCCGCAAAGTGCTTCGGCGGGTCGAACCCGCGGGCCGTGATGGCATCCCAATCTTCGCCGGTCTGGATGTGCGCATCGAGTTCCCGTTCCCAGAGGACCTCAAGCAGCTGGCCTTCGCGTCGTCATCAACGCAGGACAGCCTGACGAGGCTGGAATCGCCTGAACGTACAGGATTGATCGTTTCCTCTACGAGGTAGAGGCGCTGCCGGACGCCAACGGTCTGTCCGGGTTGCGGTATTGCGGGAACTTGAGTCATCGAGAGGTCACGCGGGCCTCGGGCTTATGCTTAGACAGATTCCATTTCGAGGACTGGAAGAAAAACATCAGTATTATTTTCAACAGTATTCAGGTAATTTAGTATATTTGGGCATTGAGTGTGGTGGGATCATATGATACCGTATAGGTGGAATTGATGAGCGCCCTCAGCGGCAAGGAGCTGAGAACATGCTGGATTGCCAACGCCGAAAGGCTAGATCGGCTGGGACATTTCGCGAAGTAATCGCCGAAGCAGCGTGCGGAGGTCCTGCGCAAGGGATATCTCGGCCTCTGGGCTCCCGATCAGGCAATTAAGATCGCCCGAAAAGAAGCGGATCTCGGCTATGCTGTCCGGACACCAAACTTTATTGACGACATGCGCGATTTTTCAGTGGTGGGCGGGGACGTCCGCGAGAAGACGCTCTCCATTTTGGATGAAGTGCCTCCCGAGTCCTATCAGCCCCCCGGTGATCTGGAAGAGCCGCCCGGATCTCCCTTCATTTTCCGCTGCAGCATTCTGGGGTGCGAGGTTTACTTCAAGTTCCAGATTGCTGGTAGCGCGAAAAGTCCTCAGGTTCTGTTTTGGTCGTGTCATCCTCCGCGTTTTGAACGGAAATAGCTATGAAGTGCTTTCAGTGTGCCAAGGGTAAGATGATGCCCTCAGTTACCGACATGACCGCCAGGGTGCGGGGAGAGGAGACCCCTGTCCGTACGGAAGCAATGGTCTGCAACCGTTGCGGATTTCATGTGATGACGGACGCGCAGTCCGACGCCTATACGATTGCCAGTGCGGATGCTTACCGCACCAGGCATGGGCTGCTCACCACTAAAGAGTTGAAGCAAGCCCGGGAAGACCTCCGAATGAGCTTCCGAGCGTTTGCCAAGTACTTGAAGGTCAGTGAAGCCAGCCCGAAACGGTGGGAAGCCGGTCTGGTCCAGGATCAGGCGATGGACGAGTTGATCCGTCTCAAGTCGGATCTTCCCGCGGCTCGGGAGAACGTGACCCAGTTGGAAGCCCACCTCGGAGTGCCGTCGGCTGCATCGCGCACTCAGATGATTGTTGTCCAAATGCCGCGCCGAGAGGTGCAATCAGAATGGGACGCGCCGGGCGCGTCCAATTCATCCGAAGGCGTCACGCTGCCTTCCGGCTTGGTTCCATGTATGTGGCCCACTGCCTGAAAGAAGAGGCGAGATTGAATGGGTTTCACAATTCAGCAAGATCAGGAAGCAGTGCTGGCGGCGCACCGCTTTCAGGTAAACGCCGACCTTCGGGACGTGGAATTGATGGACTGTTTGGCCTCTACATCCGAAGACAGGGCGCCTCTGAAAGACAGCCTCCGGCTAAGAATGAAGATGGATCAGACCGTCTTACGCGTTTCTGAGGGCCAGGCGAAAATCGCCGTACGCATCAGCGTCTTCGGAGATCCCGATGACGCGGCTGAGGAAACAGATTCCCATCTGTTCCAAGTCGTCTGCCGCTACGCCTTGCTTTACGACTTGAAACCGGGCTATGTGCCGGCCCAACAGGATCTGGATGCCTTCAAGGACGGCAACGCCATTTTTCACTGCTGGCCGTATACGCGTGAGCTGATTCAGAACATGACGATGCGAATGGGCCTTCCGGTGCCGCCATTGCCGTTCCTCCGGCTAGCGCCCAAACCGGAGCCGAAAAAGGCCGCTACGAAGCGTCAGCCCAAGCTCGCCGCGGGAACCGAATCCAAGAAGGCCGGGGACTGAGCGCGCCCAATTACGCTCACAAGCGCTGCAAGTCTACGGAACTCAGGTAACAGCATCCGCTGATCCCTTATACACTGGGCCTTCGGACCGACATGCCTGAGGGACCGAGTCCGCGACCATGAATAGCCTAATCCTCATCATCACGGCCCAAACTTCTCTATCAACTGTGCCCTGACATCCCATGGGATCGATCATCGTTCCTCGACGATCACCGAGGATCATCATTCTTCACTTTATAAACCCATAGTGCAGCAAAATGCACTATGAGAATGGATCACGTGAACAAAGGGCGAGCGGGCGAAGAAACGAGGTGGCACTGGAGCGGCCCCGAGGGGACCACGGCTATCAAGGGACGTCAAAATCTGATTCCGCTGGTCTCATGGTGGCATGTGGTTGAGACAAAGGGTGAAGGGCGGGCGGCGGAACGAAACACCAGTATACATACCGTAGTGTGATAGTGCATCTATTTGCACC
>PLDO01000340.1 GCA_003136215.1 Bryobacterales bacterium
CATCCAGCACGCGCCCGGCGATCACCCCGTGCGGCGTCAGGCGGATCGCCAGATCGCTGGATTTCTGCCCCGCCTCCAGGGTGAGCAGGGTGCCCGCCTTGCCGGGTCCGCGCGAGCCGTACTGCGCGACGATGAACCCGCTGCGCTCCGCCGACAGGCGGTACTTGCCGGGCGCGATGCCCGTTATTTCGAACTTTCCCGCGGCATCCGTGGAGACGGTGTTGCTGACCCGACTGTTGATCATCACGTTGGGCGATGCCATATCGATCTTCTGCAAGGCTACCAGCGCGCGCCGGACCGGTTCGCCGGTGATAGCGTTCGATACCTGGCCGCTGACGGTGCAGGAGTCGTCGGGTGTGGTTTGGGCCGCCAGGGCCAGCGGCAAAAGCAGGAGCGCAGCCGTCCAACGCATGATTTCAGGGTGNNCATCGTCTTTTGTGGCCTGTCAACCTCTCAGTTAGCTGACAGACGACAGAAGGCGATCGTCTGTCCTACTGCTCGCGCAGGGCGGGGAACAGAGCGCGGTCCAGAATGCGCCGGGTGAACTCTTCCATGGTCAGGTATTTGTCCTGCTCGCGATCGCGGTAGAACAGCTTATCGCTGGGCAGCAGGCCGAATTCCACTTCCAACGAAACCTCACCGCGCTCCACCCGGAATCCCGGCATATCCGGCACGGCGATCACTTCCACCTTGGACAGAGCCTGCCACTTCCCGCCCCGCTCCTCGCGCACCGTAACCTTGATCCTATCGCCCAGCAGCACGATATCCGCCGAATCGGAGCCGAAGTTTTCGGTGTAGCTCTGAATGCACTGCGCCAGATGGTCGTGGATCTCTTGCAGCGCGGCCGGCAGACGTTCCAGGTGCTTCGCCTGGAGTTCCCTGCGCTCCCGTTCTTCCTGAATTCTCATCTGGAGCCACTGGAAAGCCATGTCTCCCCATGGTAGCGTGAATGCAAACCGTCCATTAGGAGACTGCGATACCGAGGCTCTGCAGGAAGCGGGCGTCGTCCGAAGCAGACTGGGTTTCGGTTTCCGTGTCCAGCCGGGGGCACAACTGCGCGCACTCGTCGAGCGACTGGGAGATGAAGAGCACGCGGCTGCACGCGGCGCACCAGAAGTGCACCACCATGTGCCGGTTGCTGGTGAAGCCGATTTCGAGGATTCGATCCGGAGTTTGTCCGCAATGGCAAGCGAACTGCATGGCGCGATAGTCCATGCGCTATATATCGCATGGGCGTGTGGCGCGGGGTAGTGCCAATTCGCCCGAGTTGTACTGGCGGCGTACGGGGCGCGAAGTACTAGTCCAAATGGCTTTATACTGGTTCACGAGCTTCCATCATGGCAACCACTCTAACCACCGCAGGGCCGTTTGTGAACGAGCCGATCACCGATTATCGCCAGCCGGAGAACGTCCGCGCCATGCGTCAGGCCATTGAAAAGGTCCGCGCGCAACTGGGCCGCGAATACGATCTGGTGATTGGCGGCAAACCTGTCCGCACCCTCGACAAGATTGTTTCCGTCAACCCGGCGAATCCGTCGGAAGTGATCGGCATCCACCAGAAGGCCGGCCTGGAACACGTGGAACCAGCCATGCAAGCGGCGCTGGCGGCTTTTGAGAAATGGCAGTACGCTTCGGTGGAAGAGCGCACCGGGGTGCTATTCCGGACAGCGGAGACGCTGCGCCGGCGCAAGTTCGAATTCAACGCATGGCTGGTGCTGGAAGTCGGCAAGAACTACGACGAAGCCGAAGCCGACACGGCCGAAGCCATCGATTTCCTGGAACTCTACGCGCGCCAGGCGTTGGTGCTCGACAAGGCCGAACCCGTCGTGCAACTGCCGGGCGAGCGCGGTTTCCTGCGCTACATCGCGCTAGGCGTGGGCGCGGTGATTTCGCCGTGGAATTTTCCCAACGCCATCGCGCTCGGCATGACGGGCGCCAGCCTGGTCTGCGGCAATACCGTGATCCTCAAGCCGTCGAGCGACTCGCCCACCATCGCGGCCAAGTTCTTCGAAACGCTGGTGGAGGCCGGCATGCCGGCGGGGGTGGTCAACTTCTGTCCCGGTTCCGGCGCGACTTTCGGCAACGGTCTGGTGGCCCATCCGAAAACGCGCTTCATCGCCTTCACCGGCTCGCGCGATGTCGGGCTGGACATTCACTCGCGGGCGGCGCAGCCCCAGAAGGGACAGATCTGGATCAAGCGCACGGTGCTCGAAATGGGCGGCAAGGACACCATCGTGGTGGATGCCGATGCCAATCTCGACGCGGCGGTGCAAGGCGTCGCGGCGGCCGCTTTCGGCTTCCAGGGGCAGAAGTGCTCGGCATGTTCGCGGGTAGTGGTGCATCGGGAGATCTACGACGAGTTCCTCGAAAAGCTGAAGGCCGCCACGGAGACGATTGCCATCGGTCTGCCGGAAGATAACGCGCGCATGGGTCCGGTGATCAATGAAGGCGCCATGCAATCCATCCTGAACTACATCGAGATCGGCAAGCGGGAGGGGCGTCTCATTACGGGTGGCGCGCGCGCACCCGGCGGGGGCTATTTCATCCAGCCCACGGTGATCGCCGATATCGCTCCCCAGGCCCGCCTTTCGCAGGAGGAGATCTTCGGCCCGGTGCTGGCCGTGGTCAAGGCGAAGAGTTTCGACGACGCCCTGGCGATTGCCAACAACACCGACTACGGGCTCACCGGTTCCGTTTACACCACCAGTGAAGACAAGATCGAACGCGCCAAGCGCGAGTTCCACGCCGGCAACCTGTATATCAATCGCAAGTGCACCGGCGCGGTTGTGGGCGCGCACCCCTTCGGCGGATTCAACATGTCGGGCACGGATTCCAAGGCGGGCGGAACGGATTACCTGTATTTGTTCAGCCAGGCTAAATCCATCGGGCAAAAGCTGTAGGTGGGCCATGGCTTTGGTGGCGCAGGCGGTTTCGCCTGCGAACCAGAGTGTTTGCCCGCTTTATCCGACGGAGCGGATGGCGCCGCCATCCACTTGCAGGGTGGCTCCGGTGATGTAGGCCGCCGCGTCGCTCAACAGGAATGCGGCGGCGCGGGCGAATTCCGCGGGTTCGCCATAACGGCCCAGCGGGATGGCGCCGGTGGAGCGCTTGCGCTGTTCCTCCAGGGTGATGCCGGCGCGTTTCGCGTTGGCGTTGTCCAGGTAGGTCAACCGCTCGGTGGAGATCCGGCCCGGCACCAGTTGGTTGACGCGAATCTTCCTGGGGGCGAACTCATCGGCCAAAGTCTTGACCAGCGCCGAAACCGCCGGCCGGAGGACATTCGACAGCCCCAGATTCGGAATGGGATTCTTCACCGAGGAAGACGTCAGCATGAGGATGCTGCCGCCGCCGCGCGCTTCCATGGAGGGGAGCACGGTGCGCACCGTGCGCACCGCGCTCATGAGGAGCAGTTCGAAGGCGTTGCGCCACGCCGCGTCGTCGAAGCCGGACGCGGGGCCCGCCGGGGGGCCGCCGGAGTTGGTCACCAGCAGGTCCACACCGCCGAAACGCTCCACCGTGGCGGAATGCCAGGCTTCGATGGCTGCGGCGGACGCCACGTCGGCCACCGAGCTCATCACCTGCGCGCCGGTCAGTTGCGCAATTCGCGCGGCGGCGGCGCCGATGGTCTCCGGCTGGCGCGCCGCAATCGAGACCCGCGCGCCTTCGGCCGCCAGCGCCTGGGCGATGGCGAAGCCCAGCCCCTGGCTGGCGGCCGCCACCATTGCTACCTTCCCTTCGATGCCTAAATCCATGGTGACAGTGTAGCGCCAGGAACTGGCCGGTGCGCGACGTAGAAGTGGACCAAGCGGGACGGCCCCAATGAGAGCCGCGACCGTCAGGGAGCGGTTGCCGTGGTTGTGCCGAGAGGTCAACGGGCGGTCAACCGCTCCCTGACGGTCGCGGCTCTGCCTGACGTACTCCTACGCCAGGATTCTCT
>PLDO01000193.1 GCA_003136215.1 Bryobacterales bacterium
CGCAGCCGGCGGAGGCGAACTCGTCGATGGTGCGCGCCAGCGAGTTGCAGAATCCGTGGAACCGGGTGACGCGGGAGAACTCGGGGCGCGCGGCGCGTTGTGCCGCCTCTTCCACCAGCAGGTACAAGACGGCGGGAGAAACCTCGGCAGCGCCGCCGGCATAATCGCGGACGAAGCTGGAGAGGGTTTGGACCAGGCTGGGGGGAAATATGAAGCCCTCGCGGGCCAGACGATTTNNCCGAGCGGAGCGCCTGGCGAAAGCGATCGAGGATGTGGGTGGTTTTGCCGGAGCCGGCGGGTCCCGAGAGCAGGCGCATCGGCTCCAGTGTAACGCAGGGCGAAGAAAAACCGAAAAGCGTCCGGGCCGCATAGCGCGGGAGGGTTTCCGATGGTACTTTCTCTCTGAAAGATTTTGGAAAACTTCCTGACCAAGCCATACCTATGCGGTTAATGGCGCACGTAGCAGACTGCGTCGAGCGATGGCCTTGGGGTGTTCAGGGCGTCCAAGGGTATTTTGTTGCCACTGAATTCGAACGATCGCCGGGCGCGCGGCGAATGGGAGGACAAGCTGGTGAAATGCATCTCAATCTTATTGCTTGCGGTCCTGGCTGCGATTGGGCAAACAGGAACAGCGAGCATCCAAGGGACGGTTCTGGACGCCAAGACTCAAAAGCCTATTCCCGCCGCACTGGTAATCGCCAACCGCGCCGGGGCTCCGCCGTTCACCAAGAACACAAAATCGGGCGGCGACGGCGCATTCCGGATAGACGGGCTGACGGCCGGCAATTATTCGCTCTGCGTGGAGGCATCGGGCGATCAATACCTCGATCCCTGCCAATGGAACAGCGGCCCAACCACCGTCACCCTGGCTTCCGGACAGAACGCGACAGGGATCTCGTTGAGTCTCACGGCGGCGTCCGTTTTGAACGTCGAGGTGCAAGATGCGCAAAACGTCCTGAGCCAAATGACCAAGGATGGCCGTCGCCCGGACCTGACCCTCGGCGTGTGGGGACCGAAAGGGTTGTATTACCCGGCCCACGCCTCGGGCAATCCGACAGCCGCCACAAATCTCCAGGGCGGTATTTCCAGTTATAGCTATCGGCTTGCCGTGCCGCGTGACACGGCGCTGAACTTTTACATCGCCAGCCACGACCTGAAGCTCGGTGATGCCACCGGCGTGGCGCTTCCCGCAAATGCGAGCCAGCAGGCCTTCCAACACGCGACCGGCGATACCAACCCGAAGAGTTTTTCATTTTCCGTCCTGGGTCTGTTGCCTTGAGGCGAAATCATGCGTGCACTCCCCTCGCCAGACTCGGATACGACAGCAGAAAGGACCAATCGTCCAACGAGTGCTGGCGATTCCGAACCAACGGCAGCGACGGGCCCTGCCGGGCCCGGCGCGAGTTACCGCGCTATCTCTGGTGTCGGGACAGGTTACCTCTTCCGTTCCTACCCGTTATACCAGGACCGTGCCGGCGGCCGCGCCGGGACGGCGGTGCGCCGATCCAAAGGTCTTTGCAGGTGCGGGTAAGATCACAGCGAAGTCGAGGGAGGAAAGACAGAATGAGACGAGCACATTGCGCAATCGTTGGTGCATGCTCATGGGTCACGAGTCATACCGGAGCAGTGATCACCGGCTTGGCCGTGGTGTGGATGACGTCAGTGCCGCTCCCCGTGTGGGGCCAGTCGGCTTGGCCCAGCTACCCGAATAACAACGCCATCTCCGTTACGAGCGGCGGCAACGTCGGGATTGGTACCACGGCACCTGCGAGCCCGCTGGATTTGTATCACAGTGGTTCCTCCGCGAGTGACAATCCCGGAACCGCTGCCCTGCGCGTCACAGCAGTCACTGGTACGAATCCTGAATTCCTGAATGTGGGCTACGACCCGGCTCGCCATGCCGGGTACTTGCAACCCGTTCGAAGCGGCAGCGGAGGCTACTGGACCAACCTCCTCTTAAACGCTAACGGCGGTAACGTCGGCATCGGGACGGCAAACCCGCAATATCTGCTGTCCGTCAAAGGGACCGTCGGCGCCGAAGAATTCATCGTCACCAACACCGGATGGTCGGATTACGTCTTCCAGCCCGGCTACCGCCTGCGGCCGTTGAGCGAAGTCGGCGCGTACATCCAGGCGAATCATCACCTGCCGGATATTCCGTCGGAAACGGAAGTCAAGGAGAAGGGCGTCAGCGTGGGCGAGATGCAGTCCAAGCTGCTGGCCAAAGTCGAGGAACTCACGCTGCACATGATCCAAGCGGATGAACGGAACAATCGTTTGGAGCAGCAGAATCAGGAACTCCGCGACCGCCTCGCGCGGCTGGAGAAGGGCGCGGCCGCCAGTGCAACGCCAACGGCAGCCAAATAAGGGTGCGAGCGATGAGAGCGGCGTCGAAATCACAAGGGGTGGCGAAGATTCTGGTCCGTCCGGCGCTCTGGTTCTGCGCCTGCAACCTTCTGGCGGCCGCCATGGCGGCGCAGTGCTCGAATCCCACCCAGGTGTCCAACCAGACCATCAGTTCCGGCACCTACAACTTCTCAGACAACAACGCGTTGTCGGCGAGCAGCGTGGTCATCAATGGTAGCGCCAGCGTCACGTTCGTCGCGGGCAACTGCATCCAACTTCTTCCGGGCTTTCATGCCACGGCCGGAACAGCGGGAACCACGTTTCACGCCTGGGTAGAAACCGCGCCGGCCGATGTGTCTGTTTTGCCTTCGAGCGGCAGCGGCCTCAGCCAGCCGTTCACCTGGACGGTCTCCAGCCCGTCCGGATACACAAACCTGTCGGACGTTTTCGCTCTCTTCAATACTTCGGTTTCCGGCGCGAATGGATGCTACATCACTCTTGTCCAAGACAGGTT
>PLDO01000698.1 GCA_003136215.1 Bryobacterales bacterium
GCACGACGGCGATCTCGCTATCCAGCGCGTGGGCCTACGGCGAGGTCCGTGGCTGGCCGCACAGCTTGCAGCTTCCCATGCGCAAAGCGCCTGGTTTCTACGTGGTTTATCTGGTGAGCGTGGCTGCCGCCGCCGGCCTGGTGCTGATTCCCCGGGCGCCGCTGCAATTGATCATTCTGGGGGTGCAGGTGCTGGCGGGCGTAATGTTGCCCTCGGCCATCATCTTCCTGCAACTGTTACTGAACGATAAGGAACTTCTGGGCGAGTACGCGAACAAGCCCTGGAACAATTGGGTGAACTGGATCATCATCATCGTCCTGTTCATTCTGTCTTTAATCCTGGCTGCGCAGGTTGCGGCCCCGAACCTGTTCCCGGCCGTATAGGGCGGGCTTTTGTAAGGAGAAACGAAAATGGCGACGATGACGAATCCAATCGAGATGCCCGAACTGACGAACCATTTCGTAGTAATCCACCCGCTGGACGATGTGCCGGAAGTGAAGGTCGACACGGAGAATCTCGGCCCCATGGCGATGACCGCGAGCGTGCGCATTTCGCTGCTCAGCCTGCGGGCGTACCTGGTGCTGATGATGCTCCTGGTGTTCTATCACGTGCTGGACCTGGCCGGCCTGTTCGGTCATCACGCGTAGCACCTGGAAGCTTATGGCGCCTGCCCAACATCCATTAAAGGGGAAGAGACATGTTCGTGAACCGGCCACTCATTTTGCTGATCGCCGGTGTTCTCTGCGCCTGGCTCCCCGCCAGGGCACAGGACACCGGTAGCGAACCCTCCGCTGAGCGCTGGAGCGTGCACTTCCAGGCCACCTCCATCGGGCAGCATCATGGATTCTTTCCTTCCCTGTACGAAGGCGAAAACAGCCTCCCGCCCCATCCCGAGAATCGCGTGTCCATTACCGCGACCGTTTTCCTGACGTATCGTGTCAACTCCTGGACCGAACTGGTAGTCAACCCGGAAGTCGCCGGGGGCAAGGGTTTCGGCCAGGTCACTGGAATGGCCGGCTTCACTAACGGGGAGATCCCGCGGGTAGGGTCGGCCACGCCGACCCTGTACGTAGCGCGCGCTTATCTGAAGAACACGTGGGCGCTGAGCCCCGAGACCGAAATCGTGGACGGCGGGCCGAATCAGCTGGCCGGAAAAGTACCGGTGCGCCGTTTCGCTTTGGACACGGGCAGGTTTGCCATCACCGATTTTTTTGACAACAACACCTATAGCCACGATCCGCGGCGCCAGTTCATGAACTGGGCGCTGATGTCGAACGGGGCTTGGGACTATCCGTCCGATGTCCGCGGCTATTCGATTGGCATCGTGCAGGACTTGACCATGCGCGGATGGTCGTTGCGCTCCGCCATCCTGTTGGAGCCAACCGAGGCCAACGGCGCGACCTATGATACCCGCATCGCCAAGAACCGCGGCGAGGTGGTGGAGTGGGAAAAACGCTACAAGCCCTTGGGACACGCCGGGGCGCTGAGAGTGCTGGGATACCTGAATCGCGAACGGGCCGGCACTTTCCGGGACGCGATGCTGCCGGACGGGACCACGGATCTGGCATCCACCCGCCGTCCGGGCACGAAGAAGTACGGTTTCGGCCTGAATGCGGAGCAGCAGATCACGCCGGATATCGGAGCGTTCGCGCGCTACGGCTGGAGCGACGGCAAAACCGAGGCGTGGGCGTTCACCCAGATCGACCGCACGGTGAGCGGCGGAATCTCGCTGCAAGGCAGGCTTTGGAAACGTAAGGGCGACAACATCGGGGTGGCGGCGGTGCGCAATTATCTGTCTGGCGACGATCGCCGTTTTCTGGCTGCCGGCGGCGTGGGCTTTATCATCGGCGACGGCAGGTTGAACTACGCGCCGGAATCGATTGCGGAAGCCTACTATGCGTGGCACGTGATCCGGGGCTGGACATTCACGCTGGATTACCAGCGCGTGGTCAACCCGGCCTACAACCAGGACCGGGGTCCGGTTTCGGTGGGTTCATTACGAGTGCATTGGGAACGATAGCAACACCAGGAGCCAGGTTACTTGCTCTCGCGCGCGTTGCGATGCGTCCAGTTGTAGATGGCCCATACCAGAATGGCAATGAGGCTTGCGCCAATCAGTATTTCGGGAATGTCAAACCGGCCCATAGGGCTGCGCTCCGCCCTCATTATACTCCGAGAGAGGATCGGAGGTGTCTATCGTTTCAACTGCTTGCGCGCCTCACGCGCGGTACTTACGAGCCTGACCGCCAGTTCATGAATGCGGTGGGGCTGTCGCAATTCGATCGCCTTCTTCGGTATGAGGTGGGCGCCGACACCGACCGCCGTGGCGCCCGCCAGAATGAAGTCGGCGACGTTCAGCTGGTTGACACCCCCGGAGGCGATCAGCGGAACCTGTGGAAACGGCGCTTTGAGCGCTTTGATGTACGGTGCGCCGCCCATTTGCGAGCATGGGAAAATCTTGACAAAGTCGACGCCGGCTTTCCACGCCATCATCACCTCGGTCGGCGTGAGAGCGCCGGGGAAAATGACGACCTTCTGTTGGGCGGCGAACTCCACGGTCTTGAGGTCGAGCCCGGTGGTGGTCAGAAACCTGGCCCCGGCATCCAGACAGCGGCGCGCGGTCTCCACATCCCAAACCGTGCCCGCGCCGACGATGAAATCTGGCTCGCTCTCGACCAGGTGGGAGATCACGTCGAGCGCACCGGGGACGGTCATGGTGATTTCCACGATGGGAATTCCGCCGCTGGCGACGGCCTGGGCGGCAAATAGAGCGTCCTGTGGCGAGGACACGCGGATGCCGGGGATGATGCCGACTTCGGCGATGCGAGCGCGAACTTCTTCCCTGGTCATCGGTCTTCCACTTTACTCCTGCTCATCGAAGTCCGCCTCGGGCTCGGGGAGCACGTCGTCTTTGCCGGCGATCCACACATACAGGGTGGGCAGCAGGAAAATATTGCACAGCATCGCCACCATGAGCCCGCCCACGATGACGATGGCGAAAGGACGCTGGGAATCGGAGCCGATGCCGCGCGATAGCGCCGCCGGCAGCAGTCCGAGGGTGGCCACCAGGGTTGTCATCATGATGGGCCGCAGCCTTAAGACAGAAGCTTCCAGAGTGGCTTGCATGATGGGCTTGCCCTCCGCGCGAAGCTGGTTGATGTATTCGAGCATGATCACGCCGGTTTGCACACACACACCGAATAGCGCCAGAAAGCCAACCCCGGAGGATACGCTGAAGTGGGTTCCCGTAACCAGCAGCGCCAGCAGGCCGCCGAGAGGTGCCATGGCGATGTTGGCCAGCATCAGCGCCGCCCATTTGAACGAGTGGAACATCGTGTAGAGAATAAT
>PLDO01000583.1 GCA_003136215.1 Bryobacterales bacterium
CGCGGCGCGACGCCGTGTTTGGTGGAGCGGTGGTAGTTCAGATCTTCATGCAGCCGCGCCGCTACTCCGTGTTCCACGGTGGTCTCCACCGCGTTCGTCGCAAAACCGGCTCCGAGGCGTTTGCCAAAGCCGGAAGCGCCGCCGCCGTACTTCCGCGGCGTCTTACGTAGCTGCGCCACACCGGCGCCCGCCGCTACGCCTCCCAGCGCGGCCTTCCCGACCGTGGCATGCTTCCAGTGCGTGCGATAGGGATGACTCTTCCGTACGACACCCTCCGCGATTCCGGCGGTCAACAGCATCAGCAGCGCAAGTGAGAGAGCGGCGCGCATATAGTGGAAGCCTTTGTGCAAAGGAGAAGACGAACCAAAGGACTGGTCCAATCAAGCCTCCCCAGCCGGGTCCGACTTACTCTGCGAGCCGCTGCCCGGGCGCACACCCGCACGCGCCTGAACCAAACGCGAACGGACATCGCCGAGCTCCATGGTGGAGGCGGGCTCGCTACGCTCATTGGGTCGTACTCTTCAATCGGCGCACCACGGCACTGAGAGCGTCCCGGCCGTCTACCGGGTAAATCGCCCACGCATCGGCTGGAACGCTGCTATACCGGCTGTAGTGGGTTGTCTGCTCGATGCGTAGGGCCTTCAATAGTCCCAACCGGGCCGAGGCGGATACCTGCAGGCGATCCGGCAGCCAGACTCCATCCAGTGCGGACGTCAGCTCCAGGGTCGCGTGCGATCCCTTCGCGACGCGGACCAGGAACAGCCCTACCGAAATGGTGTCGATGACTTCAACCTCCACTTTCACGATCTGGCGGTCTCGTTGGTCCACCCAGAATCTGCCTTTGAGAGAGCGAAACACCTTTGCGATGCTGGATCGGGGCTGGTATCCCGGGCGCGGCATTGCCTCGATGATGAGGCTGCGGTGGCCATCCAGCCCACCTTCTCCGACCAGACGAAACTCGAAAGCATCCGGCAGTTCATTCCAAGCCTCACGCTGCCAATCCGGGCGCCTCTCGTACGCGGACAGGCGCCCGGCTCGCTCCGCCTCAGTCTCTTGCCGCCGCTCGACGATACTCTTGGCGAGGCACTCTTGCTCCCTCTTCTCTTCGGTGGCGGGCAGCGGCCGGTCGTCCCGCTGGACCAGTTGCCGGTATGGCGTGCCCTGCTGCAATGTGACGTCGTAGGTCCGCACCTCGGATATCTTCATCCTCCCCTGGGCGTCGAGACGCCGTAGTTCCACGCGTTGCAGAAACGTATAGTTTCGCGCGAGCTTCCAGTTGAGCTTTTCGGCGGCAACGGCATGGCGGATGATCTCGCGCGCATCTACCTGGCCGTAAAGGCCAGTCGCAGAAGCCAAACACAGCAGGAACACGCGCAGATCGTGTAGGATTGTCATCTCCGGTTCCTGGTAGTGCAAGTTATACACCAAACCGTAATCGGGCTGGCATTAGGGTCTGAGAGGTGCTCCCCGTATAGTCCCGGGCCGGAACCTCAGTCGAAGTGTGGATTGCGGAGGTAAGTGGGCTGGCCCGCGGCTCTTCTTGCCTGCCTTGCCGGCAGGACTTACCTACGGAACAATTGGCGGGAGCTGCGGGGTTTTACCGTGTGTTCGCGCACATTTCGCTTTGGTTCCCAAACTGCAATAGGTTATATGGAAAAAGTTAGTTGGAGAAAGAGGCAAAAAGATGATGACCCTATTGATTATTGTTGTGGTGCTGTTTGTACTCGGTGGCGGGGGCTGGGGATATTCTCGCTGGCGCGGGTAGCCAGCGGGCCGTTTGACTTACTCGGCGACCCGGCACGCGGAAATGAGAGGTCGACGACCTTCACCGGCAACAACGGAGGCCACAAATGAGCTTTATTACGACCAAAGACGGCACGCAGATCTATTACAAGGACTGGGGTGCGGGACAGCCGGTCGTGTTCAGCCATGGCTGGCCTCTGAATGCCGATAGTTGGGAAGCGCAGATGCTCTTCCTGGCGTCCCACGGCTATCGCTGCATCGCCCATGACCGTCGTGGCCACGGCCGCTCGAGCCAGCCCTGGAACGGCAACGACATGGATACCTACGCCGATGACCTCGCGGCTCTCATCGAAACGCTCGATCTCAAACACGCCGCTTTGGTCGGGTTTTCCGCCGGTGGTGGCGAAGTCGCCCGCTATATCGGTCGCCACGGCACGAAACGCCTGGCCAAGGCTGCGCTGATCTCCGCGGTCCCGCCGCTGATGCTGAAGACGGCGGCCAATCCCGGCGGCCTGCCAATGAAGATCTTCGACGGAATCCGCGCCGGATGCGTCGCCGGCCGATCGCAGTTCTACAAGGACCTCGCCAGCGGACCGTTCTTCGGCTTCAACCGGCCGGGCGCGAAAGTCTCACAGGGCATGATCGACTGGTTTTGGGCACAGGGTATGCAGGCCGGCCATAAGAATACGTTTGACTGCATCAAGGCGTTCTCGGAGACGGACTTCACCGAAGACCTCAAGAAATTCGACGTGCCGACTCTGATCGTTCACGGCGATGACGACCAGGTCGTGCCGATCGGAGCCGCGGCTTTGGCCTCATCGAAAATCGTCAAAAACACCGTTCTGAAGGTCTATGCTGGCGCACCCCATGGCCTGACCGAGACTCACAAGGAACAACTCAATGCCGACCTGCTGGCTTTCCTCAAGGCCTGAGGTCCTATGTCGCCCCCTGCCCGATCGGCAACCGGTGTCTTGAGGAGGACTGCGCTGCGTCGCGGGGCGCCGGGCGGCTTCTGGCGCGAAAGCGATCTGTAAGCGCGATGCGCCAAGCCGGCGCTCTCGGAATCAGTAGCGAATGTCCGCCATTTGCCGGATCCAGAGAGGCGCCACCGTGTGTCGAAACTCCGCGCCCGTCCCCGCCACTGCCCGGGCGATCGACGAGCGAAACTCCTCCGGCGTGTATGCCCGCCGGATGGACTGGCGCCCATCCAGCACATTTACTCTCGGCAGGCACAGCGGGGCAACCGCGCTGAACAGCACCATCGGCACGCGATGGCGCACCAGGTCCAGAATCACGAACCGACGGCAAGCGCGCCCGACATTCCGGATCATCTCGACAAAGTCCTCATCGGGCAGGTGGTGCACCAGGCATACGCATACGGCCACATCGGCCCGCGGCAGAACCTCCCGCACGGCGTCCAGCTTGAGAATCGGGAAATTCCCCACGCAAGGCTCCGGCGGATGCAGATCCACTCCCAACACCTCCGCCCCAATCCGCCGCCGCACTTTTTCCAGCAGGCCGCCGTGCCCGCAGCCGATATCCAGAACGCTCCGCACCGCCTGCCCATCGCGCCTCAACGCCCGCAGGATCGCCGCATGGTTACCCAGCAGGCTGTGCGTCCGGGAAAGCGCGCGGTGCGCCCGCACCAGCATTTCGGGCGGCTGTCCACCGCGATCCAGAATCTCTGCCTCAAAGGAGCGCCGCATTTGTCCGTATAATGACATTTAAGTGTTGTGCGCGGAGGCCAGTTCCCGCCAGTCTTGCTCATTCAACTCTATTTTGTGTTTCTTCGCAGCCGATTTGATGCGCTTCCAGGCGGCGTCGCGTTCAGCGTCGGTCACCCCTTCCACCTGCTTGAAACGGGAGATTGCGTTGCGCACGTGAGCAGCGTCGTGGATGGGCTCTTTACGTTCCTTGGGGAAAGCGAAGTTTTCGTCGGCGATATGATCGCGGCCAGTTTCAGTGATCTTGGACATGCTTGCTGATGAGCAAACCAATGGCCAGTTTACGCGCGCCATCGCAGGAACGCTCCGACGCCGCCGATCGATTCGAGTAAAGCCGGGTCTTCAATAAACGTCACGGTTGCGCCGGTTTGTTTGGCTTTCGTCACCAGCAGATCGGGCACGGACGCCAGCCGCGGTTCTTCGCTTTTCGTTCCTCCCTCTGCATCGGGGATCTCCGGCGCTAGAATGGCTTGCACTTCCTCCGGCTGTGGATGGGTCTCCTCGAACGCGCCGCTAATGAGCAATTCTTCGACCTGTCCATTGGCCAGGGCTTCGAGCGTCTCCTCCGGCCCGGCTACGGCCAGTCCGCGAGCACGGTATTGCTGCATCAGCCGGCCGACTTTTTCCGCGGCAGTCGTGCCTTCCCCCTCCAGTAGCTTTGCGAGAGTGGCGGCCAGGACATCCTGTTCGGAAGAATGAATATCGAGTCGCATGACTTGTACCATCGGGACCAATTCCTTAGGCAGCTGTTCTTGCAGGAGCGGAATCACCGCCGCCTCTCCAGCCAGGATGATGTGACTTACCTTGTCTTCGTGGACAATCTGAGCCAGGCGCTCCACAACCTCTTTGGCATGCTCCTGGTGCGCGTTGCCCACGCGCCGCTGGTAGCGGGCCTGCGACCATCCACCGACTTTAACCCGATGAACTTTCTTGCCTTTCACCGCCTCCGCGTCGATGACGTGGCCAAGCCCGAAGACGAAGA
>PLDO01000033.1 GCA_003136215.1 Bryobacterales bacterium
ACGTTCTGCATCCAGGTGCCGACCAGTGAGACGATCTGCCCGCCGATAAAGAGGCGGAAGTTGCGGTGGCGCAAGGCGCGAAAGGTGTGCGGAACGCGGCTGGGCGCGAGTTCCGGCATCAAAGGCAAAGCTGGACTGTTCCCGAATTGTGGCGGCGAATCCCCCATCCTCATCTTCCAGAATAATGCGCGGTACAATGGGGGATCAATTATTCGTACAATTCAGGAGAAAAAGTTTTGGCGGACGACAAACTGTATCAAGCGGAGTACGTGGGCAGCGGCACCTTCAAGATCAGCAAGCCCAAGCGAAAGAAGACCAAGGCGCGTCAATCGGAGTTGCGGAACCCGCGCCGCGGCTCGCGCAAGTAAGCCGTTCGCGATACCGCCCCTTCAGACATCGGTCCCTTCACCTTTCCCTTCACGTGGCATGAAAATCACGGAGCTGCCGGTGTGCCCGCTCGCAATCGCATTCCAGACCCTGTTAAGCGTTGGAGCCGGCGAGGACCCAACGGCTGCCATAGGTCGCCCGGTCACCTGCGGCTTACCTTACCAACCGGGCGTCCACAGCCATCCACCGTTGCCGGCGGCGACGCGGCCGATGGAAGGAAACGGAAAGTGAAAAGCCATCAGGTGCATGTCACCGGCAACGGCGCGTTCCATGAGCCGGCGGCGAGTGACCAGGGCGAGATCGGCGGCCAGGTCGAAGCCATTCTGCCAGGACGGATGCTCCAGGTGGAGCGGGTGGACGGCGGCATCGCCCAGGTTGAGCAGTTGTTGGCCTTCGGAGGCAATCAGGACGGCCAGATGGCCTGGAGTGTGCCCGGGCGCGGGAATGGCGACGACGCCGGGGACGACCTCGATTTCGCGGTCGATGGGCTCGATCTGGTGGCGCAGCACGCCAAGGCAGCGGCGTGCCAGAGAATTGATGGCCTCCCTGGCCGCGTCGGGAACGCGCAGCGCGCTCAAATCGGTGCGCACGCCGGTCCAGAACTCCCATTCCAGTTCGGAGAGAACATAGCGGGCATTGGGGAAAGCGGGCCGCCCGCACAGGTCGATGGCGCCTCCGATGTGGTCGGCATGGGCGTGGGTGAGAATCACCGTATCGACATCCTTGGGACGGACGCCGGCCATTTCGAGGCGCGCCTGGATGGCGCCGGACGTGCGGGAATTTTCGCCCGCCCCGGTATCGACGAGCACGATGTGGCGTCCCGTTTCGATCAGCAGGCAGGTATACGGGCTGAGCACGTCGTCCCCAGGGAGATGATGGCTTGCCAGGTCGCGCGCGAGATCGGCCGGATCGGCATTGGGGAAGAACCAGGAAGTCGGGTACGAGTAGTAGCCATCGCTCAGGACGGTACAGCTGATAGATCCGACCTGGAAGCGATGCGAGCCCTCTGGCATATGTGAGAGGTAACCCGAATCGGACAAAAAGTCAAAGTAATCTTTTGCTGCGCCAGGAGAGAGCCGCCGGGAGGAAGGAACGCTCATCAAGGAGCGGTGGGGATTTGGGGGAGGCTGTGGGAACTGCAAAGCGGAAAGTTGGCGATCGGCTCTCTCCTGCAACTACACATTAGCCTGCGGGCCGTCGCGATTCCGCGTGCCTGGCAACACAACTAATTGAAAAGACAGCCCAAAATATTTTAAATGTTCGCGAAATGAAGGAAGTAGGATTCCCGCATTCGCCGCAGTCGCGCGGTAGGGAACGAAGAACGCGGAGTAAGAAGTCCGAGATGCCCCGGGATGGACAAGGCTGCCCAGAAGGCACTCACTTATCCCACTAGAGAGGGGAGGCGGCGAGACGGGCTTCCAGTTCGCTCCTGGCGGAGTCGGCGGATTTGCACAGCCAGGAGTGCGGGGCGTGCGGGAGGAACGGGAGGAGTTCCTCGAACGCCCAATCTCTGGCCGGGGAGAAAGCCGCGTAGCCGAGCGTATCGGTGAGGCGCCAGCTCACTTTGACGAGGTTGTCGAGGCCGCGCTGATTGGCAACGGGCTGGTCATGGTGGGTCGCGATGGCGGCAGCCAGCTGATCCGGAAAATGCCAGTCCAGGGCGAGATAGGCTCCTGCGGCGCAGTGGTCGATTTCGAAGAGATCGCGCTCCGTCTGGAGCAGATCGAAGCCGAAATCGTTAGACACCTCGAGCATGCGGGAGTACTCGTCGGGATAGGCGGACATCAGGCCCAGGCTGCCCAGATTGTGCAGCAGGCCAGTGGTATAAGCCACCTCGCCGTCGAGGCGGGCCAGACGCGCGGCCTCCTGGGCGATGATCGCCGTGACCACGCTATGCACCCAGACCTTGCGGAGGGCGAGGGCGCGCACGCTGCCGCACACCATATTGTGGAGCGCGACGAAGGTGGCCATCGATTTGACGCGGTCCATGCCGAGCATGGTGACCGCCTGGGTGAGGCTGGTGACCTGGCGCCGCACGGAGAACAGCGCGGAGTTGGCGAAGCGGAGGATCTCGGCGGAAAAGGATGGGTCGAGCTTGATGAGGCCGCCCAACTCATGAGCGCAAACATCCTCCGAACTGGCGAGGGCAAGGATGCGATGAGCGATCGCCGGAAACGGCGGCAGGAGGCGAAGCGCCCAGGGGGCCTGGGGGCGAGCGGGAAAGACAGTGGTCATAAAATAGCTACCGGGAATCATATCGGCAGAATCGGAAATCCGCTGTAGGGTGGGTGAGGCAGGAAAAAACAAGCGGTCCGAGTTGCGCTCGG
>PLDO01000600.1 GCA_003136215.1 Bryobacterales bacterium
CTCCAGCGGGATGTGTTTCCCAGGCTTCGCAAGCTGTGCGAAGAACACGGCGCACGGTTCCAGGCGATCGACTTGCGGTGGGGCGTGCGCGACGAGGCGGCGCTCGACCAGAAGACCATGGAGATCTGCCTGCGCGAGACCGAGCGCTGCCAGCGCACCGGGATCAAGCCCAATTTTATCGTCCTGCTCGGCCAGCGCTACGGCTGGCGACCGGTGCCCGCCCGGATCGAGGTGCGGGAGTTCGATGCCGTCCGAGCCCGTTTTCCCGGGCTCGGGGAGCGGGCGCTGATAGATCACTGGTTCCAGCGAGACGATAACGCGGTTCCGCCGGAATACCTGCTGAGGCCGCGGGAGGGTAGGTGGGTCGATCAGGCGCGGTGGCAGGCGATTGAGGCGTGCCTGCACCTGATTCTGCTGCATGCGGCGCGGGCGGCGGGTTTGTCCGAAGAGTCTCTGCTAAAGTATGAGGCGTCCGCCACCCACCAGGAGATCCTCAAGGGGCTTGCCGGGACGCCGGCTGACCGTCGCCACGTGTTCGCGTTCTGCCGCGACGTCCCAGACCGCAACTGCGATCCCGAACTCCTCAACCTCAAGAACTTCCTGCGGGCGCACCTTCCAGCCGGAAACGTCCATTCCTATGCCCCCGGCGATCTGGCAGGGCTGTGCCACGACGTGGAGCAAACCCTGCGCGCGGTGATTGAAGGCGAAGCCACTGGGTTCGAGTCCGTTCCGGCACTGGCGTTGGAGATCGTAGCCCACGATGCCTTCGCGCGCGAACGGGCATTGGTCTTCGGCCGCGAGAAGGTTCTCGATGCCATCGCCGAATATATTCGCGCAGGCGGCGACAGGCCACTCGTGCTGCACGGGATATCGGGTTCCGGCAAGTCGGCGGTGATGGCTCGGGCCTCGGAGTGCGTTCCGGCCGCTCTCCCATCTGCCGTTGTGGTCCGCCGCTTCATCGGCGCGTCGCCCGAGTCGTCCAGCGGGCCGACTCTGCTCGGAAGCCTCTCGGCACAGATCGCAGAGGCTTACGGGGTCAAGGAAGAACTACCCGCGGATTTCACCGGCCTGGCACGCCGGTTCCGGGAGCGACTCGGGCTGGCCACCTCCGAGAGCCCGCTGGTGGTCTTCCTTGACGCGGTAGACCAGCTTGGAACGAACGACCCGGCACGCCCGCTCGACTGGCTGGGCGGAGCGCTCCCGGCACACTGCCGCATCGTAGTTTCTGCGACCAGCGTGGCCCCGGCGCTGAGCGGGTGCCTGCTTCTCCCATTGGAGGACCTGTCGCTAAGGGCCAGTGCCAGGGCACTCAGGTATTGGCTTGCCGAGGGTCACCGGACACTGCAGCGGGCGCAGCGCAAGCGGCTTCTGTCGGCGTTCAGCCGCTGCAGACTTCCGTTATACCTGAAGCTGGCCTTTAATGAGGCGCGAAACTGGACATCGTTCCAATCGGTGGACCGGTCTCTACTCGGCGACGGCGTCGAAGGTGTGATCGATACCTTGATTGAGCGGCTTTCGCTCGAAGCAAACCACGGTCCGGTGCTCGCCAGACGCAGCCTCGGCTATCTGGCGGCGGCGCGTTATGGGCTGACCGAAGATGAGATCCTCGACGTGCTCTCGGCGGACCCCGAGGTTTGGCGGGATTTCGAAGAAAAACGAAATAAGGATCACGATCTGCTGGAGCCGGGGCTGCCGGTGATTATCTGGTCGCGGCTGTTTCTCGACCTGGAGCCGTACCTGGCGGAGCGTTCCGCGCCCGGCGGGACGGTAGTGAGCTTCTACCACCCGCAATTGGCCGGGCAGGTCGCGACCAGGTTCCTCGACGGCGAGCAGCACCGCCACCAGGCGCTGGCCGGATATTTCGCCAAGCAGCCCCTCCTCTTTCAGGGAACCGAAATCGCCCGATACAATCGCCGGAAGCTATACGAGCTGCCGTATCAGCAGGCGAAGGCGGCGATGTGGACAGAGGCCGCCAGAACCCTCACCAACCTCGAGTTCGTTGCCGCGAAGGCCGCTGGCGAGCTTGGTCAGGATCTGCTGCGTGATTTCGAACGATGTACCGATCCGGCCGCGGCCCAGGCAGTGTCGCCTGTCCGGCGCGTGCTCCCGATCGTCCTGGCGGCCATGGAGGAACGCCCGGAGTACGCTTTGAGCGTGCTCTACAACTACCTGCGAGCGAGTTCACCTGGCAGCGAAGCATTGGAAACCGCCACCGATGGCCTGCGGAGACGAGGCGTCTGGCTGAAAGCCGATTCGCCACTCCCCGAGGCCGGCGCCGCCGTTCAAGGCGACCTCTCCTTTGGAAGATCTTGCTCTATCCAGGCGGCGGCGCGCGCGGCTGGGATGCTGGCACTGTCACAGGAGGACGAAATCGATGTCGTCGATTGTCGCAGCGGTCTGCGGATCGCCCGTTACCCAGTGTCCGGACCAGTGACAGCGTTGGCGTGTAGTCCCGATGGCGAGCGGCTGGCGTGGGTCGACGCCAGTGGCAAGCTGTGCACGCCGGAGCGTTCAGCCCCGTGTGTGGCGTTGGTGCCGGAGGATGATGAGCGAGTGCTGGCGCTGCTGGCCGACGGAACCGCGTTGGCCCTTAGTCACGACCGGTCTCTGGTCTGGTGGGATCCGGACCGTGACACCACTGAGGTCATTGCGACCGCGATTGCGACTCCGGTCCGCACTCTTCGCGCCGACGTTCGCAGCGAGGCGGTGCTGCTCCTGGCAGGCGAACCCGCCCGCCGGCTGATCGTGTTGCGCCGGCAGCACGGCGCGTGGACCACATCGGCACTATCGTCGCGCGTGCCCATGGTGGACTGCGATTTCGACAGCCAGGAGGCCCTGCTGGCTGTTGTCACCATAGACCGGCGGGTGTCGGTCTACCGGATGCGTAGTGGAGACGCGGAGCCCTTTGCCGAGCTTTACTATGAGCGCAGTCCCGACTTGCTGGTCCGGGGGCCCGTCGTGCGATGCGTCCTGGGCTCTGGACAGACGGAGAACGAAGTGGTGTTCGCCACGGAAGGCGGACAGATCTGCGCATGGAACTGGGCAACGGGGCAATTGGCCGACAGAGGCGCATGGCGGTTACCCAGGCAGCCGCGGAACCTCGTTTGCCTGGAAACGCTCGTTCCGGAAGGCCGCGTGCTCGTGTCCACTGAAGAACGTGCCTTCCTGATGGCGCCGGAGCGGGAGAGACGCGATAGCGCTGAGCCGGCCCGCTGCGTTTGTCTGACGCGCGGCGGGTCGATTGTTGCCGGACGCACCGAGAGCAACCTGGTCTCCTGGCACTCGATTGACGGCAGGATCAAGCACTCCGCACCCTTCCGCGCTCCCACCGTGCTGGCAGCGGATTACCACAGCGACTCGGTATGGGCGGGCGGCCGCTTCGGTGACGTGCGGCTTCTGACGCGCGAGGGCCTTTCGCCGGGCGCACCCTGGTCGGTTTTCGGTCGCGTAGAGGGTTTGGCCGCCAGACCGGGTCCTTGCGAAGTGATTGTCGCCGGCGCGGATGGCAACGTGCTCCGCTTACCCCGAGACGAGCAAGAGCGCAGCGGAGTCACGTACCTCTGGAACGGAACAGAGCGCGACAGTATTGTCAAAGCTATCGATGCGCTGCCCGTAGGTCTCCTGTGGGTCCTGGAGCGGGTTCGGGAATCGTTGGGCACGTACGACCGAATCGCCCTGTTGAGCGGTCCCCAGGATCGGCGCGTTGTCTTTTCCGGGCCCCGCATCGACGACTTCGCAGTGTCTCCTTCGGGCGAATGGCTGGCCATCGCGGCCGCCGGGCGCGTGCAAGTGATTCGACCCCTGGTGGAGGGCGCCGGACCGCCTTGGGAGCGTGGCACTCCCGCTCGTCTGGTCGCCTTCTGTTGTGGGGGCAGCAGGTTGGCAGTAGTGGGCGAAGGGCACTGGCTGGACATCTGGCAGGTGAAGCCGGGTCTGCCTGCCGTGGAGGCGTTCTACCTGCGGTCCCGGCCATTGTGCCTCGCCGCCGAGGGGAACCGTATCGCACTTGCTTGCGACACAGGAGAGATTTTCTCCGTCGCAGTTGAGGAGGCTAATTGAGGTATTACCATCGGACAGAACAGGACCTGCTAGACACCGCCTATTGGCGCTGCCACCGGGACGCCGGCACCGGAAGAATCCCGCTTGCCCTTTCGCGCCTCGAGGACCTGCGTGACGAGTTTCCGCGCTCGGGCCATCCTTCCTATGCCGAGGGACTGATCCGAATCCGATGGCTGGGACAAGGGGTCGATGCGATCTCCTGCTTCGAACGCGCGGCAGAGAGAGAACCAGCATTGATGCCGGACATCGAGCTTCGCTTCGGGGGGCCGGACGGTCTGAATGCTGTGAGACGGCAACTCGATCCGGAGACGATCTCGAGCGAGATGGAAGGCAATGGGCCGGCGCGGTTGGCCGGGGATTTCTGGAAAGGGTTGGCGGATCGAGTCCCGTCCGACCGGCTCACCGGCGAAGTGGCCGCCGAGGGGGAAATTGAGGCGGGCGAGGTTGCCGCCCACATCGAGACCGTGCTCCGCGCCGGCGGCCAGGCTGTGCCCTCCGAGACCCGGGCCAAACTGGTGCGCAAGCGTGTGGAGTGCCTGCGAGCGCTGGACGCGAATGCGGAGCAACGGCTTCGTCTGCAAGGAGAGATTCCTCTTCCGGAGGATCGGCTGGCTCTGCGGCAGGCGCTGGCGGAATTGCTGCAGCTGGTTGCCGACGAGACCGGCGCGTCTCATTACGACGCCGAGCTGTGGAACTTTGCCGCCGCCTGGAGCTATTTGCTGGAGCAGTACGATGCGGCCATCGAGTACGCCGAACGTGCACTGCTCTTGAGGCCCACGCGCTACTGCCTCCCCTGGCTCAATAAGGCCCTGGCGCTGTCGGGGTTGCGGCGCGACCAGGAAGCCGGCGTAGCGCTGCGCCGTGCTATCACGGAAGGCGAAGCTTCGGGAGACGCCGAACACCTCGCCCAGGTGCGGAACGTGGCGGCGCGGGGACTGGGCATCGACCGGACCGTGTTGTCGCAAAGTCAGTTGGAGACTCTGGTTCAACAGGTCATCCACGGAGCCGGCGACCTGGCGCATCGCGAGATCTCCGCCCATGGGGGGCGCCTCGAAAGTGTGGCGTCGAGCCTCGCCGCCCGGGCACAGGCGATCGGGCCGCACTGGCATCCGCGATGGGTGACCGCGCTGGCCGAGCTTTTGTCCTTCTACTCCCCGGAAGCGGCGACGTTCGTCACGATCGCGGCAGCGAGAATGTACCCGCCGGCCCTGGAGAACACCACGCTGGCAGCGGTTCACCTCTGCGCTTCCGAGACTGGGATCGTTGGCCGCGACGCCACGCGCTTCCTCACGCTCGGCATTCTCGGCACCCAGCGGTTGCCGGCCATGAAACAGATGTATCGCCAACTGGTGTTGGGCGTGTCAGAGGTTGGCAGCGGCCCGTTCACCGCGGTCCGCGAGCGCGTAGGCGCCGAGATTGCCCGCATCAATCCTCAACTGAGGAAGGAACTGGAAGCTCAAGCGCCACTGGACTCAGATGAGCGGAGGGAAATTCGAGACCAGATACTGAGCAAACTGGAGAGCGGCCCGCCGCCGGAGTTCTGGGGCGACGACCCGTCCCATGGCGAGAAGGGTGCGCGCAAACCGGATCGCCAAGGCGTGAGGGGCGATGTTCCGTCCACCAAAGACACTGGGGAGGCGACCCACGTAGCGAGGATTAGGTGCATGGTCGCGGGAGCTTTCGTCGGTGTGGTCATGAGCAGTTTTGCCTTCGCACCGCTGCTGAAATTCTTCGTCGGAGGAGGCAGCATGAGAGCGGTCGTTCCACCTGAACTGCGCAGCTCATTGGTCGTGGCTCTGGTGATGTGGGCAATCATTCCCGGCGCGACCTGGGGTTTTCTGGTGGGAGCTTTTACGCCGCCGAACCGTCAGGTTGGGCCGCTATCCAGCTTGGCCGGAGCGCTGTCCGGCCTCTGCGGTGTTTGCTGTGCGTGGGCATCGCAATGGCAGCGTGTTCGTCAGTTGCAAAGCGGGCCAATCGCAGAAGCCATGCTGATGTCCGTGGGTCTTCTCCTGGTGATCGCGTTTCTCGTGACGCAGACGGTGGGTCCCGCGGCGGAACGGTTGATTAGAGGAAAGTGACAGGCAGTGACAGACAGGGAGGTAATATCGTGATCGAAAGCGTTCGGGATGCATATGATCCCAAGGACTTCTGGTCTAAAGTCGCCAAGGGTTTGTGCGGGCGGTCACTCTTCGGCCGCAAGCGTCTCGAATGGCGCGCGGCGATGCATGACTTTCTCCAGGAATTCGCGAACATGGAAGACCTATACGGCCCGGTTCTGAAGGGGACGGGTGAGGTCGTCGATGAATTTCTTGCGCGACTGGCCAGCCGCCTCTGCATGAGCGGAGATATCACCGAAGCCGAGAAAACCTCAATTCTGGCAGCCGGCAGGGGCAAGGCGTCGGCCATGCCTGAGCTGCGGAGTGAGCGCGCCAAAGCCCTCCTGCTCAAAGCCTGCTTCGAAATGGGTCGTCTTCGGCCAACGCCTGGCGACATTTATCCAAGACGAGGGCTGTTAACTGTCGACGATTTGCTGGAGTGTCCTCTCGGCACTCCCTTGGAAAAGGAGAATCGAGCAACAACCGCCGCGGCGCGTGCGATGCCGGAATACCATATGACGATGAATCCCGGGGACATAGTCTACTGCCATGCCGTCTACGAGCTCAGCCTCGCATACGAAAACCTTGACCGTGCTTTTGAAGCGATCGACCGGCGCGGCCCCTCCTCGGATAAAGAACGGAGATTCCATTCGAAGTATAGAAGTGTCGCCGAATCGATCGGTTTGCACGCCGGCGGTCGATAAACGTCGCGAAAGGAAGCCAAATGAACATTCTTCAACGGATTTTTTCCGGTCCAGACGGCTGATTCTGCTGTGACCTTCAGCGATATATGGCGGGGTTTCTTCGGCGGTATTTGGCGTTCGGGTCTGTGTCCTAGCCATGTAAGCGGCAGGACCGCAGGCTGCTTCCGGTGAACATGCAGCGTGCATTGTGTCCGCCCAAGTCGCGCCCGCCGAGTGACCCGCAAACACGGCAACCGGCAGGCTGCCCTCAGCTGCCATAATGTCGAGAAGATCATTACCAGTGGATTGGACTTAAATTCAGGAAAAAGGACGTGTTCTTAAGATGAGACTGGCGCAGCGAAGGGCCGTTGATTGCCTAATTGTGCTCGTGTTTTCCATCGCACTACGCCTGCCGCTCCTAATGCATCCTTGGACGCACTCTGACTCCCCGGCGTTTTTGAAAGCATCTCAGTACATAGCAGGCGAATTGTCCACAGCTGAAGCTCCTTTTCGGCTGGCGTACCCTTTGTATCCCCTACTCTCCATCGCCATCGGGCCGCTATTGGCATCTTTTGTGCCATCTGTTCTTACCCCGCTTTTCGTCTTCCTTGCCGCTTCGCTTGCGTTTGGCGCGACGAGGCCGAGTTTTCTTGCGGGACTCATATGTGCCGCATCGCCTCAGCTGGTTCGATATTCCGGGGTTTCGCTGTATGACTCGCTGTTTCTGCTGATGACCGCGATTGTGACTGTTGTTTTGGTTCGTCTCGCGAAAAACCCGTCGTATACGAATGCGTGCATAGCGGGGGCTTGCTGTGGGCTGGCTTGGGCGACCCGCGGCCAGGGCGCTCTGTACTTCCCTGCTATACCTGTCGTCCTGTGGATGGTCGCAAGAGCGCGCTTCTGGCAACTGGCAGGGCTGGCCCTTCTCGGATTCCTCGCGTTCGGCGCGACGCCGAAGGCATCAATGGTTCTTCTTGCCAAACACCGTGGAGCAAAAATCGAGAATCGGGCCTGCATGGAGCAGCTGGTTGAAGATGGCATCCTGTACTCGAAAGGAATCGAGTACAGGAACTCGGTAACGTATGCACCGGACTACCCGAATCCGTGCGAATTGGACTGGGGTCAGTTCATACGCAAGCAAGAACGAGCGTACCCACGAGCGGTTTTCGCCAACGCATCACACATGCTGTACGGGGAAGTTGCCGGTGCACTGAGCCCATTCGTCGTATTAGCGTTCCCGTTGTCGGTTGGCACACTGTGGATGTGTCGGCGCAACCGAGTCCTCCTTACGGCGCTCAGTGTGATGGCGGGAGGACTGTTGGCCGCAGCCATGTTTGTCCAGCTACAGGATAGATACCTCTTTCCGCTTGTGATAGAGGTGAGCATAGTAGCTGGCTCAGGGCTCAGCTTGTTGTGGAGCAGGGCAAAAAAGGCTTCCGCATTGCTATTGGGACTCATACTGTTGGCTGGCTGTCATACAGCGTTTCTCGCCTTTGCAACACAATAGTCAAGGGCCCGCCCCCGGCCAATTGCAAAAATCAACGCTCCCAGATCGCCCGCATAGGCTTGGCCGATCATTTCGCCTTCTCCAGCGACAGAGCTCGCCACAGCGTATGGCGACTGACCTCAAGCTCATCAGCGATCTGCACTCTGCTGTACTCCCCGGACCGCAGCAGTGCCCGTGCTTTCTTTAAATCCGCCTCATCGAGCGCCTTGGGTCTGCCGCCCACGCGACCCCGGCGGCGGGCGGCCCTGAGACCTGCGTTCACCCGTTGACGCAAGATGTCCCGCTCAAACTCCGCCAAGGCGGCGAAGATGTGAAAGGTCAGCTTTCCGCTGGGCGTCGTGGTGTTGATGTTTTCGGTAAGGGAATGCAGTTCGACACCGCGCCCGTTGAGGAGGACTGTCGTGTCGATGAGTTGGCGGAGCGATCGGGCCAAGCGATCCAGCTTCCAGACGATGACAACATCGCCTTTGCGGGCATTGTCGAGGAGCTTCATTAATTCCGGGCGTTCAACCTTGGCCCCAGAAGCTTTTTCCTGATAGATGCGGGCGCACTGCGCGTGCTTGAGCGCGTCCATCTGAAGATGGGTTTCCTGAGCGTCGGTCGAGACGCGGGCGTAGCCGATTTTCATGTTGCAAAAACCAAAGTGATAGCGTTATTATGCACCATAACTTTTGCACCTTAGTTTTGCAACTGGCTTTTGACGATTTCGGCCAGTTTCGCAGTTCGCCAGAGATGAGGTGCAAAAACAAAGGTTATTGAACCAATGCCTCAACCCGGTAAAACAGAGCCGGTAGTCACTGCCCTTACTGAGGAGCAGCGCCAGTCGGCCATGGTGCGATTTGCCGTCCTCCGGCCCCACCTCGAAGAAGACGTACCTCTGGCGCAAGCGGCCCGGCATGCCGGTGTCCCGGTTCGCACTGCCGAACGCTGGCTGTCCCGCTATCGGCGGGCTGGTCTTGCCGGGCTGGCCCGTCTGGTTCGGAGCGACGCGGATGGGCATCACCTGCCCGCCGACCTTGTCGCATTCATTGAGGGCATGGGACTGAAGAAGCCGCGAGCTTCCGCCGCCGCCATTCATCGGCGCATCCTAAACGTTGCCATGCAGCATAAGTGGCCCCTGCCTTCCTACAGCACGGTCTATGCGATCCTCGCTGACCTCGATCCGGCAATGGTGACGCTGGCGCATGACGGAGCAGCCGCCTTTCGCAACCGCTACGAACTGATACACCGGCACCGCGCAGAGACAGCCAACGCGATCTGGCAGGCCGATCACACAATGCTCGATCTGCTGATCCTCGATCAAACCGACAAGCCCGCCCGTCCATGGCTGACAACCGTGATGGACGATCATTCCCGCGCTGTCGCGGGCATCATGGTGTTTTTCGGCGCTCCGTCGATCCTCAACACAAGCCTTGCGCTTCGGCAGGCGATCTGGCGGAAGGGCGATCCGGCTTGGCCAGTTTCCGGTATCCCGGACGTGCTTTACGTCGATCACGGTTGCGATTTCACGAGCAACCACCTCGATCAGGTAGCGGCAAGCCTGAAGTTCCGCATCGTTTATTCAGCGGTCGCCCGACCGCAGGGGCGGGGCAAGATTGAGCGCCTGTTCGGGACTCTGAATTCCGAACTCCTGCCAGAATTGCCCGGATATCTGGTGAAGGGCAAGCCGACATCCGCGCCGAAATTGTCTCTGGCCGAGTTGGATCGTGCGGTCACCGCCTACATCGCCAACACGTATCATGTTCGGGTCCACAGCGAGACCGGTCAGACGCCGCTCGACGCATGGCGAGGCACGGGCTTTCTGCCGAGGTTGCCCGAAACCCTCGAAGAACTCGATCTCCTGCTGGTGATGCATGCGAAGCCGCGGTCCGTGCGTCGCGACGGCATCCATTTTCAAGGCCTGCGCTACCAGCATCCGACCATGGCGGGTTATGTCGGCGATGCCGTGACGATCCGCTATGATCCGCGCGACCTGTCAGAACTCAGGGTCTTCTACCGCAACAACTTCCTCTGCCGCGCCGTCAGCGAGGAACACGCGGGCGAGGTTGTGACCCTAAAGGACATCCAAGCGGCGCGGCGCATGCATCGCCGCTCCTTGCGCACGACCATAAATGAGCGCGTGTCGCGTGTCATCGATCTCTTGCCGGTTCAGCAGACGAAGCCGACGACCGTGGAACAGAGATCTTCTTCTCGCGGAAAAAAGAAGCTGCGCGTCTATCAGGAGGATTGAGATGAGCGGGGAACGCGCCGGAACCTTCATAGCCACGAAGGAACATCGCCGGTTTACCGAGTTCGCCGAGGCCGTACGGAAGCATCGTTACGTCGGCCTCTGTTACGGCGCTGCCGGTGTCGGGAAGACTCTCTCCGCGCGGCGCTATGCGCACTGGGACGTTGCCGGTCCCCTGATCGAGGCTTGGAACGGGTGCGGCAGGTCCAAAGAGAAGAAGATCAACGAGGCATTGGCGCGTTCGCGCACCGTCTTCCATACCCCAACCGTACTCGGCACCCTGCGCGACTTGAAGGATACTCTCGGGGAGCACATTGACCGCGTGGATACATGCATCGACAGCCATCTTCACCGCGACGCGAAGGGTCCACGGGTGATCACGCATGAGGAATTCCACGTTGAAATGTTGATATTCGATGAGGTCGAGCGGCTGTCAGTGACCGCCCTCGAATTCATCCGGGACATATTCGACCGCAGAGGCGTCGGCGTCATCCTGATAGGTATGCCGGGCATGGAAAAGCGGTTGTCCCGCTATCCGCAGCTTTACAGCCGCGTGGGTTTCGCCCATCACTATCGGCCCTTGCAGGGCGATGAACTCTCATTCGTTCTAACCCGGCATTGGCGCAAGCTCGGTCTTGCGCTCGACGAAGCCGATTTCACCGATACGCAGGCCATTGCGTCAATCGCTCGCATCACGGGCGGCAACTTCCGGCTCCTTCACCGTCTGCTCGTGCAAATCGAACGCATCTTGAAAATCAACGGTCTCTCGGTGATCACCGATGATGTCGTCGAAGCGGCGCGCAGCACCCTCGTAATCGGTGCGACATAGCGCCAAATATAGCCCAAGAAAGCCCGCCATTTATTCCTGAAGATCACAATTCTGCCGTGCTGCAGAAGGTGGTCGAGCTTCTGTTGCTCAAAGGCGCGGACATGCGAAAGCCCGCTGCTCGAATTCTCCCAGGGCTTCACGCATTTCGGCGAGTGCATCCGCGTCATGCTCGTTTTCGATGGCCTGGCGCAGTTCCTTTGCACCTGCCGAAAGCAGGCCAAGGGCCGTCTGACTGAAGCAAGCGTGACCTACATGCCGGAACAGCGCTTTGAGCGCGCGGGCGGACAGAATTGATGCCTGACTATCATTGCAACCGATCATGCAAAGCAGAATCTCCATCGCTTCCACGATACCCTCTCCTGCAAGTTCCGCATGGCCATTCATCCAGGCAAACTGGTCCGAAGAGTCCAAGTCCGTGGCTGCATTCCAGATCAGGCGGAGCTGGCGCATCGGATCGCAATCCTCGCGGAAGAACCCCGTCCGGCCCAACTGGTAGATCAGGTCAAAACTGCGAAAGCCATACCCAATCGAGTTGCAGGAGACTGCCACGATTACCTCGCCTGGATATTCAAAAATCGGAGCTGAGGTTGGATGCACCTGCTCGGAGGCCGGGAAGCTTTCCCTGGTCTGGGTGTTGAGTGTGAGGCGTGTGTCCCGGGCAATAATCAGGACTAGATCGCCCTGGAGCGGATAGACCCTGGGGTGAGTCAGCAGTAAAAGCCCTCTTCCCGATTGCGCTTCACTTGCGCCGTAGCTCACTGACATCGACCTCCGTCCACACCCGGTAAACCGGTTTCCCCAAGCCCCGCGCCCACTCGACGATTTCCGCAGTCCCACCGCGGCCCCGTGCCGGCAAACCGTCCCACACGGCCACCAGTCCATCCGAATGCTCCACAACGTAACGGCTGGCCTGTTCGTACGCCCCAATGCGGCTGTCCGCGACTGGCATTTCGATGACCGTTTCGGCCTCGCCGAGCAGCGTCAGAAACTCTTCCCGAGACTGCTGCGACTCGAAATCGGCCATGTAGTCAAGTTTGGATAGCGGCAGAACTGCGACGAGCGACGCGCCTGGACGGGCCAGAACCCGTCGCACCACGAGCCTGTCCGCCCCTTCAGCCAAGGAGGACAAGATTCGAAGCTCTCCCGGGAAACGAGCTTCAATGGTCGCCAAGGCCGCGTCAACTCCGGCCTCCGCAGCCGGCACATCGGGGAGCTGACGATGCCCTGTGACGCCGATCCGCGGCATGCTCACTTCCGCACGGCGGATCCGGATTCTCGGCCTTTGCGACGCGCTTCCGCGACTGTATAACCGGCGTAGGCCAGAATCGCCGCAATCTTGCGAACCACCGTCCGGTCTTTCTCTTTCTCTTCCTCCGACAGTTCCTCTGTCCCGAGACTCCCGGCGAAGTCCGTGTGCAATCCCGATTCCCCCGCGCACCAAGGCAGCAGGCACTTGTGCAGCTTGTGCGCTTTGTCAGTCTCGGGACTGTAACGCCACCCCTCCCGGATCTTCTCCCGCATCCAGCGCGTGTGCTCCATCGAAGCCAGTTCCTCCAGGGCGTCGTCCGGAAACATGAACGGCGGCTCGCCGCTGCGTGCGGGAACCATGTAGCACGCAGCGTGCGCCAGCTTGGCGGGAATATCGCGCACCTGGCTGCGGTTCTGGTCCTTCTCATCCTCCGGAAGCAGATCGAACTCCACCAGGGAGCTGTTCTCTTTGGCGGTTTCGTTCCGGAGAGGTCCGTATTTCCAGCCGAGGGCCGTCTGCTCCGCGAAATATACCGCGTGAGCTGCACGGGCCAGCCGCTCCAGGATCTCACCGTCAAGTTCGAGCTGTTGGACCCGTGCGAGGAAATCCTGGCCGTCCACGTGCAGGTCCAGTTGTGCCTCGGTCGGCAAGCTGGAACGCTCGAATCGGGTTTTTCCCGCAAGCTGGCTCATAGCGATGACGGATTCCATCGAGCGAGCTCCATGCCTAAAGGTCTTGGTAAGCAGCATGGCCCGCAGCACGCCGGAATCGATCTGCACCTCGCCCTTGCGCAGCACGTGCTTTGCTTCACGCGAAAGCATTGAGCGCAGGAGGATGGCACGGCGCAACACGTAATACGGATCGTCTGCGCCCGCTCGCGGGTTGGGGCCGAGCACATTGATGTAGCCTTTAAGGCGACTGACGAAATCCGGAACCTTGGCCGCGCGAGACTGGTCCTCGCTGACGTTCTTGCCGAAGTTCTCGAGCGTCTCGCTGGTTCCGCCCGCAAACACGAAGATAGCCTTGCCGATGGGGTGCGCGATGTCTCCGTGCTGAAACTTGCCGTCCTGCATTGGCGCCAGAAAGTAACGCAGCCAGCCATAAGGGCCTTCGCGATCGCTGTCGAACTCGTCCCAGAAAACCAGGGGGAGCTTCCCGCTGAGCCCAATATCGCGGACCTGGTGCAAAGCCGAAAGTAGTTCGTCGGTGGACCCGAGCTGGGACAGGTTGAATTCCTTGGGCTCGATCTCGCCCGGCCGGAGCGCTAGTGCGAGTTGGGTGATCCCAAACGACTTCCCAGATCCGGGAGGACCAAACACGGCGATCGATAGCGGACGTTTGGGACGCGGCTGAGCCACATATTCGCTGACCAGGGAGCGTATGCTGCGCAAGCTTTCGATCTCCTGACGATCCACCGTCAGCAGGGCTCCGAAACGTCCGAGCGGCACACCTTTGAGCGCTCGCTCCGGTCCTTTCAGCACCACCTCGCGCGCAACCTCTTCGAGATTGTTCTGGTGCTGGTCCCCGAGGATGGTCCAATACCTGGCGCCGGTGCGCATCGGCACCGCGGTTTCCTGGAACGTCGTGTCGTGAGACGCCAGTGCGTCGACGACGGCGCGGACCGGGAACTCCAGGTTGACCTCGGTTACCGGGACGCCGCGCTGGCCGTAGCCCTCGCGATGGAGGCTGCGGAGGGCAGACAGTCCTGCGCAGATTCCCTGTCGGATATCAGGCTCCTCGGGAGCAATCATCAACTGTTTCGCGATACCGGCAGCGAGGCAGGCCGTATAGCCCACCATCCGCCCAGGGTAACCCTGCTCCCACACGCCCTCCACCACCTCAGGATCGAAGAGCAGCCGGCACGGTCTATCACGCTCACCGGCTCGCGAATATAGGAATGCGCCGGCGGCATTGAACGAAATAACCACATGAGCGCAGTGCGCCAGGCCCTTAAGGTCGCGATTGTAGATAACCTCCCAGGCAAGGTCTTGGGCGGTGCGCTCCCAGGAAAGCTCGCGGCTGATCTGCACTTCCGTGAGCCGCAGATCGTTCACCGTCATGACGGCGATGAGTCTGTCGGCGTGGTGTGCGCAGAGGTGGTCCCAGAGCGCCCCTTGTGCAACTGGACGGCTTACCTTCAACAGCACCCAGGGGTGGCTTCCGGGTGTGGTCAGACTCACGGGCCAAAGCTCGCGCTTAGAGCGGAACCCCAAGTCGGCGTCATCAAGCACGACCAAGCCGGCATCGGGGCTGTCATTTACGACACGAGCCCAGTCGGCCGAGGTATCGGAGGCCGAAGAGCGGCTCATGCCCAGGAACTCCGACACCCGCCAGGCCGGCTTCTCCTTCTCGAACCCTTTCGCGGTGGCGTACGCACAAGGCAGCCACGAGGCATAGGAGTGGTGAAACCGCGGGTCCTCAGGCCCGATGCGATCATCCACTCCGGTACCGGCGCGGCGCGGCGTGTCGGGCTGGCGGATTTCATAGGCGGAACGATCGCGGATCTGCGCCGCGACTCCCTCGATCAGATCGGCCAGCAACGCGGCTCCACCGCGCTGCCACCTGAGCCGCGAACATACTTCCGGTTCCGCGGCAGGGCCCAGCCCTTCCGGTCCCCGGCTGTGCGCCAGGTTCCAATCCAGCGTGATGTCGCCGGTAACGACAACAGTTTTCACTTCTCCCGCGCTCATCGTTGGTGCCTCCGCCAGCCGGAGCGAGATAGCCTCGTCTGGAACTAGCAATTTAACATCCTTGCAACTCGAGCCGGTTAAAGCGTCAGGGCTGGGCGACCGACGTTGTCGGAACTGGGTCGTGAGCAGCAAGGCGTCTCTCGCGAAGCTGCGATCACTTCGGCAGGAAGGCTAGTACAGGCTCGGCCCAGTTGTCTCTCCCACACGCGCGGAGAACTGTGTTTCACGGAGAGGATGCTAAGATGTGTACAGTGAGTACGCAATATGGAAACCGTTAAAATTGGCATGCGCGAATTCCGCGAGAACCTCGCGGGCTATCTCGAATCAGGAACGCCTTTGGCGATCATGCGCCACGGCGAGACCCTCGGGTTCTACATCCCTGCACAGAAGCGAAACCGGGAGGCCGAATTGGAGGCCATGCGCGCGGCTGCGAAGGACCTGGACGAAATGATCGCGTCCTTGGGTGCCAGTGAAGACGAGTTGATGGAGGAGTACAAGGGAATCCGCCGGGCAGCCCGCGAGAAGAAGCGGAATGCCAAGTAAAGCGCTCGTTGTTGACGCCAATATACTCGTGCGGGCCGCCCTCGGGAGGCGCGTGCGCGAGGTAATCGAGACCTACGCAGGCAAGGTGTCATTCTTCGTCCCGGAAGTGGCATACGCCGATGCCGAAGAGCATTTGCCTGAGCTCGTAGTCAAACGCGGCGGTGATCCGGGAAAGGCGCTGACATTCCTGCGCTCGTTGCGCGGGCTTGTAGAGTTGATTGGATGCGAGGTTTACGGGGACTATGAGAGGGACGCCCGGGAACGATTGGGTGAGCGCGATCCGGAGGACTGGCCGATCCTGGCCGCGGCGTTGGCAATAGGATGCCCATCTGGACAGAAGACACTGATTTCTTCGGGTGCGGAGTACCCACTTGGACTACCAGCCGAGTCGCGATGTATCTGCGCGACCCTCAGAAATAGCCGGGAATGCAGAATGGCGGGGCGACGGGGCTCGAACCCGCGACCTCCGACGTGACAGGTTTGCGGTCTGGGCCTGTGGTATCAATGATTTGCCTGTGCTTTCAGTAGCTTGAGAGTGTCATGGTCCGACAGGCGTCGCCATAAAACGCCCCAAAACGATACATTTAGTGCGCACCTACTGCACACGTAATTGTAAGGCCCAACTCTTCGACACGCATACCTCCTCGATTCCCTCGATTCTTCCAGCCGATTCTCGAGATCCCTGCCCAGTCCAAATCAGGTAACACCGATCTTGGGCTATGCTCCCCCCAACTCTTCCAGATGGAGCCAAGTGGGCGATCACTCGAAACACCTTCTCCTCCAAGGGGCATTTCTCAAGCGCTCAGCCCGCTTGTTGGGCTTGTCGAAAGACCGGGAATTCCAGGCTGACTTTCGCCAACCCGGCCGATTGGAAATTCCGAGAATATGAGCCCCCCTTAGGCTGAGCCTTGAACCCGGTTCGCCCAGCATCCCGCCCACATGCCGGACTTTGGATCTCGTCTATCGGGTCCTTGCGGAAGCCGGCAATCAACCAAACTCGAGAACTGTAGCAGCTACTGTTAGCTACTGGGCTGGAGATCCGAGGGACTCGTTTTGGTGGCTATCCAAGATCCAAGACTTGCTGAAGCTTCCGGATTGCTCGCTTGAACGGGCAGAAAATCTCGGAATTTCCCGTCGTGTCGCACGGCGATGGCAACGTGACTGCAACCCGAGTACACTCCCTGGGCCGGACGCTAAGGAAGGCAAAACCCGCGGAACTGCTGGCTTACCGACGGAAGGATTTCCTGGCAGCTTTGGCGAGAAGGCCCAGTAGCCCGCCAGAAGAACTATGGCAAGCGGAGAAATGGTTCCTGGAATTGTCCGCTGCCGGTGCGAACGACGAGGGGGGCCAACATTCTCGGAATTTCTTCCCCACCCGGTTCGCGGGTGGGTGACAATCTTTCCCGGAAAGGCCCCGCGCCCAAGGGGAGCCTACTGGGCCAGTGTAGGAGGCTCCGGAACCCTCCGCCCTTATTCCGGAAGAGCGTGACGTAACAACGGTCGGCGATTCAATCCTGGTTGACAGGCGGATCGCTGCCAGCCCTGGACCCTCTTGGACAAGAAGGCTGTGTGAGGCGCGGGCGGGTGAACGAATGAAGTGTGTACTACGGCAACCATTGAAGTCTCAGGGGGGCGAAGATTCTCGCCATTTCCCCTTATGTGGCTTGGGCTGGGTTCAAACTCCCCGGTTGGAAAACCAGCACCGGCAGGGGGAAAACACCTAACCGGTACCAGTGGACCCGCGGGGGGGGACGAATATTCTTGTGGCACCGGTGGGCAATAATTCTCGGAATTTCCGCTCTTGGCGCGCCAGTCGTGAACCAGGTTCCTCGCATTCTGTAGGTGTGTGTCGGCCACTTTCAAAGCGCTCCCCCACCGCGCCCCGAGGGCAGAAGATCGTCTAGCAACGGAGCAAGGGCAGGGGGCAAGGATTCCCGGAATTTCCTAGTATCAGCAATCGCGGAGGTTGTACGCGAAGCTGTCCGCCGGAATGTGATCGTGAAGACTCCCGGAATCTCGGGGAACATGCTGACTGAATGCCGGTAACAGATTGGAGAACAGGGGCATTCGGCTGTTAACCGAAGGGTTGTAGGTTCGAATCCTACCTGAGGAGCCACACTAACCCCTTTAGTTTCAGCGTAGCAGTAACCCCCTCAGGCGCGAGCCGGACCATCGATCACGCGATGCAGACCGGGAGGCAGTTCGGGGTACCAGTTTTCCTTTGGCCACTCCACTACGCTCACCGGAATGGAAGGGGCCTCCGCCTGTCGCTGTCCGGTCGCAGCGGACGCGATGAGCCGTTGTGAATCGAGACTAGCACCCCGGCGATGTCGCCGGCCAGCATCGTCTCAGGCGCCCGCAGTACATGGATCGCGGCGCGAAACCGCGGATCGCCAGACTTCGCGTAATTCACCTCAAAGTGGGCATCGGGCATCGGGTCCCTGGCGGGCGCACGTCAGTTGTCTGTTTGGACTGGCGCTCTGCTGCAATGAAGTCACGTGTTTTCTCCAGTTGTTTTCTAAGTTGGTTGTTATCGCTGCGGCGCATGGCCGCCGCAAGATCCCTCGCGGGCACCGGGCATTCCGCAATATCCGAGGCGGCGCTCAACACGCGCTGACACCAGTAGTCGGCCATGCCTTCGGCGGCGTTCCCGCCGGCGCCCTCGGTTGATGGCGACGGTTCGGTTGCGCAGGTGGCGTCCGTTGGCTCCGCGGGCTGAACAGAGTCCGGCGCAGCCGCGGGAAAAGGCTGACTGGCGGTCTTCCCGATGTTGGTGACTTTGATGGTGCGGCCGTCGCGGCCCGTGCGCTTCGGCGACTGCGGAATTTCCGCAGTCAATTTCTCCCGCCAGTTTCGTACCGTACCCTCATCGACGCCAACATGGGTAGCGATTTGGCGATTACTCAATTCCGCGCCGTTGGGATGTCCGAGGGCCGAGATCACGGCCCGATGTTTGTCGTCGTTGGTGCGCCGGAGCCCGTTCGTCTTGTTGGCGCTGAAGCTGTACCACTGGGCGTCTTGCTGGGTCCCTTGGTGCAGATCGCACTCGATCTCGTCGCCTCCAGCCTGTTCCGCCGCTTTCACCCGATGGAAGCCGTCGGCTAGCCAATAACTTGCTCCGTCGTAGTAGACGACTACGGGCGGGAAGTTTGCCCCGTCGGCCATTGCGTCCATGTAATCGAAGACCGCTTCAAAATCGATGGTGGCGCGTGGCTGCGTCCCGCCATCTAGGCGGATGTCTTGGATCGCGATAATCTCGCCGTGCTTCATCGGCCGCCTCCCACCGTGAAATAGGCCGTCCCGATCCCGGCAGCCAGGAACGCCTGGCGGATGAGAGCAATGCGTTCATATACGACCGACCTGGCCGTACCGAGAGCCTCGCTGGCCTCAGTGGGCGAACCGCAGCGCAGGGCCAGCAGTGTTTCCCCGAGAGGTGGCGGGAGCCCCGTCATCACCTTGTCGACGTCCAGCCAGAAGTCCTGCTGGTGAGCAGTGGCGGTGGAGGACGATGTGCCGTAGACATGATCGGGCGCGCCGCCGTCAACAAGCTCGGGCCGGCCGAGTTGCAGGCGGCGCCGCGCCAGGCGGTACCGCAGCATGGAGGCAACCTCTTTATCCATGACCCGGCAGGTGAAGGTACGGAGGGAGGACCGTTCACGGTCGAAGGCACGGACCCGCGAACAGATGGCCAGCAGAAGCTGAGCTTCGATGTCTTCCCGGTCGTCCGCAGTCAGGCCGCCCTGGCCGATGACGGCTTTCGCTTTGAAACGAGCTATACCGCGCGCGGCGGGAAGGTGGAACTCCAGGCTCGTTGTGGTCACGGCCGCCCTCCCCGATGCCGTCCCGCCAACGCCACCTCCATGGAGAATGGAAGGCCGTGCCGGATTTCGAGGGAGCGGATTTCCCCGTCGTCGACGTCGCGAGTATACTCGAAGAACTCAGCTGCCTGGCATTTCAGTTGGTATGCGGGGTGCACCACACGCTCAGCGGTGGATTCCGCGCCGAACTTCACGTCACGAACGGCAACAGGCCAGGGATCGAGAACGATCTGCCCCTCATGAATACGGACGTGTTCGAAGCGGCCGAAGTCCACCGCCTGCAAGGCGGCGAGGAAGAGTTGTTCCGACGGCGTAAGGTCGCCCGAGAGGCAGGGCCTGCCTGTGATCCTCATTGCCGCGCCTCCCCGCCACTGGGCCGCGTCCCCAACCAGTTGTTTACGTCTTCCAGGCGATAGCGGACCGCCGACCCCACCTTGATGTAGCGCGGGCCCTTTCTGAGCAGCCGCCACCGGCGGATCGCGGCCGCGCTGAGCCCGCAGATGGCGGCCACTTCGCGTTCGTCGAGGAGTGGCTGAACCCGCGCGCCACCCCCTGCGATGCATTGTGCGTTGTGTTGAATTGCAGTCACCAGACGAGATTGCCGGATGCCTGCGGTGAGAGGTCAAGGTGAGAAAGGGGTGAGGAAAGGTAGGAATATTTCGGCCTGAAATCAGCCTTCGGGGTAGGAGCGCAAACCTACCGCAACAGATAGCGGCTTATGCCTCGCTGCGGGACTTGGGCTTCTCGATATCCGGGAGTGTTGGTTCGTTCCAGCGCGGGAGAAAATCACGTTCGGCAAGCTGGCGCAGGAGTACGCCGCCGGTGTCTTCATCAAAGAGCGTGTGGATGAAGCGGTAGGCACGGTTGACGACGTCGACCATGAGGGCCTTCATCTCGTCGTCGTTGAAGCGTGACACCTCGGGCCAGGGGATTGTGCCGTACGGGCTGCTGACCTGCACATCGGAGTAGTCTCCGGCGGCAGAGCTCGGCGAAATGCCGGCGTGGAGATCCTCGAGCCGGGAATTGCGGAAGCACTGTAACACCATGTATTTTGCCAGCCGTTTCTGAAGCACCGGATCGGTGATGAATGCGCGGACTGCATCGTGGGCGCTCATGTAGCCTCCAGGATTCCTCCACTATTACATGGGCGGGCCTGGAGCGCACCGTTGATCCGGAGACGGTAGGAAGTGGGGTAGGAGGCGGTCCTACCCTAAGCCGCGGGCGCCGGCTTGGCGTTGCCGGCTTTCAATGGTGTTTTCCCGGAGAGCACATTTTCAATCCTCTGCGACATTACGGAGTCCTCGCTCAACTCCCCGCGCCGCCAGCGCTGCATGTCGGGTTTGTGTACATGCGCGGCATCGCACACGGCTGCGATGGTGGTGCTGTGTCGGCGTATGAACGCCTGCAAGCGGGCCTCACGCGCCACACCGATAGCTTTGCCAGTTGCCGTCACCTCAATGGCGTCCGCCGTTTCAGCGGGCGCAGCTTCACCCCGAACGACAGGAAGTTCTGCGTCGGAGACCGTTGTCGGTGTCATGGCAGGTTTGGCTCTTCCAAGAACATCGCACCAGGAACGCAACGCCTCGGTGATCGACGGCGGACCCGCGGCAGGTTCGACCTGGGAAGGTCGCCCGTCAACACCGCCAGGGGTGCTAGAAAGCTTCCGCTGGTACCGCTCCCGATGCCGCTTCCATGCCGCCAGCCCCAGCTCGCCGAGTTCTCTTGTCACCGCTGTCCTGACGAATTCGTGGAACTCTGCGACCGCCCGTCCCACAGCGTCGTCGATTTTCAGGCCATCGTAGGGCTGGAGTTTCTGTCGGTAGGTCCTCTCCGAGAGAATGGCCACACTTTCCTGCAAGAACGATTCAGACTCG
>PLDO01000409.1 GCA_003136215.1 Bryobacterales bacterium
GAGATCTCATGGAGACGGGCGCATGAGGCGCCGCCATATCCAGTTGACGGAAGCTGGAGAGTCATATTCCTGGGTGCCCAGGAATTGGCTCCCCACCCTGGACGAACTTCGAAATTCCCCAGGGCTGAATGCTTGAAAACACGAGATACCCGTCTCGAATATTTCACGACACTCCGCGCCATACCCAGCAACGTTCACCCGCGCTCGGACCAAACCCGCCCGGTATCCGCTGGGTGAAACAGACGATAAAGCGCTCGTAAATTCCGGTAGCCGGATGTACAATTGACGGCGGCCAGGCAGCCGAGCGGACAATCCTGAGTGATGGGATTTCGATGAATCAGCGGGCCTGGCTAGAAGTGCGAAGGAGGAATCTTAATGCTCGCGCAGAGCGACAGAGTGAAATACGTGTTGGCTCCGGCCTCGCTGATGGCGCTGCTTCTCGTGGTGGCTGGCTGCCAGCGACCGGTACCTCAAGCAGCAGATACCAGAGCGGCAGACGAGGCCGCCATACGAGCGGTTTTCGACGACCAAGCAAAGGCCATGGCGGCGATGGACGCAGCGAAGGCGGTGAGTGGCTACACAGACGACGCCGTCTTGTTGTCCTCGGATGATCCAGTGATGCAGGGCAGAGCAAACGTTCAGAAGACTTTTGAAGCGATGCTCAAAGACAAGCCGGAATTCTCCATGGGCGTGCCGAAGATCGAGGTTGCCAAATCCGGCGATGTCGCCTACGAATGGGTCACTGGGAAGATGACGGTCAAGGACAAGAAGAGCAAGGTTACCGAAACGGGCTTCAAGTCTCTCACTGTATGGAAAAAGCAATCCGACGGGAGTTGGAAGATGACGGTCGATACCGTCGTCCTCGATACGCCTCAAAAGAAGTCGTAAGCCGTCGGGAAGGAGGAGCGCATGAAACGTATCGCTGCTGCTAGGGGTGTGCTGGCCCTGATCTCTGTGGGCGTCGCTTGTGCCCAGTCTGCGGCGCCCAAGCCGTCTCCGGAGGTCAAGAAATGGGCGATGTGGGGCGGAGACTGGACGAACTTGGGAACAGCGAAAGACAGTCCCTCGCAGCCGGAGTACAAGCTGGAGTGGCGCACCCACGGGCACTGGATTCTGGGCGGCTTCGCTCTACAGTCCGACGGCACATGGAAAGGCAATGGGACCGAGTTGCACTACCTGGAGATACTCTCCTACGATCCCGCGAAGAAAGTCAACACCTTCTCGGGCTTCGAGAGTGATGGATCGATCTGGACAGGAACGGCAATGTTCAATGACAGGGGGTCCGTGGAGAACATGACGGTGATAGGTCCGGACGGGAAGGTGGCAACCTGCCGCAACGACTGGGTCTTCAGTGCGGACGGGAAGACCGTGTCGGGAAAACAGGAATGCGAGCAAGATGGCGTCCGCTGGACGGGCTTTTCCGTCAAGACAACCAAGACTCACCCCGGAAGATCGATGTGAGTTTTGAGCAAAGGAAACACGATCGGCAACTTCAACTGCTGCCGGCTGAGGGTGAATACTAAGTGTTCGCGAAATCGGTCAGAGGCGGGACGCGCCCCACCGATGACGTTGAGCCTTTGCTTTCAGCCACGTAGCTTACACGCAGTTGGAACTGGGGTCGTCCACAAGTCCTACATTTTAAAGAGCGATTTCGGCGGCTCCCCAGTCTGGACACGTTTCGAACTTTTGCAGCTTAAAGGGCGGTTCGCTCGAACCACTCCAATTCCTTTTGGACCAATGGCGTACGCGCAAAACTGGCACGCCCGTCCAGACTGGGTGCCCAGCAGAGATGAGTCTCGAACCACGCGAGAACCGGCCACCTCAAACCGACAATCAACGGATCGGAATCGGAACGGTCAACGCTGGGGCATCAGGCGGTATCCGTCCGTTAGCAGGCCAGATCTCATCATCGTTCTGCGTCAAAGTGGAAGAAACGAAGTTGCATTAAGGCAAGTTCCGCAACGGGGCTCCGGGCTGGTCTTGTTCGATAGCGGCATCCCGTGGGGGTAGCGGCGGTGCGGGTTGGTGGTATTGTCGCCCTTGTCATATTGGCAGTCTCGGTTGGTCGCAGGGCCAGATACCGATATAATTTCCCGTGGAGGTTACTCGATGCGTGTACAAGTCGACATACTTGCCTCTCTTGTCGTTGCCTTCGCTGGTGCAACCGCTACATCCGCCCAGAATTCGCCCGTCTTTCAGTTCACCGAAAAGCCCGGGCCCTTCCAGGTGGGATTGAAAGTCGTGGAGCAGTACGACTACTCACGCGTTTATAGACACTCGACGGATGCCCTCGGCAAGCCCTACTCGGGCGAGCGCGCCCGGCCCTTGCAGACGCTGGTCTGGTATCCCGCCCAGACGAGCGCTGGCAAGCCAATGTCCGTCGCCGACTATGGAGATTTGATGGCGACCGAGACTACCTTCGGCAAGCCAAAGATGCCAGTCCAAGCGAAGCGGTGGATCACAGGGATGAAGCCTGCGCTGGCGACGCCTCTGTGGGCCGTACGCGATGCTCCACCGGCGTCCGGACGCTTCCCAGTTGTCATCTACGCTCCCAGTTTTTCTGCGATGTCATGGGAGAACGCCGACCTCTGCGAGTTCCTCTCTAGCCACGGCTATGTTGTCTTGGCGAGCCCCGATATGGGAGCGACAAGCCGGGCGATGACCTCGGACCTGGCTGGGATAAACGCCCAGGCAGGCGACATCTCGTTCCTGATCGGCTACGCGCAAACGCTGCCGAACACGGACATGTCGGCCGTTGCGGTCGCCGGATTCAGTTGGGGTGGAATCTCCAACCTCTTCGCTGCAGTGCGAGATAATCGCATCCATGCTCTGGTGGCTCTCGACGGAAGCATGCGTTACTTCCCTGGGCTGGTGAAGCAGGCGGGCGACGTCCATCCGGAGCAGATGACGATTCCTCTGCTCTACTTCGCACAGGGGGAGATCACGCTCGAAGAACAGGCGCGCTACTTCACCGATACTGCTAAGAACGAAGGCCCAAGTGTCTTGAATTCATGGACACATGGAGATCTCATTACGGCGCACATGTTAGGGCTCGTCCATGTCGAGCACAGCTCCATGTATCAGCGTAACGAGGATGTGTGGAAGGGCTTTCATGACGATCGCAAAGGTGACTACGAACGCGAGGATGGCATCATCGGATATGCGTGGATAGCGCGTTACACGCTCCAGTTTCTTGATGCGTACCTCAAGCACGAAGCGGCGGCGACGGCTTACCTCAAGAAGACGCCAGCGGAGAATGGCGCGCCCAAGCACTTCATGACGGTGAACTACCGCCCGGCGAAGGGCGTGCCGGCCTCGTTCGAGGCCTTCCGCTCTGAGTTGGGCCGCCGAGGCTTCAGTCATGCCGCCGACGTCTACGCGGCGATGCGGAAGGAAAAATCCGACTTCAAGCTTAACGAGACAGCCGTCAATTCGTGGGGCTACGAGCTCATGGCCGACAACCACCTGCCCGAGGCAATCGATCTGTTCAAGCTAAACGTGCAGATCTATCCCGACTCTGGCGATGCGTTCGACAGCCTGGGCGAGGCTTACATGGAATCAGGGCAGAAGCAGTTGGCCATCGAGAGCTACAAGAAGTCGCTCGAAAAGGCCCCGATGAACGAAAACGCCAAGGAGAAGCTGAAGGAGTTGGAGGCAAACGCGCCACCAGTAAAGTAAGGAGCTCAAGTAAGGGTAAGTTTGCACCGCGCAAAGAAGGTCTATAAGCCAATTTGGCCTCGGCTGTTGCAAGAGTCGTTCGTAAAATGAGGAGATCAAGAACGCTGTGGCAGCCTTGCAATTGGCTCGGCTACCGTCCCTAAACTCTGCCGCAAAGGTAGGCGATGTTTTGGGCCGTACGCACCTGACGGTCCTGGTTCTGCCGTGCGAATCCGCTCAGACGAGTTGTCGGCGTGTCGGCCTTTGGCAGGCAGCGGCCTCACCGATTCTGGCCGATGACGGACAACTCGGAAGTGATGGCGTGTAAGCTGAAAACCTCGGTTGTCTTTCGCAACTACCTAGTCTGTAGGAGGCTTAATTAACTTAATCCAGCCAGGATTCGAACCTGAAAACAGAGGCTTTGCCGGCCCAACTGCGCATAGAGTCCAGTGTTGTCAACGGCGGAAGATTTGGCGCCCCAGGTAGGATTCGAACTCAAAGGGCAGCGTCATCCCGAAGCGCGCTCGCCGGGCCGCAGCGATGTATCCGGTGGACAAAGCGGCTGGGTGAAAGCCCGGCGCTACCCCGCCTTCACCAGCGGAATCCGCTGGGCCACCGGGGGCAGCGCCGGGAAATCGGTGTAGGGCGTGCTCTGATACCAATATCCCGCCGAGTAGAAGTTGTCCCCGCGATCATTGGCGTGGCCGTGCTCCATGGTGTGCTTCATATACCGCTGGAAGGTCACCGGATTGTCGCCGTGCCAGCGGTAGCAGCAGTACTTGCCGCCGGTGCGCTCCGGGGTCACAATCAGCGGCGCGCCGTACTGCCGGTGGGCGAACGGCTTGGCGTCGAACTGGCCGCCGAAATTCCAACTTCCCAGGAAGTAGTCCTCGCTCCCGGTCCCGTTGATCACCGGCTTGGTCTCGTCGTCGATGAAGATCATGTCATCGCCTTCACCCCACCACCCGTTGGCGTTCTGCACCACGCCCAGCGTGACCCCCATGAGGTGCCCGCGGCCGCGCGTCTCGCAATAGACGTAGTTCTGCTTGCCGTCCAGATTGATTTTCGGCCCGGTGGAGGTCACCGGCACGCACGGCGCGCTCTGCCGGTATTGCGCGTGGAAATAGAGCGAATCGTCGGGCAGCTTCGGCACCACCATGTAATCGATATTCGAATAGAAGCTGTTGATCTCCTGCGACCCTTCGTTGGTCACGGTGAAGCGCGCCGACCGTTTGTAGGGCATGGCGAAATAGCAGTTCAGCGAGCGCCCCGGCGAGCACGCCAGGTACTGCGATTCGTAGATCTGGTAGATCCCCAGGTTGAGGCCGAAGAAATCGCCTACCGGGACCTCGACGCTCGGTTTGGCATTACCGTCCCAGTAGCCGCGCAGCACCAGCTCCTTCAGGTGGTCGTTGCTGCGCGCCGCAATGGTGAACCAGATGTGGGTGATCACCCCCGCCCCGGTGGCGTTGAATACCTCCTGCACGCCGCCCGCGGCAATCGGCCAGCGGTCGCTGTTGCCGCCGGTCCGGTCGAAGCTGGATTGCTTCAAGCTCTGATAGTTCTGCGCGCGCGTGTAGGCCGGCAGGAAGGGCAGGTCACCGGGGGCGCCGCCCGCCGGCTGCGCCTGTCCGTCCGCGGGCATCGCCGCGGCCAGGCCGCCCGCGGCCATCATGCCATGCAGGAAGCCACGTCGATCATTCGTCTTGGAATTCATCGTTGTCCTCGCCTTGTTGTACGCTAATGGTCTCTATGATAACTACGCGACGTCTCGCTGTCTTTTCGGTTTTGGCCCTCTCCTGTTACGGGCAGGGCCTGGAATTCATCAAGTCGCACTATACCAAGTACGAATTCCAAATTCCCATGCGCGACGGGAAGCGCCTGTTCACCAGCGTCTACGTGCCCAAGGACGCCGGCCAGAAGTACCCCATCATGCTAAGCCGCACGCCCTACAGCGTCAGTCCTTACGGGGTGGAGAACTACAAGACTTCTCTCGGCCCCTCGGAGAGGTTCGCCCGCGAAGAGTTCATCTTCGTCTACCAGGACGTGCGCGGGCGCTACCTGTCGGAGGGCGATTTCGTCAACATGACGCCCCATCGCGACGTCAAGCGCGGGCCCCAGGACACCGACGAAAGCACCGACACCTACGACACCATCGAGTGGCTCACGCACCACGTCCCCAACAACGGCAACGTGGGCATGTGGGGTATCTCCTATCCGGGCTTCTACACCTCGGCGGGCATCATCGATGCCCACCCCGCGCTGAAAGCGGCATCGCCCCAGGCGCCCATCGCGGATTGGTTCATCGGCGACGATTTCCACCACAACGGCACGCTCTACCTGCCGCACATGTTCCGCTTCTTCTCCAGTTTCGGCCATCCGCGTCCGGAGCCAACGCTGCCGCTGCCCGGGCCGCCAAGCTCCGCCCTCACCCAGCAGGATGGCTACAGCTTCTTCCTCGGCCTCGGGCCCCTTTCCAACGTCAACGAGAAGTTCTTCAAGAACGACGTCCCCTTCTGGACCGAGATCACCCAGCACCCCAGCTACGACGAATTCTGGCAGGCGCGCGACCTGCGCCGCCACCTCAAGAACATCAAGCCCGCCGTCATGACCGTGGGCGGCTGGTTCGACGCCGAGGACCTCTTCGGCGCGCTCAATACGTACAAGGAGATCGAAAAGAACAGTCCGGGCGCCAACAATACGCTGGTCATGGGCCCGTGGTTTCACGGCGGCTGGGCGCGCAGCGACGGCGATTCGCTGGGACGCGTGCAGTTCGGCTCCAAGACCGCCGTGTTCTATCGCGACGAGATCGAGTTTCCCTTTTTCAACCACTGGCTGAAGGGCAAGGACGACCCCAAACTTCCCGAGGCCTTCGTGTTTGAGACCGGCACCAATCAATGGCGCAAGGAGGAAGCCTGGCCGCCCCGGGACGCCGCGCCGAAGATGCTCTACCTTCAGGCCGATGGCCGCCTCGGCTTCGACGTGCCCAAAGAGACAGGCGCGGCGTTCGACGAGTATGTCAGCGACCCCGCCAAGCCGGTGCCCTACATCGGCGGGCAAGGTCCGGGCATGACGCGCGAGCACATGGTGGAAGATCAACGTTTCGCCTCCACCCGCACCGACGTGCTCACCTATCAGACCGAGGTGCTGGATGCCGATGTAACCCTTGCCGGCCCGTTGACCGCGTCGCTCTTCGTTTCCACCAGCGGCACGGATTCCGACTGGGTCGTCAAGCTGATCGATGTCTACCCTGAAGATTATCCCGACCCCGAACCCAATCCCACCGGGATCCACATGGGCGGCTATCAGCAACTGGTGCGAGGCGAAGCCATGCGCGGCAAGTTCCGCAACAGCTTCTCCAAACCGGAACCCTTCACACCGGGCAAGATGGAAAAGGTGGAGTGGGTCATGCCGGATATCGACCACGCCTTCCGCCGCGGCCATCGCATCATGGTGCAGGTGCAGAGCTCGTGGTTTCCGCTGGTGGACCGCAATCCGCAGAAGTTTGTCGATATTTATAACGCCAGGCTGACGGATTTCGTGAAGGCCACGGAGCGCGTTTACCGCGGCGCGGGCGCGTTATCCGGGGTCAAGGTCAATGTGCGGGCGGTGAAGTAGTACGAACTGCACTCGGATTGACGGGCGCTGGAGATTGGCCATTCGCGCCGCGAATCTGGCGCGGCAAGGTTCTCGCAGGCGGAACCGCCTGCGCCACCAAGTCGTGGCGTCTGCCTGCATGGGTGGGGCATGCTTCAGCCTGCCACTGGAGTTTGGCCATTTCCAGGTGTTGCGGAGCATTGGTGGGGCATGCTTCAGCCTGCCACTGGAGTTTGGCCATTTCCAGGTGTTGCGGAGCATTG
>PLDO01000435.1 GCA_003136215.1 Bryobacterales bacterium
GCAGGCAAGATTGCCTGCCCCACAAAACAGGCAAGGCCTATTCGGCCTTCGTCCATGTGGTGTCCGGGTTGTATTGAGTCATCGCGCCGGCAATTTGCGCGGTGTCGGAGCCCAGATCCTTCTGGTAAACAACTCCCTGCTGGTTCACGATAAACGTGGCCCCGCCGGTGACTCCATACTCGGCGGGCCAGGCAACCAGGGCGAAGCCGGCGATCATGCGGCCGTTCACCAGGTAGCTATGCGCGCCGCCGGCAGCCGCGTCGCCCTGCCCGGTCAGGATCTTGAAGTAGTACCCGGAAAGGGGAACCGGCTTGGCGACGAGATCCGTCTCGGCTCCCGCCGCTTCGGCGGCAAAGGGTCCCAGCGGGCTGACGTCTTCGCCGTTGGCGTTACTCCAATAGAGGCCGTCAAACTTCCCGGGAGTGCTGTTGACCTTTTGCGCGAATTGCAGGTAGCCGTCTGCCTGGCGATCTACCGAGAAATACTCCAGCTGAACGTCGATGTAAGCTTCGCAAGCCGCCACGGCGGCGAGTTCGTTCCTGCCGATTTCACGGTCTTTGATTTCTTCCACGGCCGCCTTGCCGTCGAACTTCCACCCGGCGGGTGTCTTGACCAGGGGCGCCGGGAAGGGCCACTCGATCACGCCCAGGTAGGCGATCACGGTGTTGGGGTCGTCGCCTTGTTTCGCCAGCTTGACGGTTTTTGAGCCATCCAGAAACAGCTGCCGGTCGATCTCGTCCTGCGTTTTGTCGCGGGTCGCGTTGAAGGCCTCGAGTTCGGGGCCGAGGATAGCCATCACCTGGTCCGGGGCATGGGCTTTGACCGCCGCGATCAGTGCCGTCATGGCGGCGTTCGGCGTGGGGAACGCTTTCTGTTCGGCGGCCCGAGCGACACCTCCCGTAAGAAGGAAGGCCGCCACGGTGGCGATGGCTACCAACTGGAATCGGCTAACTAGGTGCGTTTGGTTTTTCATGGCGATAGTCTCCTGTTGGGATAGCATGGTCATCTCCTGCGGCTGGCTTTGCCGCGCGACGCGGCTTTTTGTTCACTTCGGCCATTTTGCACGCCGGAGAAGGTTCCGGAGCGCGCCGAACTTTGCTGCGTGAAGCCACGCGCGTTATTATTCGCCGTGCCACGATTCACGTTCCGGCTGGGCGTCTGGGCCGGACGGTTTACGCTCTGGCCTACATTCGGATTGCGGTTGAGATTGTTGTTCTGGTTGACGTTGCGATTCACATTCGCATTGCGGTTGACGTTTACGTTGTTATTGACGTTGACGTTGCGGTTGACATTCACGTTCGAGTTGTGGCGAACGTAGGCATGGGTGTTGACGTAGGCGTTGGGCCGCGAATAGAAGCCCCGGTTGACGCCGCCATAGCTGTGAACGTATACGTTGTGATTCCCCCAACTTCGTCCCCAGGAGCTGTTGTGAATGATCACGGTGTGGGAATGCCACCCAAACCCTCCGTGAAATCCCCAATAGCTGTTGCAGTAGGAATTACTCAGCGCCACGCCGACCATAAATCCGATGGCGGCCGCGGCGACAACTGTTCCGGTGGAAGGGCCAGGAGGGGGGGCTACATAAACTACCTGAGGATTGTAGGTTGGCACATAGATAACGGTCGGGCTGGGTGGCTGAATGACGATTACCTGGGGAGACTCCTGCACTACCGTTACCTGCTGTGACGACTTGAGATTCCCCGCGTCGTAGGCCTTCTTTCGCATGCGCTGCACCGCGTCCATCACGTCGCCGCGCTGAACCAGGACCGCGTCCCCGAGTTGCTGCGTCCATGCCATGTCCTTGTTCATGAGATCCAGGACCGACGGGAAGGCAACGAGGGCCTGGACGCTGGGGTCGAACGCCAGGCTCGCGCTATCCATCGCCTGTGCCAGGGCGTCGCCTTTCAGGTTCTTGTGCTGCGCCGCCCACTGATTGGCCGCGGAAAGTTGTTCGGCGAAAGTCGCGGCGGCCATCACCTGGGCCAGTAGAGGATCCGGGTACAGCGCGATGCGGGCCACCACATTGTCGAGCGCCGCCGGGTCGAGTTTCGCGGGTTGAGCCTCGGTCTCCTGCGCCGCAAGCGGCCGCGGGTTCAGAATTGCGCAGGGGCCGACAGTGAGAATCGCCAGGATGTTGGTGGCAATCAAGAGTCGCCGGTTGAGGGTGTCTAAGAAAATACGCATGCACTACTCCTTAATGAGACAAAAGGCGCCAGGGGAGTTCCATAACACCTCTGGCGCGGGACCGATGATGCGGATGGCATCCCGGGCTTATTTTTTCTTTTGGGGTATTGGGGCCGGCACCCGGGGCGCCCGGGGGAGGGCATCGCCAGGATGCCCGGCCCCCATTGGCCCGGTGATTTCCTACTGACCGTAGGGCCGGTACGACTGATCGGCTTTGTCGGCGTCCTCGGCGCTCAGTTCGTGCTCGACGTCGAGGAACTCCCGCACGCGCTGCGCCCACTGATCGAGCGCCTGCGTTGCCTGCGCAAAGCGTGCCACCCGGGAGAAGTTTTCCGTGCCCACTTCCGCCCCGGCGCCCAGTTTCATGCGGTCCACCATGGCGGCGACGCGCTCTCCGGTGACGGAGTCCACCAGTTCCATTTCCACGGCGACCTTTTCCAGCACGATCGCCTTCGGCAGGGGCTTGGCCGTGAGTGCGGGATCTTCCATGGGAGCAACGTCTCCGCCTGTGTCCACCCCGACGATGGCGGCGCGCAACCGCAGCACCAGCGGTCCCGGCGAGGCGACGATGGGATATGCGCTGCCGACGGCATTCTCCAGGGCATGCCGGAAGTAGATCGCCACGGTTTCGCGCGCCCGTTCCGGGATCTGCGCTTCATCGGCTTTGGTGGCGACATAGATCTCGACGGGATCCACGATAATCGCGACGTACCGCCGCAGGTCCTTGGCCGCGTCGGCGTTGACGTAGGTCAGCGCGTCACTATCCAACTTCGGGTTGGCTTTCAGGTTCGAGTAGTCCTTCAGGAATCCGGAGTTCTGCTGGCCTTCCGGCACGCGATTCAACGACGATTTAGGGACCACCGAGCAGGCGGAAACCGCGAGCAAGCTGCCGAGAGCGGCCAGCGTCAGCCACGACTGTTTCGGGTTACGTAACCATATCTTTCGCATAATGTCCGTCCTTTCCTTAATCGCCGCCCTTAGCGGGTGCTGCCTGGATCTGGAGCATGTTGAAGACCTTGAATACGCCCGGCACCGCATTCGTCCGAATGTATGCCAGGTCGCTCTCCGCCTGACTGGCGACCGCGCCCAGCAGAATGACGTCGCCACTCTTCACGATGATCTTGATGGCCGAACCGCTTCCCCAGAAATAACGGGGCAGGTAGTGTTGCAGGTTGGCGCGCACAGCGGCACGGGCCCGCATGTCCACGGAGCCGAGCGGAAGCACTTCGATGTTATTGATGACCTGCTCCACACCGGGCAGGTTCTTGACTACGTTGTAGGCGGAACTGCGGTTGGTCTCGCGAACCGTCCATCCGCTCAGAATTACCCTGCCGCCGTCCATCATGAAGGAAATAAAATCGAACTCGCCGACGTAGGGGAGCATGGCCAGTTCATGGCGGATCTTTTCGGCGACCTTGGCCGAGTCTCCCGTCAGTTTGAAGTGATGGACGTCCAGGAGTTTGTAGTCCGCCGAACCCGGCTTGATGGTTGCCGTCGCCACCGGAGAAACCTCCGACAGCTTAAGGCTCCCGTTCTTTATATTCATCTGGCCGGTAGCCGAGGCGATCTGACCGATCAGAGGACTAATCATCTTCTGCTTGTTGACATCGAAAACCAGGTTGTCGGACAGCCGGACCAGCACCGGGTTCGACCCTTGCTTGTTGGTGGTTTTCGAGCACTCGATCCGGGCATCCGTGATCGGGCCGAGCATCAGATGCGAGCACAGGTCGGAATCGACGTATGCGTTGAAGGTGCCGACAGGCTTGTCCGCACCGGGACTGTACTGCGCCGCGCAAGCGGCCAGTACGATTATCATTACCGCCCTCGCCGGCCTTTTGCCGCACGAGAGCCATTCTGTCATCGTCATAAGCCTTCCTTCTCAATCCGCGGAAACCACGGGAGCGCGCGAGAAGATGAGGAAGGCGGGCGGCCGACTCAGAATATTTTTGGGAGTCGCGCGTGCCGGGGGGCGCAGGAGTAATTCGACTACTTGCCCAGGAGCATCTTCTGGTACATGGTCAGCGAGTCGCGCGTTGCATCCGTAGCCTTGCTGCTGGCGACCTTTCTGACGATGCCGAGTTTGAGGCCGCCGAAATCCGGCATCTGCGAATCGTTCATCTCGATCAGGTAGAATCCGGGCTTCTGGGGATTCGACGTGTCGGGCACGCAGTAGTACATTTGCAAAGCCACCCGCATGTAACGGCTGGCGTAGAGTTGCAGGTTTGCCGCAATGAACTTCACCGCGCCCGCCCCCTGCGGGAATAGCATCAAATGGCTTACCCGCACTGTGGGTTCCTGGCCAAAGTCGATCTTCTCCCAGTAGAAGAGGTCGCCAGCCCCCGGCACCTTCGCCTGGGGATAATCGAGCACTTCGCGATAGATCGCGCCCGCCTTGTCCTGCGGCAGGAAGTACGACGCGTCGATCATGCCTTTGGTGGCCGTGTACAGGTTGAGCGGCTTCTCCCGGTCGCGATAGTTGCCGATCGACTTGAGGCCGCCCTTCAGGTATGCGTCCATCCCCTGGTAGAGCCTCTCCCTGACCAGTTTGTTCGCCTGTGGGTACTTGTCGCCTGCCTTCCAGTTGATCTGCTTCTGGAATTGCTCGACATTGAAGATCTGGATGTCGCAGTCGCCGGCCTTACAATCCTGAAGTTCGTCGATATCTTTGTTGTCGAGCGTGAGACGGGCAAAGTCCGAGGGTTTGGGCGCGGCGCCGTTCGTGCTGAATTCCTGCACCGCGAGGTAGACTTTGTTCTCCGTCAGCCGGTTGATGTCGCGGATCACGGTGCCGAACTTCGCTACGGGAGCATTGACGTATACAGCCCCGAACACCAGGATCCCGTACTTCGGGTCTCCGGAATCGACCACCTTCGTGACCACCTGGCCCTGATCGATCTTCTGGATGTCGGCGTCCGCCAGTTGGATCTTGGTCTTGAAGAAGGTCTTCGGCTGCGGTTGGGCAAAAGCCACCGCGGCTGCCGCTGCCAACGCGAGGACTGTCGTGGCGAAGATGTTGCGTGACATCGATTTCGCTCCTTTGGTGAATGGTTTAAGTCAGAATCGTGGAAGAAGGATGCGGACAAACTGGCAAGGCGTTAAATTATTTGCCAGCGTCGTGCATACCCCATGCTGCGCCGGCGGACCCGGCAGCGACATCGCAGAGCGGGATTTCGAGAACCGTAGACCTAAGTTGTTGAACAATATGGTGGGCCTGTGCAGACTCGAACTGCAGACCTCTACCGTGTCAAGGTAGCGCTCTAACCAACTGAGCTACAGGCCCGTTAGGGGTGGGCGGAACTTCGAGTATATCATGCCGCCCAGGCTACTCCACAAGCGAAAGGATGGTCGATGGCGCGTTGCCTTCCAGCCGGTTGTTGACGAACAGAAACAGGAACTGCTTGTTCTCCCGGGCGCGGCCGATCAGCACGCGCATGCTCTCGCGCGCCTCGGGATTGGGATCCTGCACTTGGCGGTAGGGCGCGAAGGCATCCACGGCTTCCTGGTACACGCGGCCGTGCCGCAAGAGCGCGCGGCAGACCTGAAAATCCGCCGTCGCCGAATCGGGGATCGCCATCTGCCTGTGCAACTCCGGCATCTTCGACCACGCATTATAGACGTGCGCCACATTGTGCGCGCGCAGGCAGGAGAAGTAGTCCTTCTCCAGGAAGGCGGGATTGCGGATCTCCACCGCGTAGCGGAATTCGGGCGGCAGTTGCGCCAGGAACGGGTCCAGACGCTCCACGAACTCGCCCACGTCGTGAAAGCTGCGCGGTCCGAAGGCGCCGAATTCGAAAATCATCAGCGCCGTCTTCGAACGGTGGGGCAGCAGCGGGCGCACGAACATCTCCTGGAAAACGTGCGCGTCCAGGAAGGCCTCGTTTTCGCGGGCCGCCTGCGCGCCGTACCGCGCGTGCGCGGGGAACACCTTGCAGGTGATCTGTTCCGGCACTTTGAATGCGAAGCGGAAGTGCTCCGGCGCCTGGCCGAACAGCTTGCTCCAGAATTCCTCGGTGGGGAACTGGTAGAAGGCGAAATCGCCGCAGACCGTGGGGAAGACCTCGCTGTATTCGCGCAGGCACTCCGCCTCGAAGAGCTTCCTGGAGAAGCGCCCGCGCGTCAGGTAGCGTTCGCGGCGGTAGATCTGCCCCAGCCAGCCCTCGTACTTCCAGGAACTGCCGCCGATGTAGATGTTGCGCGCGGCAAGCTGGCTCAGCCGGTCCGCCAGGCGGTCCCGCGGGAACGCATCCGGATCTTCAAAGAGCGAACCTACCACGACTGCGCAGCCCGGTAGTAATACGGGTCGGCCCCGGCCTCGATCAATCCCGAGGGCCAGAAGCGGATGATCACCGGCGCGGCTCCGCTGGCATAGCGCGTGCGGATATCCACGATGTGTTTGCGGCGCTGCAGCTCGGCGATTACCGACGGGGCGGTGCGTTCGTCCAGCAGCAGGGTGCCGGGGCTCATGGCGTGATTGTCGAAGCTCGATACCAGGTGCTCGGTCTGGAAGCGCCCGGCCTCCACCGCGAATTGGGCGTTCATGCCGAAGAAAACCGCGTTGAACAGCACCTGCATTAACGATTGATCCTGGTTGTCGCCGCCGGGCGTGGAGAGGGCGATCACGGTCTTGTCCGGAGCCGTTACCAGGGTCGGGCTGAGCGTCACCCGCGGGCGCTTGCCGGGGCCCAACTCGTTGGGGTGCCCGGGCACCAGCAGAAAGCTCTGCGCGCGCTGCGTCAGGGCGACGCCGGTGTCGCCGGCCAGGTAGGTGGGCATCCAAGCGCCCGATGGCGTCGCCGAAAACGCCACGCCGTCCTGGTCGATTGCGTCCACGCAGGTGGTGTCCTTGTTCATCAGGGCGTCGGGAATTTTGTAGCGCTGGATGTCGGCGTAATACGGATGCTGCGGCGGCTTGTCGCCGATCTTGCCCGGGCGGAACTCCAACGACGCCTGGTCGGTGATCAACTTGCGGCGCTCGGCCCCATACTCCTTGCTGAGCAGCGTCTCGGTGGGGATGTGGTTGAACTTGGGGTCGCCGTAATACGTGTCGCGGTCGGCGTAGGCCAGCTTGAGCGCCTCCACCAGGGTATGAATGTAGTCCGCCGAATTGAGCTTCAAACCCTGCACATCGTAGCCTTCCAGGATGTTCAGGGCTTCGATCATACTCGGTCCCTGGCTCCAGAAGCCCGGCTTGTAGACGGTGTATCCCTTGAAGGTGGTGGAAACCGCTTCCTCGGGTTCCACACGGAAGGCGGCCATGTCTTCGTAGCGGATCAGGCCGTTGTGGGACTTGGAGAAGGCGTCGATACGGCGAGCGATATCGCCGCGGTAGAAGAAATCGCGCACCGCGTCGATCGCCTTTTCGCGATTGGCGCCGCCGGCAGCCGCGCGCTTTTCGGCGTCCGCCATGGCGCGCAGCGTGCGCGCCAGATCCACCTGGCGGAAGATGTCGCCGGCTTGCGGCGGGCGTCCGTTGGGCAGGAAGGTACGCTTGCTATCGGGCCACGCTTCCAGATACTTCACGCTATTCACGATCGAGGTGACGCGCAATTCGTCGACCGGAAAACCGTCGGCCAGCTCGATGGCCGGCTGTACGGCCTCGGCAAACGATTTCGTGCCGTATTCGCGCAGCGTGACGAGCGCCGCCTCCACCATGCCCGGCACCAGCGCGGGCAGAATCCCCGCCACCGGCACCCAGTTCTTCATGCCGCCGGCTTCGGGCGGGGAGACCATCTCTTCGTCGGTCAGTTTATGGTCGCGGAAGAACTGCGCCGTCCCCAGTTTGGGCATCGTGCCCACCCCCGCGATAGCGTGCACCTTGCCGTCTTTCGTGCGCACCAGAATGGGGGCTTCGCCGCCGAGTCCGAAATGCGAAAACTCGACGACGCTCGCCGCCAGCATGGTGGCTACTCCGGCATCCACCGCGTTGCCGCCGTGGTAATACATGCGCATGCCGGCTTCCGTGGCGTACTCCGTGCCCCCGGCTACGGCGCCGTGCATGCCGCGCGATGCCAGGCGCACCGGCCGCTCCCGCCGCTGCGGCTGCTGCCCCAACACCACCGCCGCCAGCACTGCCACCGAAACCACCAATCTGGATTTCATATGGAAACTATTGTATGGGATTGGAGCGGTATAATGCTCTAATCCGTGAGGGAGAGTGAATACATCATGCCTGACATCCCCGCCTTACTGGAACGATTCCGCCGCGGTCCGGAGGTTTTGGCTATGGTCTTGACCGGAGTATTCGGAGAGGAGGAAGATTTCAAGCCCGCGCCGGAGAAGTGGAGCGCGCGGGAGATTATGGCGCACCTGGCC
>PLDO01000360.1 GCA_003136215.1 Bryobacterales bacterium
GGGTGGGGTCGGTTGCGATCCTGCTGGCTCTCACGGGGGCGATGTATGTTCGGCCGTCGATGCTGGCGGGCAGCAGTTTCCTTTCCGGATCCGATTACAGTCAATTACACGCGCGGCGTATGGCCTTTGCGCGAAGCTCGTTGTTCGGCGCGCCGCATACCTTGCCGGGCTGGTATCCGCACGAGTTCCTGGGGTCGCCGTTCGCCGCGAACCTGCAGAGTTTTCCCTGGATTCCCACCAGGCTCTTAGTGCTGCCCTTCGACCCCGACGTCGCCTATGGCGCCGGTGTAGCCCTGGCGGCGGCGCTGGCGGCCCTCTTCACGTATTTGTTCTGCAGGGGAGCCGGACTTTCGCCAACCGGCGCCATGGCCGCCGGCTGGACGTTCGCGTGTGCCGGCTATTTCACGTCGCGCGTTCTGGCCGGACACCTGCCGCTGCTGGAAGCTTATCCGGCATTGCCCTTATTGTTGTGGCTGGCCGGACGCGCGCTTTCGCCCGAACGCGCGGACCGGCAGGCGCGCGATCTCGCCGCCCTGGCGGTGGCGAGCGCTTGTATCGCGCTCGCCGGACATCCCCAGGTGCCGGCCTATGCACTTGGCACTGCGTTCCTGTATGTGATCGCGCTGGGACGCGGCCGGCAACGCCTGAAAGCGTTGGCCGCCATGACCCTTGGTCTGGGCACAACGCTCGTGGCGTGGTGGCCCATGCTGCTGCTGATTCGGCGCAGTACCCGCGTGTTGCATCTCGCCCCGCCGGACAACGACATCGTCATGCCATACAGCCGGCTGCTCGCGCTGCTCGTCCCCGGGATCCACGGCTGGGCCGGCATGATCGGCGTTCAAAAAGGGCATCCCTTTGCCGGCTATCCCAACGACGCCTATTTCTGGGACACAATATCGTACCTCGGCGTACTCCCCCTCCTGGTGATTTTGCTGCTGCTGACCGGTTGCGTGGCACGAAAGCGCATGCCGGCATGGCCCTGGAACTTCCTGGCCGCCGTCGGCGTGGGAGCATTGATTTTCGCGCTTCCGGCGACGGGCTTCCTGCGCAGCATGACGCCGGGGACATTTTTCCGCAGCCCCGCACGGCTGCTCTACATTTCCACCTTCTCCGCTTCCGTCTCTCTCGGCTTCGGCGTGAGCGCCTTTCTCAAGAGCAATGTGTTTACGCTGCGCGTGCGGCAGGCGCTGGTGGCCTGCTGCCTGCTTCTGCACGTGGCCGACCTCGGCGGGTTCGGATGGAACTTCGTCAAGACGGTTCCCCGAGAACGCCACGACTCCGGCCCCTATGAGCGCACGCTCGCCCGCGAGGTCAAAGAAGGGCGCATCGCCGTGGATTTCAGCCTTCGCCGCAATTACGGCGACCGCTACGACGATGCCGGCGTTTTCGACTCGCTGCTGCTGGCCAATCCTTATCGCGCAATCCTCCGATTGAATGGACAGCCGCCGGACCTGAATGTTCAGGATATGGATGTCTCCGATTTCAAGTTACCCGCCCTGCGCGCCGCGGGAGTCCGCTTCGTGGTCACCGTGGACGAACGAAACGATCTCTCCCTGGACGACGATTCCAATCCCACAGCCGACCTCTATCGCGTGCCGCACCCAGCGCCTCGCGTGGCTTTCTTCGCCGATGAGGTGGTGGATTTCATGCCGCCGGAAAAGATAGTGGACGCCTTCGCGACGCAATTCGACCTGAACAGGCTGCTGTTGCCGGTCGAGGCGCGGGGGCAGGTGGCTCCGATCCGTTCTGGAGCGCCAGATCGGGTTCCGGCTCAGGTGACCTACGCGCGACCCTGGAGCGACGAAATCACTCTCGACGCCGTCACGGATCAGGCGGGTTTCGTTTATCTTGTCGAGGCCTGGGATCCGGGTTGGAGCGCGGCAGTGGATGGAAAGAGCGCGCCGGTTGTGCTGGCCAACGGCTTCGCGATGGCGATTCCCACGGCGCCGGGCAGGCATTCGATTCGCCTGAGTTATCAGACGCCAGGGCGGATGCTTGGCGGCATTCTCTCGCTGGTGAGTGGCGGTCTGCTGGCAGGCTTGATCTGGTCGGCGCGCCGGACGCCCCACCTTCAGCGCGGTTGAGCGCCTGCCCGGCGCCCCAGCCACGCATGGCGCGCGATCCGGATCAGGGTAGTCCATACGATACCCGCCGCATATCCGGCCAGCACGTCCGAGGGATAATGCACGCCCAGATACACCCTGGAGAGCCCGATAGTCAGCGTGCACCCCAGCGCCGCGCTCCACATCGCCACTTTGCCCGCCAGCGGCCAGTCGTCGCCAGCGCCGTCGCGAATTACGATCTCCGCCAGGCATAGGAAAAAACAAAAAGACACAAAAGCATGGCCGCTGGGAAAACTGTAAGTAGATGGCTGCGGATAGCCAAACCAGGGCTCCGGACGGGGCCGGTGGAAGAACAGTTTCATGGACTCGCTCACCAGGTTGGCGCCCAACACGGCGACCGCAAACAGCCCGATGTCGCGCCTCCTGCCTGCGCGCGCCAGCCAGACGGCAACCACCACGCCGCCCGGCCACAGCCCCCACCCGCCGCCCGCCTGGCTCGCGAACCTCATGACGAGGGTCAGCCATGGGGCGGCATACCCGTGGATCGCGCTGCGCCCGGCGATATCGAAATCCGGAGGGACGGCGAGCGAAGCCAGCCACGCGAACCAGGCGAAGAACAGTGCGGCGCCCAACAAGATGGCCGCGTCGCGGGCTGGGTGGAACCGGGTTCGGATCACTGTATCTACTTTACAATTCGACAAAAACCGGCGTTGTGCATTGTGACACAATATAGGTTCCCTCTATGCGATTCCAGCTTTTTGCGCTCCTTTTTTGCGCCCTTGCCTCGCACGCGCAGACGCCGCTCGGGACGGTATCGGGGCTTGCCGTGGATGCCTCGGGAGGCGCCGTTACCGCAGCCTCCGTCACCCTCACCAACAACGATACGGGCGTGCGCCGCGCTACGGCCACCAACCCTAGCGGCGCCTACGCATTTCCCGACCTTCCCCCCGGAACCTACCGCCTGGGAGCCGATGCCAAAGGGTTCCGCCCGCTGGAAACGCGCGCCTTTCCGGTTGACGCCTACCGCACCGTCCGTCAGGATCTCAAGTTCGAGGTCGCTTCGGCCTCCACCGAAGTAGTGGTCACCGACGCCGCCTCGGAAGTGGTGCAACTCGAATCGCCCGCCGTGGGCAGCGAGTTGGCGCCCCGCCAGATCATCGAGACGCCCACCAACCTGCGCAGCGTGGCCAAGAACTCGGGCGATTCCGGCCTCATTTCGAGCATCCTGCCGCTCACCGTGCCAGGCGTGGTACAGGTGGGCAACGGCGCCAAGTNNCCGTCGAGGCCATTCAGGAATTCACCGCCAACCTGCTCACCACGCGCGCCGAATTCGGCGGCATGGGCACCATTACCACCGCGACCAAATCGGGCGCCAATGCCTATCACGGCGGTTTGTTCTGGTATCTGCGCAACAGCGCCACCGACGCGCGTAATGCGTTCGCCACCACCAAGCCCTTCCAGAACCTGCAGAACTACGGCGGCACCATCGGCGGACCGATTCGCCGCGACAAGACGTTTTTCTTTTTCGATTTCGACGGGCTGAAGGGCGTCGCCGCCACCCTGTTTACTCCCAACGTGCCCACCGTGGCCATGCGGCAGGGCGATTTTTCCGCCTTCGCGGCCCTCAAGAATCCTTACACCGGCTTCAACCCCTTCACCGGAAATACCATCACCCCCGCGTATCTCAGTTCCCAGGCGCTCAAATCCCAGGACTTTCTGTTCCCCTTCCCCAACTACGGAGCGCCTACCCTGACCGCGGCCAATTATCGCGCATCCTTCACCGGCCCCGAAGTCCACCGCACCGAAGAAATCCGGCTCGATCACAACTTCACCGACAGCCATCGCGTCTTCCTGCGCTACGAGAACCGCAAGGACGATTACAATATTCCCGGCGCGCGATCCGCCCTGCCCCCCACGACCATCGGCACGTCTTACAACGAACGCCGCGTCAATTTCTGGACCGCCGGCGATATCTTCGCCATCCGTCCCAACCTGCTCAATGAAGTCCGCGCCGGCGTGGTAATCCTGGTCTCCGCCAGCAGTGCGAATTTCACCGGGGACAGCGTCCTTCAACAACTCGGCATTCAGGGACTGCCTCCCCGCGGCCCCATTAACAACCTGCCGATTTTCAGCGTCTCCGGCTTTGCCAGCGATAACATCAACCTGCTCAACCCGGTCAACGACGGCCACGCGCAACTGGCCGACAACCTGAGCTGGGTGCACGGCCGGCACGCCATGAAGTTCGGCCTGGAGACGGTCAACTTCTTCGTCAACCGCTATATGCCCAACACCTCGGGAATCCAGGTCTTCGGCAGCTTTGCCTTCACCGGCAAGTTCACCGGTAATGCCTATGCGGATTTCCTGCTTTGCCTTCCCGCCACGGTTACCCGTCTGGAGCCATTCCCGGCCCAGTACAACCGCTTCCACGATTGGTCCGGCTACGCGCAGGACGATTTCAAAGTCACCCGCAAGCTCACCTTGATGTACGGCCTGCGCTGGGAATACAACGGTCCGGCATTCGCGCTCAACGACAACCAGTACTCCTTCGACCTGGCCACCGGCAAGATCGTGGTTCCCAACCAGGCGGCCATGAAACTCTTCAGCCCCTACTTTCCCACCACGTTCCCGGTGGAAACGGCGGACCAGATCGGCACCGGCCGCTCCCTGCGAAATGCCGACAAGAACAACTTCGCGCCCCGGTTCGGCTTCGCTTATCAGCTGGACAACGCCGGCAAGACCGTCCTGCGCGGCGGTTGGGGCATCTACTACTCCCACTACTCGGGCAACATCCCCGGCGACCTTTCGCGTGGACCCTATGCCGCCACCACCGTGTTCACCAACAACATCGTGAACGGCGTTCCCCAGGTGACGCTGGCCAATCCTTTCTCCAACCCGGGCACTCCAGGCACGCTCGCGCTATCGGCGGTAACGCCCAATCTGAAGAATAGCTACGCCCAGCAATACTCTCTATCGCTGGAGCGCGAACTGGCCCGCGATATCGGCCTGCGGCTGAGCTACATCGGCTCCAAGGGAACGCAACTCGCCTATCGCCGCGATGTCAATCAGCCGGTGGCTTCCACCGTGGCCTTCAGCAACGCGCGCCGGCCGTATCCGCTCTTCAGCAGCATCAATTACGCCGATAACGGCGCCAATATGTTGTATAGCGGCCTGCAGACCGCCGTGCAGAAGCGCTTCAGCAAAGGGCTCTTGTTCATGTCCACCTGGACCTGGGCCAAGGAACTCAGCGATACCGACGATACCGACGATTTCGAGCTCAACAACACCATCGAAGATACCTACAACCGGCGCCGCGATCGCGGCAACGTGTACTCCGTGCCGCGTCACCAATGGATGAATCAGGTCCTCTACGAATTGCCCTTAGGCAAAGGACAGCTGCTGTCGGGCTGGCAGATCAATGGGCTTTTCAACGTGAGTACCGGCAACTGGTTCACGCCCCAGATCAGCGGACCGGATCCCAGCAATACGAACACCACCACGCTGCGTCCCGACGTCAGCGGCCCAATCCCGCTGCCCCACACGGTGAATCAGTGGTTCGATCCTTCGGTATTCACCACCCCCGCCAACGGCAATTTCGGCAACGCAGGGCGCGGCATCATCCAGGGCCCGGGTTACGTGCTGCTGAATACGGGTTTGCAGAAAACCCTTCGCCTGGAGAAACTCGGACTGCTTCAGTTCGTGGCATCGTTCCAGAACGTTTTGAACCACACCAATCTGGGCGAGCCTTCCGGCGGCGGCGGCGGCGCCACGGGCGTCATCGTGAATAACGCCAACGGCGGCAAGATTACATCCACCCACATCTTTCCGCAGGCCGGATCCGCCCGCACCGGGCAACTCGGCATCCGTTGGAATTTCTAGCTGAAACCGCCAGCCCCACTTCTTGGCCCGCTCTTAAGGGGGTGCCTTGGGCGAGTCCCGCCGCAGCGGTGCCGGGCCGCTTCAGAACTCCAATCGCGCCTGGAGTGCAATCATCCGGGGCGAGTTGTCCCCGCCCAATCCGACGCCTAACAGGCCAGTCGGGGGCGAAGTCGGGTAGCTGAGCGCTCCGAACCCGATCTGCGTGGAAGGTTTGCCCGGAATTCCCGCGTACCCCAACACCGGAAGACCGAAATTCGGGTGATTGAAGATGTTGAAGAATTGACCGTCGATGCGCAATTTCATACGTTCCGTCAACGGGAACCACTTGGTGAGATACAGGTCGCTCCAGAAGAACTGGGGACCGCGCAGTGCGTTGCGGCCGAGATTGCCGAATTGGCAATTCTTCGCTCCGTCGCCGCCGGCACAGGCGCCGGTGCTCGGATCGACGGCCGAGGCAAACGCGTCAGGGTTGAGCCACTGGATGGTTCCAGATTGAGTCACACCCGCGATTGGCTTGTGTGCGTACAGCGGTACACCGGGTATCACGCTGGCGTACTGCGGGCCGCTGCCCTGAACGATGCCATTTCCGTTGGCCGAATACGGCGCGCTCAACACCGAAAATGGCAGGCCGCTATGCCAGAACACGGCGCCTGAGACCTGCCATCCGTTCAGCGCCCGGGCCAGCATGCGATTCCGGAACTTGATCGGCAACTGATAAACGTACTGGGCGGTGAAGTTCTGGCGCACGTCGTAATCGCAGGGGCCGTATTGGCGGCCAAGCGCGCCCGGCAGCGGCGAAAGAATGGCTCCGGCGGCAAACGGCAGGAACCCTCCGTTCGACACTGTGTCCATGCAACGGCTCCACGCGTAGTTGGCCTGGACCTGGATGCCATGGCCCAACCGCTTGTCGGCCGTTGCCTGGAGACCGTTGTAGTGGCTGTTCGCACCCGTGCTCAATTGCGTCACTGGCCCGAAACGTGGATCTTTCGGCTGCCCGTATGGGAACGGCGGGAAGCAGCCATTGCAGACAGTCTGATAACCGTTCGCCTGCGTCTCGTAGGGCTGGTTCACCGCACGCGTGCCTACATACTGAGCTCGCAGGTGGAGTGTGTTGCCGATTTGGTGCTCGACCGCAAAGCTCCACTGCATGAAGTAAGGCGCATGGAGCTTGCCGTCCGGAACCGCGGTGAAGGAAATCGGCGGGAGGCAGGAGTTCGGATTCGCCAGGGAAGAAGCGCAGGAAAGGCGACCTTGAGCCAGTCCCGAGTTGAACAGCTGATTCGCCGCCGCGGTGGCATCGATCGCGCTGTTCGGAACTCCCGGCGCGATCGCCACCCCTCCCGCTGTAACCAGCAACCCGCCCTGAAAGGTCTTCGAGTAGGGAGGATTCGTTCCTACCAGATCGACCACGCTACCCGGCAGGATGTCGCTGAACAGGCCGAACCCGCTCCGCAGCACCGTGTTCGGCGCGAACTGCCAGGCTATGGCGGTTCGTGGCTGGAGGATCGCAACCGGCGTGGCGGCGAAAATCGTCCCCTGCTGCGTCCGAATCACCTGGCTTAGTGGCTGATTCACATCGTGGGAAATGGAATCGAACGACCCGGCGAGGCGCGCCACGGCATGGTGTGGATTCAGGGGATTTGAGTTGTAGGTATCGCGGATGCCGTACGTCCAGGTCAGTGTTCGCATCAACTTCCACGTGTCCTGCGCGTAGAAGTCCAGATTCAGGAAATTGTATGGCTGCGAATTGGCCAGCGGAAAGGTTGTCGAAGCCGTGGACGCAATACCATGGATGAATTGGGGCAATGTCGCGTAGGTTACCAGCGGAACCGCGCCTTCACCGAAATCGTAATCGTTGAGGCGGAAGATCCGGTTATTCGTTCCAAACCGGAGATCGTGCGACCCCACCGTCCAGGCCAGATTGTCGTTGATGAAGACGCGCGTGGCGCGCCGCCCCTGAACCCACGTATTGTCGAGCCCCCCGAGCGTGGTGAACGGCGCGTTGGCGCCGCTGCCCTGGAGAACGATTGGAAATGCCGCCAGGGTTTTCTGAAGATCGACTGGCCCAAACAGGCTCTCGTACCACGAGAACGCGGGATTGAAGTAGTTCACCAGGCGCCCGGAGAAAACATGCGTGTAGCCCGATGCGAAAGAATAGAGCGGCTGCGAAGAGATGGCGTTGAACAGCGGATTGATCGCATCCGTGTAGGCGGCCTGCAGACCGGTGTCGGCCTGAAACCGGAACCAGGTAGTGTTGCCCGCATCGATGTTGTAGTCGATGCGAGCAGTTTGCACCTGCTCGCGATCATCGCTGGAATGCGAAATGCTCTGGCGGTTGGCGCAACCATTTCCACTGGGCGGACTGCCGCCCGCGGCGATCCCATCGCTGTTGAACGGACAGCCGAGGACCGGCAGCGGAGTTCCCGCGGTATTGCCGTAAAGCGAGAAGAGCTTCTTGTAGAACGGCACGAGTTGCGGCGCCGGCTGATAAGCCGATCCGGTTACGGAGTCCGTTCCACCGCGCGGAAGCTGTTGCAGAACATAATCCTTAAATGCCGGCGTCGGCACGGTCGTGGCATTGACGATCGGGAGCGCGATCCGAACCCATTCGGAATCGAAGAAGAAGAACAGCTTGTCGCGCAGGATCGGACCTCCTAAGCTGCCACCGAAGTGGTTCACCGTGGAGCGCGGCTTGTGGTTTCCGGCGGTAGCGTTGGTAAAGAAATCGGCGGCATCGAATTTCGAGCCGCTCCACAACTCATACAAGTTTCCGTGAAACCGATTCGTGCCGGATTTCGTAATGTAGTTGATCTGAGCGGCGCCATACCGGCCCTGATCGACCGCGTAGGAGACGGTGTTTACGGTCACCTCCGCGATCGAATTCAATCCAAGCACCAGATTGGTCGAAAGACCGCTGTTCAGATTGGTCAGCGGATCGTTGGTCTCCAGCCCATCGACGATATACCCGTTGGAGAGCGACGGCAGGCCATTGAATTGGACATTGCCATAGCCGTTCGTGCCGCCGACGAAGTCGTTGCCGCTGCCCGCCGTGTTGATGAGTGCGCCAGCGGCAAACTGCAAAGGATAGGTCATGTCGCCACCCGGATTCGGAAGGTTTTCCATCGCTTGGGCATTGAGAGTCGTCGACGTATTCGGATTCTCCGGGTTGAGCAGAGGCGCTTGCTCCCGCACCAGGACGCTTTCGCTGGCGGATGCGATGTTGAGCTTGAAATCGACCGTCTGCTTCTGCCCAAGACCGGCAGACACGTTGTTGTTCTGCCGTGCTTCGAAGCGGTCCGCTTCCGCTTTCACCGAGTACGTGCCGGGCTTGAGCTGCGGAAAGCTGAACCGCCCGGAGTCGTCCGTTTTCACGGACCGCTTCAGGCCATTCTCCAGGTTCGTGACGGTTACGGTCGCGCCGGGAATCGCCGCGGAGGCGGGATCGGTGACCGAACCAACAATCGCGCTTGTCGTCTCCCCCTGAGCCACAGCCGGAACGCGCAGCGCCAAATCGAAGACCATCAGGGCGATCAGACTGCGGAGATGTAATTTAGGCATACCTAAATTAGAGCAATATGACATTCTTCCCGTCAAGCGCCGAGAGCGTGGCACGATGATCGGGCCGATTGCGGGCTTGCGGCGGCGAGAGTATTCTAATATTTAGTGACCCCTAAAGCACATGGACCGTACACCACGGAATCTGTAGACGACTATCTGAAAGCGATACTGGAGTTGGGCGGCTCTGAAGAGGAACGCGTGACCAGCAACGCTCTCGCTCATCATCTCGGTGTCCGTGCTGCATCCGTAACTGGAATGCTGCAAAAGCTCGCTGCACAAAAGCCCCCCTCTGTGAAGTACGAAAAGCATCGTGGCGTGCGTTTGACGGCGGCCGGGAAGATGCGAGCTTTGGAGGTTCTTCGCCACCATCGTTTGCTGGAGCGTTTCCTCCATGATTTCCTCGACTACTCCTGGGACGAAGTTCACGATGAGGCGGAACGGCTGGAACACTTCATTTCGGAGCGGCTTGAAGATCGCATCGCGGCGAAATTGGGGGATCCGCAAACTGATCCACACGGGCACCTGATCCCCGAGCGAAGCGGCGCGCTTCCAGTGCGGGAAGAGGTGCTGCTCTTAAGATGGGCGTGCGGCGTCCCCGCCGTGATTAGCAGTGTATCGGACCGCGACCCCGCCGCGTTGCGTGAGATGGCACGGCTCGGCTTGAAACCCGGCGTGGCGCTCACGGTGGAAACGGGGACGCGGAATGCCTCTCTGCGGGTCCGAATTGGCGATCGTACGGATTCAGTGCGCCTGAGCCCTACTCTTGCCGCCGGAATCTCCGTAAGCGCCGTCCAGCATGGTCGCATCTCCCCACAGCCAGGGATTCCCAGGATCCGCCGCTCCCGCTGAAGCGACCGAAGTGGGCTCCTCCGTTGAAGTACTTCCGCCTGCGAATTGCGGCGCGAGGCTACAATTGTCTTCTGGGCAGATCGAGCGATCAGTCCACGCAGGAGCTTCCTTGCGCATCAAAAAAGCTGTCATTACCGCCGCCGGCCGGGACCAGCGCCGTTTGCCGCTCCAATCGCTCGTGGACCGCGACGGCCAGTCCAAATCCGCCCTCACCATCCTGCTCGAAGAAGTCCTGCACGCCGGCATCGAGGAAATCGGCCTGGTGATTGCGCCGGGCGATCAAGCAGCCTTTGCCGCTGCCGCCGGGCCGCACGTCAATCGCATTCAATTCATCGAGCAACCCGCGCCGCTGGGTTATGGACACGCGGTGCTCTGCGCCCATCCGTTCGCCGGACGCGAGCCGTTCCTGCTTTTGGTCGGCGACCACCTCTATGTTGCCAATGGCCAGAAATCGTGCGCCCGGCAGTTGGTTGATATTGCCTCGGCGGAGTCCTGCGCGGTGTCGGCGGTGC
>PLDO01000070.1 GCA_003136215.1 Bryobacterales bacterium
CCATGATGGCGCCGGTGCCGTATCCCATGAGAACGAAGTTGGCCACCCAGATGGGGACCTGTTCGCCGCTGTATGGATTAATGGCGAAGTGGCCGGTAAAGAAACCTTCCTTATCGATATCGCCGGGGCCGCGGTTGGCGCGTGCGTCCACCATGGCCTTGGCGCGGGCCTTGGCGTCGCCGTCGAGAAGCGTTTCGTTGAGAGGATGCTCAGGCGCGAGGATGACGCAAGTGGCGCCATAGATGGTGTCGACGCGAGTGGTGAAGACGCGGATGGGCTGGCCGGACGGGGCAAGGTGGAAATCGATCTCGGCGCCTTCGGAACGGCCGATCCAATTGCGCTGCATGGTGAGCACGCGCTCCGGCCAACCGTTTTCGAGCGAGGCCATGCCGTCGAGGAGCTGGTCGGCGTAATCGGTGATCTTGAGGAACCACTGTTCGAGGGCGCGTTGTTCCACGGGCGTGGTTTCATGGCGCCAGCAGCAGCCGTCGACCACTTGTTCGTTGGCCAGCACGGTGGCGCAGAGGGGGCACCAGTTGACCAGCGCCTTCTTGCGGTATGCCAGGCCGCGTTCCAGCATCTTGAGGAAGAACCACTGGTTCCAGCGGTAGTATTCGGGCTCGCAGGTGGAAATCTCGCGGTCCCAATCGTAGCTGAAGGCGAAGCGGCGGTGGGTCTTCTTCATGGCCGCGATGTTCTGCAGGGTCCACTCGCGAGGCGGCCGCTTGTTGGCGATGGCGGCGTTTTCGGCGGGGAGACCGAAGGCATCCCAACCCATGGGGTGGAGCACGTTGAAGCCGCGCATCCACTTATAGCGGGCCAGCGCGTCGCCGATGGAATAGTTGCGGATGTGGCCGATGTGCAACGTGCCGCTCGGGTAAGGCAGCATTTCCAGCACGTAGAATTTGGGCTTCGAGGAGTTCTCCTCGGCCTTATAGAAATCGGCGTCTTGCCAACGGTCATGCCACTTGAGTTCGATCTGGTTATGGTCGTAGGGCTTTTCGGGCATAGTGCTGCACTTTTTGGGGGCTGATTTTCTATGGTAGCAAGCCAGGCTGGTCCCGTACCTCCTCATCCAGTGCGCTTCAGGCGGCTTCACTCGCGACGGAGGCGGTCTTGCGGAGAACATGCCTGGAAGTTCTCCGGGAGGGCACGGGACTACGGCGCGAGGGATTTCAAAGTTTCCAGATCTACGCTTTTGCCATTTCTTGAATCGCCAGTTTCCCCGTTGGGCGTGAGACGGCCAAGTGGCCACGACTCGCCCCATTACCGTCGCCAAGCCGACTTGAACGAAGCCTAAGAGGCAGACGCTTCGCGTGGGCGGTCCCCCAGCAGGATTCGTCATTCGCGTGTATTGTCGGGTCACAAGGAGGTCATCCCTGTGACCCATCTACGCAAATTGATGCTCGAAGAACTTGAGCGTCGAAATTACTCCCAGAATACCGTGCGGACATACCTCATGACGATCGAGGATTTCGCCCGCTACTTCCATAAGCCGCCTGACACCCTGGGCCCGGAGCACGTCCGCGAGTACCAGGCCTACCTGTTCCGTGAACGAAAGCTGGCGGCAAACACTGTCAATCAGCGAGTCGGGGCGCTGCGGTTTTTCTTCATCAAGACACTGAGGAAGACCTGGAGCGTCGAAGAGACTCCGTATCCGAAGAGAGTCTTCCGGCTGCCCAAGGTACTCAGCCACGAGGAAGTCGGGCGGTTGATCGATTCCGCAACGACACCGTTCTATCGCACGATCCTGATGACGCTTTACGCCACAGGAGTGCGGCGAGCCGAGTTAACGCATTTGAAGGTGAGTGACATCGACAGCCGGCGAATGGTCATTCACGTACAGGGTGGAAAGGGCCGTAAGGATCGTGACATCATGCTCAGTCCCACGCTGCTGGAAACGCTGCGCGAGCACTGGCGCGGTTTGCGAAGAAAACCGAAGGCGTGGCTGTTCCCCGGCAACCGCTGGCACACATCCGACCATCCGATCACGACCAAAATCGTCTGGCTGGCCTGCCGGGAAGCGGCGACGCGCGCCGGCCTGGGTATTGACGTCCATCCGCACACGTTACGCCACTGCTTCGCCACACATCTGCTCGAAGCCGGCGCGGATCTGCGAACCATCCAGATCCTGCTGGGGCATCGCGATCTGGAAGAAACGACCATCTACCTGCACCTGTCAAACCGCCACCTGAACGCAACCGCGAGCCCGCTCGACTCCCTACCCCTGGCGAAGAACCGCGCCAGCGGCAGCGGCACGAAGTAGATGCCGAGGCCGCCCGTAGAGGTGGCCGATGTGATCCGCGCAGCCGGAGAAAGCTTCTTCGAGTCCAGCCAGAAATGGTTTACCTGGCTACACCTGAAAGTGTTGAACGCAATCCTGCGCTGCCGCACCGCCGCACTCGGCGGACACGTGGATGCGTGTTCCAAGTGCGGACATACGGCCATCTCATACAACTCCTGCCGAAACCGGCATTGCCCAAAATGCCAGGCTAATGCACGGGATCGCTGGCTCGAAGCGCGGGGCAAAGAACTGCTGCCCACCCGGTACGTCCACGTGGTCTTCACGTTGCCGCGGCAACTTTCGCCGCTGGCGTTGCAGAACAAACGCGAGATCTATGCCTTATTATTCCGCGCCAGCGCCGAGACACTGCTTCAGATCGCCCGTGATCCGAAGCGTCTCGGCGTCGAGATCGGGTTCTTCAGCGTCCTCCACACCTGGAACCAGAAACTCCAGCATCATCCGCATGTTCATTGTGTTGTCCCGGCCGGCGGATTGTCTCCGGACCATTCGCGGTGGATCGACTCGCAGCAGAATTTCTTCCTGCCGGTCGACGTACTCAAAACAGTGTTCCGGGGCAAGTTCGTGGATGGCCTCAAAACGCTGCATGCGGAGCACAAAATCTCCTTCCATGGAACACTCGCCGCACTGCAAAATCCGAAGGCCTTCGCAGCGTGGCTGCGCCCGCTGTTCCGCTCCCACTGGGTGGTTTACGCAAAACGCCCGTTCGGCGGCGCGCAACACGCGCTTCGTTATCTTGGCCAGTACACCCATCGTGTGGCGATTTCAAACCATCGACTCGTCGCCCTAGCCGATGGCATGGTCACATTTCGTTGGTGCGATTCCGCCCACAAGAACAAGAAGCGTCTGATGACGCTTCCGGCCAACGAGTTCCTGCGCCGATTCCTGCTACACGTACTGCCGCCTGGGTTCGTCCGCATCCGCCACTTCGGGCTGATGGCTCATCGCCGCCGCGGCGCATCGCTCCCGCTCTGCTTACACCTGCTCGCCGAATCAGGCCGGGCTCCGGCCAAAGCTGGGCCTGAAGAGAAAGCCGCCTCCTCTCCACGTCCGCTCTGGACTTGTCCCCACTGCGGTGGGCCCATGGTCCTGATCGAGCGCCTCAACCCCAGAGAGCTTCGGTTGCGCGCTCCGCCGGCCCTCGCCGCACAACACGCATGACACGATCTTTCTCATCACGACTGCAGCACCGACTCCAAAACCATCGCCACACGTGTGCCCGCGTTACCTGTCGTGCGGTTGTAGGCCTCCAGAAAGGCCGGTTCCGTCGGCCAGTTGAGCCGCCCAATGACGATCCACCAACCCGTTCTCCAGCTTTCTCCACGCTTGGGGCAGTCCAAAACCCA
>PLDO01000573.1 GCA_003136215.1 Bryobacterales bacterium
CGGCCGCCCACGGGGGCCAGGGCCTTGGGCGTGGAGGGCAACACCGGCTGAAGCCGCGTACCCATGCCGCCGACCAGCAGAACTGCCTGCGTGTCTTCCTGCGCGTTTGGCGGTTTCTGCCGGCCCGTTGGCTGCATTGTGTTGGATGGCTGCTGCATCGCGAAACGATGGCGAATTATTGAATCTGGACGTTGTCAGGACGGCTCTGGCCCGCGAGGCGAAAGAGCAGTTTGTCGCGGAATGTTTCCATCGACCAGCGGATCCGGGGCAGGACGATTTGAGCCTGTTTGGCCGCCTTTCGGCCGAATAAACGATCGATCCAGGAGTACTTCCAGGACAACCGGGGAACCGCAAGGCGGCCTCCCAAGCTGGCAGCCATCTCTTCAGCCGCAGAAACGAGATCGGCCCTTTCGGGGTGGAAGTACACCAGCCAATTTTGTAGGTACTTCACACAAGCTTCTCTAACACGCGGGCTATCCTCCAACGATCGCAGGTAGCCGATGTGCAATTTCATAGAAAGCCATTGGGCCTCTCTCTTCCTGTCCGATCGCCCGATATAGCTCAGGCTGGAAGCCCCGGCCATGCGATAGAACACCTTGGCTTCCGGCACAAACCGAACACCTTCGCTGGCCAGAAGAACGCGACAGAAATACTCCCCGTCGTCGTCTCCCAACAAACGCGTGTCCCAGAGGCCGGCCTTTTCGGTAATGGCGCGGCTTACAAGCCATGTGCCCGTCTGCATGTAGACGTTATTGGCCATTTTCCGGATGAGCCATTCGGCCGGAGAAAGGTCGGCCCACAACGGCGTCGGAGTAAACCTGGCGTGTTTGTAACGGTACAAGAACCGGCCCCACGCAGCAGAAAGCAGGATGCCCGGGTTATGTTGGCACTGCTCCAGCGCACTTACCTGGCGGGCAACCTTGTCGGGCGCCAGAAGGTCGTCGGCATCCAGCCATTGGATATAGTCGCCCCGGCTTAGCGACAATGCCTTATTTCTGGCGGCCGACGCACCTTGATTGGCCTGACTGACAATCCGCACGGATTTGGACTCGAACCTTCTGGCGATGGCTAACGTCTGGTCTTTCGACCCATCATCGACGACAATGATCTCCTTCCGCTCCCAGGTCTGGCCGACCGCGGACCGAAGTGTCTCGACCAGCCATTCCTGGGCGTTATAAGCCGGGATAAGGATAGATACTAATGGTTTCACGCTGGACGACTCTCCAATAGTTGTGCGTAGGCGTCGCAGGTTAGTTTAGCGACCGCCTCCCAGGAATGGTGTGCATTCGCATAATTGCGGATTTCCAGGCGCCGCGTATCGAGCTCCCGATACAGGTCGCTTGCGAAGTAGGTCTCGATGGTCTCGGCCAAAGCCGCCGGATCGTCCGGACGGCACAGAAAGCCAGTCTGACCCTCGACAATTTCTTCCCGAAATGCGCCTACGTCGGTGGCAATGACGGGAAGACCATAGCTGTACCCCAGGAAAAGCACGCCGCTCTGGAAAATATCCTTGTACGGCAGCACCAGGACGTCTGCTGCTTTGAGATATACTTCCGCGTCTTCATCGGGGATGAACTGCATCTTCGCAATGACCTGGCCCGAACGGAATCTGTCATTGACGATCCTGGCAATCTCAGCAGCGTAGTCCTCGCTCCCTTTTTTCACCTCTCCGGCGATGATTAATCGAAAATCCGTTTGCCGCGCCACGAGGCGTTCGAGTGCTGCCAGCAGGTACTCGATGCCTTTGTAAGGCCTGATCCTGCCAAAAAAGAGCATTACCTTTTGATCCGGCGTGAGCCCCAGGCGCTGTCGCGCCTCGGCGGGTGTCAGGGCCGTGTCCGGGAAGGCATTGTTAATCGGGTGCCGTATCACGGTGATCGCTCGCGCGGAAACCCCAAAATCGTCGTGGAGCTCGGCCTTCATCTTTTCCGTATGAACGAAGATGTGGTCGACCAGGCGATACTGCATCCTCAAGGTAAAGCGGTTGAGGACAGTGTCGTTGGAATCCCGCTTGGCCTGGTTGACATTGTGTGCCGTAAGCGCGATCTTCTTCCGCATTAGTTTGTAGTAAAGCAGGAGAAACGTCCGATCATAGTATTCGAACTTATTGTTCCAAAGAATATGAAGCAGCCCCGGCTTGGCAGCGGCGCTGTAGCGCAACAGCCGTATGTAGTATTTTGCCCATCTTGCCGCTTTCTTGCGGATACTATCATTGGGCCGTTGCCGGCCGGCCAGGTTGAGAAAGTTGACCTTTGGAGTGGTGTGGAATTCCGGACTGTCGACCTCGTCGCCACCGATGACATCAACATGGACTCCTTGTGATCGCAGCGCCATCGCCAAGCCAAAGGCGTAGGGTCTATCCTGACATCCGGTTAGCAATCCTATTTCCATTTCGTTAGGGAGCGCCAAGGGCACCAGGGCGGGCCGCTCCCTGGTATTGGCAACGGCATTTGGCGCGGAGCGACTCATTGACATTGTACCGGGTATTTTGGCAAGTTCCGATGTTTTTGGAATGAATCCGATAGTTCAACGGCACCGCCGGCTGCCAGCGAAGCTTCTCCTGGTCTTCGTCGCCGGGTTTTGGCAGTCTTGGGTCCAGTAGCGGCCGGCGGCGAGGCGGCCTCAGCGCCCGTTCCACCACAGCGACTCGGCAGCATTCTGGTCTAAAGTTGAATCGGAAACCTGGCCAGCGGGGATCCGTAAAGGCTGCGAGGCGCGGCCGGCGGTTCCGGCCATACCAACTGCTCCGACTTGGGCTAGGAGCAAGCAGATCCAGATGGGATTGAGCATTCTGAAGCCGGCCTCAGTGCCACTGTAGACCACAGCACCGGCGACGAAGGCCAGCATCAAGGCGCCGATCTCCGGATTCCAACGAAAGGCCGCTACGGCCCGCTTATATGCTGTCACTAAGATGGCAGCGAGCAGGGCTACTCCCACCCAACCCAGGTTGAGATACATCTCCAGGTAACCGTTGTGAGCCTCATTGACGTGCATATACTGCGACAATCCACTCCAAACTCGCAGAAGGCGTGTTCCAAGCCAGAAACTTTCAAATCCGGCTCCTAACAGCGGGTTGTCAACGCCCCGAAGCACCGCAGCCCAAATGTCCGTCCGGCCCGTCAGGTTCTCTTCCCGTCCCAGGGCATGCGCGATTTCCGTTTTGCCGCCGCTGAGTACTGCGAACGCCCCGGCGAGGACAATCGTCAGGACAACGGCATGGACGGCGCTGGGCCGGCGCCCAATGATCGGCAGAGACGTGGCTAGCAGCACCACAGCCCCCAGGCCAAAGCTGGCGACCGAGGTTGCCGAATGCGCCTGCACCAGGAGTACCACTCCAAAAGCGAGCAATACAGATTGCGCCAGGAGGCGCCGGCCGCGGTGCTCCAGCCGTTTCTCACGTAGCAGCGTCCAAACTCTCCACAGCGCCGCTAAAGCGAGGACGAAGGTGACCACGCCCAACGTGTTTTTGTTGGTCGTGACACCTGTATTCATCGGCATACCATCCGGGTCATATCCCCGGCCAATGACGGAGTACTTGATCAACATCACAGAATAGGGCAGCAGGATGAATCCGGCTCGAGCGAACACACGCCGAAGGGCCGCGAGCGGCTCACTCTCAGTTACCACAATTAGAACCATCACCAGATCCCCGATGGCTTTAATCCAACGCTTGAAGGTTACATCGGGGAAATCCGCCCAAAGGACGCTGACCAAGCCGAAGGCGAAGTAGGCGAGGATGGGCCAATTGGTTCTCAGGAAGGCGGTAGTTTGCTTCCGCCGGCGGTACAGAACGTAGATACCAGCGGCTAACAGAACCTGAAAAACAAAGCGGTCGAGAGGACTGCCTTCAAGTAGTTGAGTGGGTGTCTGGTCCGCCGGGCCCGCTCCCAGCCAGATACTGACAGGCCTTGATCCGACGATCCATAGCCACATTACCGGCAGCCAAAGGCCCTTGGAGGTGTGAACGGTGTCGTCGCGGTCCAGATAGAACAGTCCCGCAATCCCGATAGTGAATGCCAGAAAGGCCAGCGAACCGGTCATGCTAGTGCTCCTGCGAGTGAATTACGGCTAGCGGAGTCATCTGGCATCGACGAACAGCCTGTGGAGCAGCTCCAGGGACAGGAGCCGGTGGATTTCGCTGGTGTAATTCCGGTTGCCCTTCAGATGGCCTTGAACGATAGTTTCAACACCGCGGCGGTCCAGGTAAGGGCGGCCCAGCGCGCGTGAGTCAAGCAGCGTGTCATGAACGTACTTTGACAGCCGGTCGCGATACCAGACCCGGAAGTGAGAGAACTTATGCCGGCCGAGGAAAAGACGCTCGGGGTGGACGGGCGAAATGAGATGATCGATCCGGGCAACGAACTGGGGCATGCCATAGTCGTAGGCGTATTCCGACTTGAACGTGAACTCCAGGAATGCCCGGGAGGCCGCCGACATCCATCCAGAGGCGCCGCCCAAACCACGATCGGTGAGGATTCGTCTAAGGGCCGGGCTTCCGTCGGCGATTAACCTCAGACAAACATCGTTATCGGAGGAGTCTCCTTTTGGGGTGGTGGCGCTCGGCGCACGGAAGGCAGTGCGAACAATGTCATTATCGAGAAACGGAAAACGAACGCCAACCTGAGTTTGCTCCAGTTGATCGACGGCGCGCTGGGGAGTCTGCGAGAAGGCGGTAAAAGAAACCGGATGCAACTTCAGCAGGCTGCGGTATGTGTCCTTGGCGCCATGAACGTATGAAAGAAACTCGGGGCCGAAAAGCCCGGGGGTGGGCTCAGCCGGTTTGAAACCTCGCAACCGGCGCAGAATCTCGCTTCCATAGACCCCGGTCATTCGCATCGGGGCGATTTCACGAGCCTTCTCGTTGGCGAACAGCGCGGCTGCCCGACCGACGTCCGCGCAGCCATCAGTAAGGTATACCGTCCGCTCGGCATAGTAGGGAAAGCGCGCAAGAAACTCCTCTCCCACGGTGATCACCTCGTGGGGTTGCTGGCAGACTTTAGCCACTCGCCGCGCAACGGTTACGTCCCGGCAGTCGCGATAGGTGCCACCGAAAGTGTAACAGGGAAGAGAGCCTGGCGCGAGACGCTGCCAGGCCATAATCATCCTGGTGTCCAGCCCTCCGGTGAGGGACATCCCGATCGGGAGGCGGCCGTTGAAGTATTGGGGAAGTTTTCGCGAGAAGATCCGGCGGATTTCCTGATAGTAACCTTCCGAGTCGAGAGGAAGCTGTTCTTCCCACTCCCGGGGCTCAAAGTAAGTGGTTTTTCGCGCCAACAGGCGGTTGCGAAAGACCCAGGCGGAAGCAGGCGGCAGTAAATGAACATCCTTGAAAAGCGTCCGATTCTCCATGACGCAGCCGCAGGAGACGAGTTCCCCCAAG
>PLDO01000498.1 GCA_003136215.1 Bryobacterales bacterium
GATACTGTCTTCGGTGGTGCCGAAGAGCTTTTCCACCGTGCTCTTGCCGCCGCTCTTAATTTCCAGCGACCGCGGCACCGGGAAGGCTGTCGGGACGCGGGTCAGCGGGCGCGTAATGGCGTGCGACTCGTATTGCAGAATGATGGGGATTTCGGGGCCGGCGCCGAACATGTTGCCAATCCCGCTCAGATCCAGTACCAGGTCCTTGTTGGGCGTCACGCCCCATTCGGTGAGCATGGCGACCAGTTCGGTATTCTCCGCGGTGGATTCGCCGCGGCCGATCTTCAATACGTTATCCAGCAGGAACAGCGCGTGCCCGCCGCCTTCCACATACTTCTTGAAAGCGTCGACCGCGGGTTGCGGATAGGCCAGTTGCGGTCCGCCCACCACCAGCACCAGGCAGTCCTTGGGAACTTCCACGGCTGCCGCGGCCGGCGCCTGGCCGATGGCCAGCGGCTTGCCCGCCTCGGCGGCCTTGGGCTTGAAATCGATGGTGCGGGTCTTGTAATTGTCGCGTTCCAGCAACTGCTTCATGAGGGAGAAGCCGGCGGCGGCTTCGTCGTCGATGGAGTGCTCGTTGGCGGCATTGACGAAGCAGACACTGCGCTCGCCCGATTTCAAACTGCGGATGATGGCGCCGGTGACTTCCTCTTCGGTGAGGCTCTTGGCCTCTTCCTTGCGCAGCCCGCTATCCACCAGGATGGTGACGTCGCGCCGGTAGCCGGCCGATTTTGCCTGTTGCGGCTTCTTCGTCGGATCGATGAATTCCACTTTCAGCTTCGGAGACAGCGCCGTGTAACGGTCCAGCAGATCGCGCGCCTGCGGAAAGCGCGTAGCTTCGTCGAAGTAGGTCAGCTTGATATCGCTCTTCAGGTTGCCCACCACTTTGATGGTCTGGTCGGAGAGGCTGAACTGCTTGTTGCTGGTGGAATCGTAACTCTTGTCGTAGCGGTTGGCCAGGAAGTTGATGGCGCCGAGCACCGCCAGGATCACCAGGATGTAAGTGCCGGCGTAGGCCGTGTATCGGGTTTGTCTGGACTTAAGGAAACTGTCAGCCATCTTACGACCTCCACCTGAGGGATTCCATCGCCCGCGAGGTAATGAAAAGTGAGAAGAAAATCATGGAGAGATAGAACACGACGTCCTTGGAATCCAGCACGCCTTTACTGAAGTTCTCGAAGTGGGTGACGATCGAGATGTAGTTGACCACCTGCGAGGCGGGGCCCGAATCGAAGGCCGTGAACCAGCTCAGCAGCCAGAGCAGCAGGCAGACGAAAAAAGTCACGCCGCCGGCCACAATCTGGTTGCGCGTGGTGGTGGAGATGAAGGTCCCGATGGCCAGCAGGCAGGCGCCTTGCAGAATCAGCCCGAGGTACGCCACCAGCACCGGTTTGAGATCGGGTTTGCCCCAGGCGAAGAGCATGGCGATGTTGAGCATCGACATGCCGAGCACGCACAGGAACAGCAGCACCGCGCCCAGCCACTTGCCGAGGATGATCTCGATGTCCTTGATGGGCGAGGTCATCAGCAACTCGATAGTGCCGGTGCGCTTCTCTTCGGCGATCAGCCGCATGCTGATCATGGGCACCAGGAAGAGGGCGATAGTGGAAGCGAAGCCGAGCAGCGGGCGGATGATCTGGTCGTTCACGTTCATGGGCTGTTGCTGGCCCATCATCTGGCTCTGGAAGCTGAAGCGCACGAAATCCCGCGTGGCCGTGAAGAAGCCGAATCCGAAGATCAGACCGAAAAACGCCATCAGCAGGTAGGCGATGGGCGATGCGAAGTAGCTCTTGAGTTCTTTCTTGCAGATCAGGAGTATGTTTCTCATTTCTGCACCTCTTCTTCTTTCGTTTCCGCCGTAGTGAGCTGCAGGAAGATGTCTTCCAGGCTCAAGCCCACGGCGCGCAGTTCGCTCAGATTCCAACCGGAGTTGACCACGCTGCGCGCCAGTTCCGCGCGGATGTGGCGGCCTTGCAGGCTTTCCACTTCGAAGGTCAGACGGCCGTCCCGAGAATCTTTCATCATGACGCGGCTGACGCCCGATACCTGTTCCAGGCGTCCCTGCACTTCGCCAGGGTCGGGCTTGCCCCCGGCGGCTTCCACTTCCAGGCTGACGGCTTCGCTGCCGCGCAGGCGGTTGGTCAGGTTGGCCACCGAATCCTGCGCCACCAGTTTGCCCTGGCTGATAATGATGACGCGCTCGCAGGAGTGCTCCACCTCGCTCAGGATGTGGGTGCTCAGGATGATGGTGTGATCGCCGGCCAGCGCCTTCAGGAGCTCGCGGATTTCGATGATCTGCTTGGGGTCGAGACCGCTGGTGGGCTCGTCGAGGATCAGCACATCGGGGTTGTGGATGATGGCCTGCGCGATGCCGACGCGCTGCCGGAAGCCTTTGGACAGTTTGCCGATCAGCTTGGAGCGGACGTCGCCGAGCGCGCAGCGGCCGATCACCTCATCGGCGCGGCGCTTGATATCGGCGCTCGGGATGCCCTTGATCTGCCCGACAAACGTGAGGTACTCGATAACCTCCATTTCGGGGTAAAGCGGAGGCGTTTCGGGGAGGTAGCCGATGCGTTTCTTGACCTCCTGCGGGTTCTCCAGCACGTCGAAACCGGCCACCGAGGCTTTGCCGGATGTGGGCGGGAGGAAGCAGGTGAGGACGCGCATCGTAGTGGTCTTGCCGGCCCCGTTGGGACCCAGGAAGCCGACGATTTGGCCCTTTTCCACCTCGAACGAGATGTCGTCTACGGCGACAGTGCGTGCGTATCGCTTGGTTAGACCTTCGACTTTGATCATATTGATGTTCCAGACCAGACAGACGTGGTAGTTGACATTAGGGCGCGAAGCGGCGCATCGGGGAACAGCGCCAAACGTTTGGTTTGAAATTACATGATAGGGAAAGTGGGCAAGTGTTGTCAAATGTGGGGGATATGCCGCGGAGGCCGGTGAGCGTCCGCAGACGTCGCGCAAAATGGTTTGATTTGTTGGGCAAGGGCAACTACCTGGCCCAGCTACCGGGCGCGGCGGTGCGCACCAATTTGTGATGTTGTAAGCTCCTTTGTTTCTGTGGGTTGCAGAGTTCATCTGAAAACGGGAGACGCCTCGGGAGGGCTCTGGTGGCGCGATGCTTCTCCCCGATTGCCGCAGGGGCGGCGGAAAGGGGAACGCCCTGCCGGGCGAAGGGGACGATGGATTTGGCCATGAAGGGGGGGAGGGGCGGGTTGGGTTGTTCTTGCGGGGTGGCGGCCGACGCCGACCATTCTGCCCGCGTGATCGATCTCCAAGCACGTCTCTCGTCCACCACGACGGAACGCGGAGTTTTTGTGCTATCGCATGTGATATCATAAGCGTTGGAGGCGAAAGCTGCGACTGGTTCTCGATACCGACGTACTTGTGGCAGCCTTGCGAAGTGACCGTGGAGCTTCCAGGCAATTGTTGGCCGGCGCCTTGGATCGTACATTTGAGGTGCTTGCCTCGGTGCCCCTGGTCCTCGAATACGAGGCGGTGCTGACTCGGCCGGAGCACCTGGAGGCGAGCGGCCTGACGGCGCCGCAGGTGAACGAGGTACTCGATGCTTTGGTGAAGGTATCGATTCCGGTGCCTCTCCGGTTTTTGTGGCGTCCACGGCTGAAGGATCCAGCCGACGAGATGGTGCTGGCGACGGCGGTCAACGGGGCGGCAGACTGGCTGGTTAGTTTCAATCTTCGCCACCTCGCCGACGCCGCCCGGGAGTTTGGGATTCGTGTGGCGCGGCCATGCGATGCACGGAGGGAGATTCGGAGACATGAGAAGAAGTAATGTTGCTTTGCGCCTACAGGCGTCAATATTGGACGAGGCGCGTCGCGTTTCTGAAACCGAAGGCGTGGCCCTGAACCAGTTCATCAACGTCGCGGTGGCCGAGAAACTATCGGCCTTGCGGACCGAAGAGTATTTCCGTGAGCGCGGAGCAAGGGGCGATGTGGCGAAGGCGAAGCGACTCCTGAAGCGCGCGGGCCGCGGAAACCCTCCCCCCCCCGGCGACGAACTGGATTGAATCGAAGCCGGCGAGCGTGACGCCTCGTGCGGGGCAGGCCGTCGCCACTTTTCCGCTAACGCCGTCTAACGGCCACAACTACAGCATCCGGCCCGAGGACATCCACTCCATGGCCTTCTCCACGGGTCTCGCAGCGACGAGGCAGACCGAGTCTCCCACTGGTGGCGTTTCTTGGATGTCCAGCCGATCTATCGCAGGTCTGAGGGTCTTCGGGAGGTTTGAAAAATGCGCCACGCAAAACAGAAAGCGATGGCAAGATACCAAATGACCAGAATCAACACCGATTCCGCCCGAGTAAAGTGAAGCCTGGGAATCAGAACCGCCCCTTTGCCTTCCTGGGATAATTCTGCCCAGCTTAGCCAGAGATCCCTGGCCCTCGTCGCCGCGCCCCAGAACGCTCCGAGAGTTCCAGCCCCAAGAACGACCATTCCGACATGGCGCGAGTGAATGAGTGCATCGCCACGGCGAAGCGTCCAATCTACCCATGCGCCCAGAGCGAGCCAGAAGATGAATGCCGTATACAACGCACCGGAATACCAAAGATCGGGCATAGGCCGCTGTCTCCAAAACAACTCTTCCCCCAAAAACCCAGGGCCGTTCAACACCCAGGCGACCAGGATGGCTGGGCGTTCGGGGACCAAGTACATGTTCGGAATACATGGCATAAACCGGTGCTGATGTTCAGCACGATACATCAGGCCCGTGTCGATGACTAGCATCACCACCGGGAGGGCGACGGTCCAATAGACTCGCCTAAACCAGCTTCGGTTCACGTTCATGACGTTAACCACTCCTCATCTTATCCCTGATTGTTTCGCGATCCGTCGATAGCTTCGGTTAGCGACGGAACGTGATCAAAGGACTGACGCGGACGTGAAGTGGTGTTTGGGGAAAATGACCCGCCGGATGGCCGCTTAGCGGAATGAAGTCCGCTATCGCCGTTTCACAGCCGTTATCGGAAGCACGCCGTCGACCTGTCGGAAGGTTCTGACTGGCGATAGTATGAAAGCGGATGACGTTCAAATTTGGAGCCACAGTCCTTTTTATTTCGTTTCCGTTCAGCACGACGCTCGGACAGCCGCCGGGCCGTGACGGGCACACGAACCTGCGCTGGAGGGGAGCAGGCGATTGTGTCGTCGAGTTCGCAAGCACCCCCTGCCGAACCGTCCGGTATCACGAATATTCGTTTGGGCGAAATCTTGGATTTGACCGCACGACCAGATCGGAATCCGTTGAAGCGTTCGACCACGCTGGGGATCAATCCAAGACCGTGGCGCGAACGTCCCGTCGCTGGTGGCCGCTGCCTCAACAAACGTCCAAAGTAACCGAACTTGTGCTCCGCAACGGCAACCAGATTGTGTACATAGACCATGAGCGAAAAGTCTATGAGGCACACCAGAGAGGACACAACTACCCATATTGGGAAGACGATGACGGCCAGTGCTCCCATACAGCATCCCATTCCTCCTACCTAACAGGGCGGCTCCCAAACTCAGTCATCGCCGGTGTTGCCGTTGTTGGCTACCATGGGCGGGATTTTCGAGGGGTAGATTATGAGGTCTACTTTGCCCCATCCATCGGATGTCAGGACATGAGATTTCACATGGTGCAGCGAGGCTTCTTCGGCTGGATAACCGATGAGTACGACATGGTAGTGGACTCCTACGTGCTTGGTCCACCTTCTCCAATTCTGTTCGCCATACCGGGCGGATACCGACAGGTGCCTTCAATCTTGCCATTGCAGGCCAAGTGAGAAGGCGTTCGCCGACAGCCTCCACCGCCAACAACCTGAGCGCGTTCCAGGCGTTGCCGTTTGTTGCACCCAACGAATTTCTGGATCATTGGGAACGGTAAGTGGGGTTTCTGGACTTCATTCCGCAAAGCGGTTTTCGGGCGCATTGCGGACCAGTTCAGTCCGGTAACGGCGTCTAACGTCCACAACTGGTGACTGGACGTCCGGCGACGGTTCGGAACTAAGCAGTTCCAAGCGGTGTCTATACCCTTGTGAAACCCTTGGTCCGCCGCATCCTTGGCGCAGTTCTATTGTTGCCTGTAACCATGGTGCTCCATGCAGCCGAACCGGATTCACTTGTCCAGGGATGTCCTGCGCGAGAACCTCTGCTGCGCAAGCGAGACGGAACGCTTCGGATTCTGGACAGCCACGGTCTTGCCAAGCGGACGACTGCTTGCGTAGCGCCCAAGTTCCCGGCCCTACTTCGCCAGGCTCAGTTCGAGGGATCTGTGCTGGTTGGTGTTCTAGTTGATGAGAACGGGCGAGTCACCTGTGCTCGTGTGCTGAGCGGGCACCCGCTCGTAACTGGTTCCGCAATCGACGCTGCGCGCCAGTGGACATTTCGACCGGCCATGGAGAAAGGGCGTGCTGTCTCGTTCTACGGAGTCTTGAGTTTCCGGTTCTCGACCAGTGGAGTCAGGAACAAGGCAGGTGCGTGCTTCGATCCGCACGGGTAAGTCTGTTTGGCACGCAGGGCGGCCTTGGGCGGCCTGTTTCCACAATCGCCGTTTTTATGCCGTTATCGGACAGAACGCCGTTTTTCTGCCCTCAGTGAGGCGACTGTGCATTCTAACCAGTGCGGGAAAGGCGCTTGTGGCATCTGGTCCCATCTGCCTAAAGGCGGTGGAAAAGGGACGCTGCGGAGGCTAACGTCGGTCGATGTCACAGTGTCGCGGGCCGGAAATGCTGTTGGCGCAAGCAGGGCGCTGGGTGGCAGTGAGGATGGACTGCTTCCGGCGCGTTGGTTAGCGCGTCTATATTGATGCGGGACGCAGTGATGTTGGTTAGGGGCGACAGGCTCAGTTCACCCAAATCCAGCCCGCGCTTTGGCTTGGCGGATTGTTCCAAAAAACCAACGGAGCGGCGGGAAGGCCATCCACCGCGACTCTCAGGAGGACCGCATGGGCGCCGGACTGTGTAGAGGCCGGCAGACGCACCTGCAATTCGTAGACGCCGGCGATCACGCCGGGCCAGGCGATCAGGGGGCCGGTCTCGAGCGCGACCGTGCCGGAAGCCACAGAGACAGCGACACTGGTGGGTGTCTGTTCGATGCCCGTGATGCTGCCCGTTTTCGGCGGGGTGTTGCCGGTGAACGCGGCGACGCCATTGAGGAACAGCGTGACGTTGGAACCGCTTATAGACGGGTTTTCGATGGAGTTCCTGGTCCCATCGGCGTTGAGCGCAACGGCTGCGAACGAGTCGTTACCGCTCCCCTTGGGCGGATCGGTATCGACAAACAGACTCGGGCTGCTGTCGGCGACGGCAAAGACGCGCGAGGCCACCAACTTGCCGTCGACTGTGACTTGCATCAGCGTGGATGTTGTTTGCCTTGTCTCCCACGGTACGCTGAGGTTGATCTGGCCGGAAGATACATAGAGGAGCGGCGCCGCCACGCCATCGAAGGTCACGGTCACGCCGCCGAGGGACACGGGCACCGGATCGGGTCCGGAGATGGAGGCGGTGACGGGCTTCGGGGGCCCGAGGCCGGTCCCGAAGAGTGAAACCAACTGGCCGGGAGCCACCGGACCGACCGGCATGTTGGTAAGGCCATCGGCGGCACAGGCCAGTGAGCCGCCGATCGATGGGGTAGCTACATCGAAGGCAGCGAGGAAGTATCCGGACGGGGTGCGTTGGGCAATCGCGCTGCTGAAGAGCGTGCCGGGAGTGATGGCGATGTCGGGGAAGATGGACTGTCCGGCTACCAGCACCCGGCCGTCGGGGAGCACGTCCAGGGCGGATGGCTGGGCGCGGGTTGCGGCTAGAAACTGGGTGCCCAATAGACCGGCATCCGGGGCGCTGAAGCGTTGCACGAATGCGGCAACCTGCACGCGGAAGCCATTGGGCTGGCAGGTGGCGGGGATGTCCCCGCCCGGGGGCGACGGTGGATAGGTGGCGTGCTGGTATGGCAGGCCGTCGACCGGGAAAACGCTGCCCGCGACAGTGAGGTGGTTGGCCGCATCGAATGCCAGGAGATCGCCGCCCTGCTGCACGCTCCAGAGGAGTTTCGAGCCGGTGGGATCGAGCTTAGTCAGGAAGGTGCCGGGACGCGGGGTAGACGGCTGGACGCTGGAGTAGGGATAGTCGGTGGAGGCTGTGGTTCCGGTCACGTAGGCGTTGCCATCGGGATCGACGGCGAGGGCGCTGTTGTTCGCACCATGAGTACCTGTGAGGAACGTGGAATAGACGAGCTTGGTCAGAGCCGAATCGAGGCGCGTGACGTACTGCTCGGGCGAGGGGAAGACCAACTGACAGGGGAAGGAGCAGTAGGTGGATGGCGAGAAGGTGGTCTGGAAGGCTCCGGGAGTGACCGGGTAAGGCATGGCAGGGCTGCCCACGCCGATGCCAGGGGCGTTCCCGGCGACGAAGATATCGCCGCCTGGTCCGATGGAGATGTGTGCGCCACCGACGCCGAGCGCCGACGAAAGGAGCTTTGTTCCGGACGGATCGACGCGGGCGACGAATGGCCGAAAATAGGCGCCGGAGAAGGTCGGATCGATCGTGCTGGAATATCCGCCGCCGGCTGAGGGGAACCCGGGCTCGAGCGCATATCCGGTTACAACGGCGCTGCCATCGGAATCGATGGCGATGGCGCCGGAGAAGGCTGCGGCCGTGTGCTCCAGGAGAAAGGAGTACACTACCCGGCCTGTGGAATCGACCTTCACCACGAACGGATATTGTTTCCCGGACGCGGCGGGCGGCTGCGGGTTGAATGGAAAGTCGGAGGAGGCGGTGCTGCCAGTGACGTACATGTTGCCCGCGCCATCGACGGTCATGGCGCCTCCCCGCTCGCCGTCAGACCCACCCAGTCGCAAGGTAAACGCGATTCTGGTGGCACCAGGATCCAGGCGGCTGACGAAGAGTGTTCCGGAGGAGAGGACGCCAAAAGTGTAGAAGTCGCCTGCGGAGCCGTGGCCCAGAGAGAAGATCGAGGCGTTTTCCTGGAGGAAGGTGGAGAAGGGCGGCGGCACGGCAGCGCGTGCGAGGGCGGCGGAGAAGATGAGGCAGAATGCCAGGCGGAGTGTGTCGGAATGACGTCTGGGGCGGGGCCAGGGATGCGGCAGAGGGATGAGTTGCATACGTTACTGAGGTTAGGTGAGCACGTGCATGGCCTTCGGCGAGATGATGATGATCGCGGCGGGTCGGAGCCGGCTGGCCGGAGGCAGAGCACTTGGTGCGGGTACGCAGGGTTGGGGTTGAACCGGATCCCTCCTGCCTGACGCCGTAGTGTTTACCCAGGCGAGAGAGGCAGCTTCCTGCCGAGTAGAGCGGAGCAGATCGTGCGCGACATAGGGACGAACGATTCGCACGGACGGATCAGCCGTGCAAAATCGGTCGAACCTCCCCGGGTCGTCAATTCGTACGCCTCCACCGCGGTCACAACTCGACTGTATTGGGAGGAAGGGCCGCAGGCAAGCTCGAACACTCGCGCTAGAATGGTGGCGATGAAGCACGCCTATCTGGTCCTGTTTTCCGCAATCCTGCTCGCCTTGCCTTTGGCCGCTCAGGTGAAGGTTTCGGGCGCCCCCGGGAAAGTCTCCGTGGAGATCGACGGCAAGCCGTTCACGGATTTCTACGTGTCGGGCGAGGCGTTCGGCGCCAAGGTGACGAAACCGTATCTGTGGCCGCTGCGCGCCGCCAGCGGAACCTACATCACGCGCGCCTGGCCGATGGAAGACGTGCCGGAAGAAGCCGGCGAGAAGAAACCGTCGCGCACCGGCCCCCCGGCGATGGACCACCAGCACCAGCGCGGGCTGTGGTTCGCCCACGACAGCGTGAATAAGCTGGACTTCTGGAACAACGAGTGGTCTTACTACGCGGACCTGCACCACCAGAACCTGGGCCGCATCAATCTCAAGAAAGCCGCCGACGTAAAGAGCGGCAAGACCCAGGGGTCGATCGCCGCCACTTTCGAATGGACCGACATGGAAGGCCACAACCCGATCCTCACCGAAGCCCGCGTGATGACCTTCTATTCCGATCCCAAGCTGCGCTACTTCGACGTGGACATCACGCTCACTGCGCTGGCCGCCGTCACCTTCGGCGATGGCAAGGACGGCGCCTTCGGCATCCGCCTGCGTCCCGTGCTGCAGGAGGACAAAGGCGTTTCGCACATCACCAATGCCGAAGGCCTGGTCGGCGAGAAGCAGCTCTGGGGCAAGCCGTCGGACTGGTGCGATTACTCGGGCGAGATCAAGAGCGAGAAACTGGGCGTCGCCATCCTCGATCACCCGGCGAATCCGCGCCACCCGGTGCGCTGGCACGCGCGCGCCTACGGCCTGTTCGCCGCCAATCCGTGGGGCCTTTCCGTCTTCACCAACGACAAGACGCAGGACGGCGCGATGACCCTGGAACCCGGCAAGAGCCTGCGCTACCGCTATCGCGTGATCATTCACCCGGGTACCGTGCAAGACGCCGATATCGCCGGCCTCTACACGAAGTACACCGCTGCACGCTAGTGTCCCTCGCATCCTGGAAACGGCGCCTGCGCCCGCGGCCCCTCATCCAACAGCTCGAAATCCGCGATCTGACCGCCTGCGCCCTCGCCTTCGAGGAGCATCTGCGCGGCGTCCAGAGCGAACTCGCCCTGCCCGAGCCGGGCTGGTACCCCTGGGACAGCTTCGGCAACCTGACGATGCTCGACCGCCTGCTGAGGGGCCGCCACCGCTTTCTCGAGCCGCTCATCGGCGACCTTCCCATGCTCGATCTCGGCTGCGGCGACGGCGATCTCTCCTTCTTCTTCGAATCGCTGGGCTGCCGCGTCTGCGCCATCGATAATCCACCCACCAACTACAACCTCATGGCCGGCGTCGAGACGCTCAAGATCGCTCTCGATTCCTCCGTCCGCATCGAACGGCTCGATCTCGACGGCCCATTCCATCTGCCGCTGCGCCACAGCGGGCTTGCCCTCTGCCTCGGCATTCTCTACCACCTCAAGAACCCCTTCCGGGTGCTGGAAACCCTCGCCGCCCACGCCGACTATTGCCTGCTCAGCACGGCCATCACGCGCACCGCGCCCGACCATCGGACCGAGATCGTCCACTGGCCGGTGGCGTTCCTCGCCGGACGCGACGGTCTGCGCGGCGACGAGACCAACTACTGGATCTTCTCCGAAGCCGGCCTGCGTACCCTGGTGGATCGCGCCGGATGGGAAGTTTGCGACTGGCTTGTGGTGGGCGAAGAGAGCGACGAGCGCGTGTTCTGCCTGCTGCGGTCGCGCGCCAGCGATCCCGCGCCGGTCACCCAACTGCTGGATGGCTGGCACGTCCTGGAGAACGGCGCCTGGCGATGGACCATGCGGCGATTCTCGCTGGCCGTCGCGCCCGGGGGACAAAGGCTGAACCTCAGAGTCACCGTCCCTTCGAATCTGGAGTTGCCGCTCACGCTTACGGCGCGCGCTGCCGGGGAGGTCATCGCCACGCACACTCTGACCGAGTCCGGCGATTTCGAATGCGCGCAAGTGGTCCCGGAGGGCGCCGAGGTGCTGGTGGAGTTCGNNGATAAGCGCAGAGAACACATAAGAACGGGTTTGAACTTCTCAGCATTTAGTCTTCTCTGCGCTTCCTCTGCGATCTCTGCGTCTCTGCGGTGAGGACTCAGCTTCGTGCTACATTAATCTCGCCATGACTGTGCGCACCTTACTTGGAATAGTTCTCCTCTCCGCCCTCCCCTTAATCGCGGCCGATGCCGATTTCAACGGGCGTTGGGACATCACCGTCCACACCCAGCCACGCCCCCGCGCCTGGTGGGTGGAACTCACCGGCGTGGGATCTCCCAAGACCGCCGGCAAGTTCGTCAGCGCCTATGGCGGCGATATGAACACCCTCGACAGCATCGCCGTGGAAAACGGCGAACTGCGTTTCACCATCGCCAACCCCAGCCGCAACGCCAAGGGGTCTGCCCCCGTCTATCGCGCGCGGCTCGTCAACGGCAAACTGGAAGGCACTCTGGAAACTCCCGGCGGCTCTGCCGCGCCATTGAAGTGGAGCGGCGTGCGCGCCCCGGTAATCGCCGACAAGGACGACGGCTCCTGGCAGGAAGGCAAGCCCATCGAACTATTCAACGGCAAGGATCTCACCGGCTGGATGCCGCTCAATCCCGGCGCCGAGATGAAGTGGAGCTACCAGGACGGCATCCTGCGCAACGCTCCGCCCACCACCGATTTGATTTCCGAGCAGAAGTTCTGGAACTTCAAACTCCATGTGGACTTCCGCATTGTGGAGCACTCCAATAGCGGCATCGGCCTGCGCGGGCGCTACGAGATTCAGATTCTGGAAGACTACGGCAAGCCGCCGAATACCCACGGCGCGGCGGCGCTTTACAGCCGCATCGCGCCCAGCGTCAACGCCAGCAAGCCCGCGGGCGTGTGGCAGAACTACGACATCCGCCTGGTGGGCCGCACGCTCACCGTGGTGCATAACGGCGTTAAGGTGCTCGACAAGGTGGAGGTGGAAGGCCTCACCGCCATCGCCAACAACTCCGACGAAGCCGAACCCGGGCCGTTCATCATCCAGGGCGACCACAGCTATGTGGAGATCAAGAGTTTTCTGGTGACGCCGTTACTGAAAAAGTAAACACACCGCCCGGCCGGATCGCTAGGCCGAATCCCGCCGGGCGCGCCAGTCCTGCTCCAGCATTCCGTAGCCCGCCAGGTCCAGAAAGTGGTCGTTGACCCACTCGCCGTCGCGTGTGATGCCTTCGAGCGTAAACCCCAGCCGCTCGGGAATCGCCCGGCTGCGCGTGTTCAACGTGCCGCAGTGGATGGTTACGCGGTGCAGGCCCAGATCGTCGAACAGGTAGTCCAGCAAGCCTTGGCAGCAACGCGTGACGATGCCCTTGCCGCGATAACGCTCCTCGATCCAGTAGCCGATGCTGCAATTCCGGTTGGGCCAGTCGATGGGATGGCAGCCGATGGAGCCGGCGAACGCGCCTTGGATCCAGATGCCGCACTGGGGCCCCCGGCCGCCGGCGAACTGCTCGCGCACCCTGACGATAAAGCGCCGCAGGTCTTCGGGCGATGCCGTGTAATCCACCCACGGCAGCCACTCCCGCAGATAATCGCGGGAGCGTTCCACCACGGCGAATACCGGCTCGGCATCTTTGAGTTCGAACAGCCGGATTTCGATTCCCGGCGCCACCGTGCGAGCAAACATTCCGCCTCTTAGGCCCCGCCCGGTTTCTGCGGGTTGCGCGATTTTGACATCGCCGGCATCTCCGGCGTGTCGTTCTGCAACGCGTACTCGGCCAGCCCGGCTTTCAGCAATTCGAACGCCGTCGCCGGATCGTCGGCGAACTGAAACAGGCTGAGGTCGTCGCGCGAGATCGTGCCGTATTTCACTAGCGCCTCGAAGTTGATGATCTCTTTCCAGTACGCGCTTCCATAGAGCAGAACGGTCATCCTCTTGGCCAGTTTCTGGGTCTGCGTGAGCGTCAGGATCTCCATCATTTCGTCCAGCGTGCCGAACCCGCCCGGAAACACCACCAGCGCCTTGGCGAGATAGGCGAACCAGAACTTGCGCATGAAGAAATAGTGGAATTCGAAGCTCAACTCCGGTGTGATGTAGGGGTTGGGGAACTGCTCGAAGGGCAGCCCGATATTGAGCCCCACGGTTTTGCCCTCCGCGTCCGCCGCTCCGCGGTTGGCGGCCTCCATGATGCCCGGCCCCCCGCCGGAGCAGACCACAAAGCGGTAGGTGCTGTTGGTGAACTGCTGGCTCCACTCGGTGAGCAGGCGCGCCAGCGTGCGCGCTTCGTCATAGTAGCGGGAAAGCTCGCCATCCCCCTCGCGAATTCGGGCGGAGCCGAAGAACACCACCGTATCGCGCACTTTCTCACGCCGGAAGTGGGCCAGCGGTTCCAGGAACTCCGAGAGGATGCGCAACGCGCGCGCGTCCGGACTGTTCAGGAACTTGTCATTGAGGTAGGCAACCGGCCGGCGCTCGCTATGGGGTGCTGTTGGGTCAGTCATTCTGCTTTAACTCATCGACCTTTCTCTTCAATTCCCGTACCGTGCGAAGCAGTTCCGGCAGTTTCTGAAAGGCGGTGATGGCGCGCAGCCACTCATTGGCGGCAAACGCCGGCGATCCGGAAATCCGCGCGCCTTTGGCCACGTCCCCGCCGATGCCGCTCTGTGCGTAAATCACCGCGTCTTCGTGCACCGTGAGGTGCCCGCTCGACCCCACCTGTCCCGCCAGCACCACATTGCGCTCCAGCACCGTGCTGCCCGCCAGGCCCGTCTGCGCACAGATGATGTTGTCCTCGCCCACCGTGCAGGCGTGCCCCACCTGCACCAGGCTGTCGATTTTCGCGCCCCGTTTGATGCGCGTCTCGCCCACCGTGGCGCGGTCGACGGAGGTCAGCGACTGAATCTCCACATCGTCCTCTAGAATGGTCACGCCGGATTGCACGATCTTGATCTGCGCGCCGTCGGCGCGTTTGGCGAAACCGAAGCCGTCGCCGCCCACCACCACGCCGTTTTGCAGCGTCACGCGATGGCCGATGCGGCAGAATTCGCGCACCGTGGCATGCGAATGCGCCAGGAAATCGTCGCCGATCTCCACCCCTTCATAGACCACGACGTGCGGGTGAAGCACCGCGTTGCGGCCGATGCGCACGTGTTCGCCGACCACCGCGAAGGGTCCGATGGAGCAGCCGGCGCCAAGCCGCGCGCTGGGCGCGATGTAAGCCAGCGCATGCACCCCGGGCGCGGGCCGCGGCGGCTGGTAGAAGAGCGCCAGCGCGCGCGCAAAATCCAGATAGGGATTGGCCGAAACCAGGCAGGCGATATCCAGGCCCTGCAAGGCTTCGGCAACCAGAATGGCGCTGGCTTTGGTGTGTTTGACCTTAGGTGCGTACTTGGGATTGGCCAGAAACGTGAGATGTCCGGGACCGGCGGCCTCCATTCCGGCCACGCCATGGATCTCCAGTTCGCCATCGCCCGCAAGGCGGCACCCCAGTTCGTCGGCAATTTCACGAAGTTTCATAAAAACCGGCAAACAACAGCGTACCAAGCGGCATAGGGCTCCGCCGCCGCCATCCTTGGTAAGGTTTTGCAATCTTTGGGCGACGCCATGGGGCAATCAACATGGAGCAATCAATATAATGGAATTTGCTCATCGCGATCAGCGCTACTTTTACCGCCGACGCCATCCAGCCCGGCCTGGCCTTCTGGATGCGCGAATTGGGACTGCCCGCCGACCTGCGCTTCGCCGCCTACCATCAGGTCTTTCAGGAACTGCTCGACCCCGCGGGACTGCTCGGCGGCAATACCAGCGGCGTCAATGTGGTGCTGGTCCGTTTCGACGACTGGCCCGCCGGACAAGCCGCCGGATTCGTGGATGCCGTGCGCGCCGCGGCCGGACGCGTGAGTGTCCCGCTGATCGTCGTGCTGTGTCCAGGCGCCATCCAGCTGGACGAGGAGGTGCGCCGCGGCATCGCCGGATTGCCCTCTGTCTACCTGCTCACCGCCGCCGAAATCGCCGCCCTCTACCCGGTGGCGGAGGTGCACGACCCACACGCCGACGAACTGGGACGCGTGCCTTATACGCCGCTCTATTTCGTGGCCCTGGCCACGGCGCTGGCGCGGAAGATCCACGCCATCACCGCGCCCCCGTTCAAGGCAATCGCGCTCGATTGCGACGACACCCTGTGGGCGGGCATCTGCGGCGAGGACGGTCCCGAGGGCGTCGTGCTCGACGCGCCGCGCCGCGCACTGCAGGAACTGATGGCGGAGCGCCGCCGCGCCGGTATGCTGCTTGCCCTGTGCAGCAAGAATAATCCGGAGGACGTGGTGGCTACTTTCCGCGCGCATCCGGAAATGCCGCTGGCGCCGGGCGATTTCGTGGCGCAGCGCATCAATTGGGATTCCAAGGCCGGCAACCTGGCGTCGCTCGCCGAGGAACTGGAACTGGGCCTCGACACCTTGATCCTGGTGGACGACAATCCCAAGGAGGTGCGGGAGGTGGAGGCCGGCGCTCCGCAAGTGCTCGCGCTGCTGTTGCCCGCCCGCGCCGAGGAAATCCCCGGCTTCCTGGCCCACGTGTGGGCCTTCGACCGGGCGCGCGTCACCGAGGAAGATCGCCGCCGCGGCGAGATGTACTCGCAGCGGGCGGAACGGGCGCGCGCGGCGCGCTCGTCGGCCAGTCTGGAGGAGTTCCTGGCGTCGCTCGAACTGGATGTCAAAATCGCGCCGCTCGAGCCCGCGCAGGTGGACCGCGTGGCGCAACTCACCATGCGCACCAACCAGATGAATGCCACCTGCATCCGGCGCACGGCCGCGGAAATCTCGCGCCTCGGCGAGGAGTGCCTCACGGTCCACGTTACCGACCGTTTCGGCAGCTATGGCCTGTGTGGCGCAATCTTCTTTCGCGTGGCGGCGCCGGCGCTGGAGGTGGACACGTTCCTGCTCAGCTGCCGGGCGTTGGGGCGCGGCGTGGAACACCGCATGGTGGCGCGTCTGGGCGAGATTGCGTTGGATCGCGGCTTGCAGACGGTGGAGATCCCGTTCGTGGCCGCGCAGCGCAATCGCCCCGCGCTTCTCTTCCTGGAATCGCTCGGCGCGGCGGCCAGTGGCGGCACGTTCCGCCTCCGTGCCGCCGACGCCGCGGAGGTGCGGTACCACCCCGGGGCGGCGCAGCCGGCCGGCCTCCCCGCTTCCCAACCGCCGGCGCCGGCGCCCCCGCCCGTCAGGCCCGCTTACGCGCGCATAGCGAACGCCCTGCGGACGCCGGAACAGATCTTCGCGGCGCTGCGCGCAACTTCCCGCCGCCGCACCTCGCTTCGCGAGATCGATGCCCCGCGCACCCAGTTGGAGCGGGACCTGGTGGCCCTGTGGGCCGAATTGCTCAACGTGGAAGCCGTCGGTATTCACGAGAACTTCTTCGAGCTGGGCGGGCACTCCCTGCTGGCCGTGCAATTGCTCTCGCGCGTGCGCCAGATCTACGGAGTGGATCTCTCGCTGGAGGTGGTCTACTCTGGTGAGTTCATGGTGGCGGAACTGGCCAAGGCGATCGAGCTGAAGGAAATCGAACAGGCCGGCGGGGACTATCAGGAACTGATCGAGGAACTCGAGGGACTGAGCGACGCCGAGGTGCGGGCCCTGCTGGCCGAAGAGCAGGATGCCACGTAACGCATGCGTATCCTGTTAACCGCCAACGCCAGTTACGTGCCGCCCCGCGGCGGCGCCACGCGCTCCAATCTCATCTGGATGGACCGGATGGCCGGCGCGGGCCACGCCTGCCGCATCGTCTGCGGGGCTGGCGGCGAAGGCGCCGAGCTGCGCTTTCATGCGTCCATCGCCGTGTTCGCCGTGGAAGATCCCTCGCGCCGCATACAGGTGCTGCGCCGGCAGATTCGCGAGTTCCAGCCCGATTGGGTGCTGGTGTCGAGCGAAGACCTGGGACACGGACTCTTGCGCGAGGCCCAGCATTCGGCCCGCGGGCGGGTGGTGTATCTGGCCCATACGCCGCAGTTCTTCCCCTTCGGCCCGGCCAGTTGGAACCCCGACCGCGAGGCCGCGGCGCTGGTCGCCGAAGCCGCCGGCGTGGTGGCCATCGGGCATCACATGGCGGACTACATCGCGCGCGAACTGGGCCGCGACGCGGTGGTGATTCATCCGCCCATCTACGGCGCCGGTCCGTTCGCCGACTACGGCAACTTCGCCAGTGGCCTGGTCACCATGATCAATCCCTGCGCCGTCAAGGGACTGCCCATTTTTCTGGAAACCGCGGCGCGCCTTCCGGAAATTGCATTCGGCGTAGTGCCGGGATGGGGCACCACCGGCGACGACCGGCGCGCGCTGGAGCGTCTGCCCAATGTGCGCTTCCTGCCCAACGCGCGGCATATCGACGAAGTGCTGGCGCGCACCCGCGTCCTGCTCATGCCGTCGCTGTGGTACGAAGGGTTCGGGCTGATCGTGATGGAGAGCATGCTGCGCGGCATTCCCGTGGTGGCCAGCGATTCCGGCGGTCTGGTGGAAGCCAAACACGGCACCGGGTACGTGATTCCGGTGAACACCATCGAGCGCTACCTGCCGGTGTTCGATGAGCACGCCATGCCGCGGCCCGTGGTGCGCCCCAACGACCCCACGCCGTGGGTGGCCGCCCTGCGCGAACTGCTCACCGATGGCGTGGCCTACCGGCGGGAATCCCTCGCCTCCCGCCTGGCGGCGCAGCGCTTTGTGGGCACGCTGGATGCGGCGGACCTGGAGCGCTATCTGCTGGCGCTCCACGCCCGGCCCGAGGGCAGGGCCGCCCACGCCACCATCGAATCGCTCTCGCCGGAGCGGCGCGCCCTGCTGCTGGAGCGCCTGCGCAAACGCAAGGGGGCGGGGTAGATGGCGAGATTCCGGTTAGGTCAGAGGTGGGACAGACGATCGTTTTTCGTCGTCTGTCGTAATCTGGCGAGGCACGACAGACCACGAAAGGCGATGGTCTGTCCTACCTGATATGCGCATCCTGCTGGCCCAGAATTCGCTCTACTACCCGGCTCACGGCGGCGGCGATAAATCCAACCGCCTGCTGCTCGAGGCCCTGGCCGCGCGCGGACATGAATGCCGCGTGGTGGCGCGCATCAGCGTATTCGGCGAGGCCGGGCACACGCAATATCTGGAAGCGCTGGCGGCGCGCGGAGTCACGCCGCAATCGTCCGCCGATGGAGTGGTGGTGTTCACGCGCAACGGCGTCGAGGCGCACGTCGTCACCGACGGCAATCTGCGCGCCCAATTCGAAGCGCAGGCGGAAGCCTTCGCTCCCGGCGTCATCCTGGTATCCACCGACGACCCGGCGCAATTGCTGCTGGCTGCCGCGTTGCGCGGCGCCAGCGCGCGCGTCGTCTACCTGGCTCGCGCCACCCTCGCCCTGCCGTTCGGCCCCGACTGCGCCTTCCTCAGCCAGGCGAAAACCGAGCGGATCCGCGCGTGCGACGCCGTGGTGGGCGTCAGCCAGTATGTGGCGGACTACATTCGCCGGTACGCCGCAATCGACGCCGTGCACGTGCCCATCTCCCTGATGGAGCCCGAGGAATGGCCGCTCGTGGGGCGCTTCGACAACGAGTTCGTGACCTTCGTCAATCCCTGCGCCGTGAAGGGCATCGCGATCTTCCTGGCTCTGGCTGATGCCTTCCCGGACACAGCGTTCGCCGCGGTGCCCACCTGGGGCACCAACCAGCAGGACCGCGCGGCGCTGGGGGCGCGGCCCAACGTGCGCCTGCTGGCGCCGGTGGACGATATCAACCTTCTGCTGGCGCGCACCCGCGTGCTGCTGGTGCCGTCGCTGTGGGCGGAGGCGCGTTCGCGCATCGTGCTGGAAGCGCTGCTGCGCGGCGTGCCGGTGATGGCCGCCAATGTGGGCGGCATCCCCGAGGCCATGATGGGCGTCCCGCTGCTCATGCCTGTGCGCCCCATCGCCCGGTACGAAGGCCGCCTGGATGAGCAGATGGTCCCCGTGGCGGAGGTGCCGGCGCAGGACATCGCTCCGTGGCGCGAGGGGTTGTCGCGCCTGCTGGAGGATCGCCCGCACTACGAAGAAATCTCGCGCCAGTCGCGGCGCGCCGCCCTGGAGTACGCCAGGGACCTCGATGCCGGCCACTTCGAGAAGCTGCTGTCCGGCCCCAGGAAGAGCGCGCTGCAGGCGCCGCCCGCCCGGCCCACGCTGGAAACGCTCTCCCCGGAAAAGCGCAAACTCCTGGCGCTCCGCCTGCGCAAGCAGTCGTTGCCCGCGGCCTGGTTTCCCAACGCCGGCGCGTCACAGGCGCCGCGGCTTTTCTGCTTCCCCCACGCCGGCGGCGGGGCCATGCAGCCGCCGGCTCTATCCGGCTGGGCCGCCGTACCGGTCCGTCTGCCGGGGCGCGAAGCGCGCCTCGCCGAAGCGCCCTTCGAACGCATGGGCCCGCTGGTGGCCGCGCTGGCCGACCAGATGGATGGCTACCTGGACCACCGCTTCGCGTTTTTCGGCCATAGCATGGGGGCCGTGGTGGCATTTGAGCTGGCGCGCGAGCTGCGCCGCCGTTCGCGTCCCTTGCCCGCCGTGCTGATCTCTTCCGGCGCCCGCGCGCCGCAGTTCCGCCGAAATCACGTGCCGCCGCCGGCGCCTTCGCGCGAAGCCTTCCTGGAGGAATTTCGCCGCCTGGAAGGCATCCCGGCGGAGGCGCTCGGCGACCCGGCGCTGCTGCGCGCCATCCTGCCCGCGCTGGAAGCCGACGCCGCGCTGTATCGCCATTACGTCTACGCGGAAGCGCCGCCGCTACCCATTCCGCTGCGCGCTTACGGCGGCGCGGACGACCGCAATGTGCGCCGCGAGCATCTCGATGGATGGGCGGAGCAGACCACCGCGTCGTTCGCCGTGCGCGTCTTTCCGGGAGGACATTTCTATCTGACCACGGCGCGCGAGGCCTTCCTCGATGCGCTGGAGAGTGACCTGGCATGCTGAATCCGGGTGAGATCCACATTTGGCGCGTGCGCCTGAACCGCGGCGAGGGGTTGCCCCCCACCGCCGGGGAAGCGGAGCGAGCCGCGCGCTTTGCCACGCCGGCGCTGAGCCGCCGCTATCTGCGCGCTCACGCCGCGCTGCGCGCCATTCTGGCTGGCTTCACGGATGCCCCGCTGGAATTCGCCCTCCACGAGAAGTTGAAACCCTACCTGGCCCAGGCGCCGGAGATCCGCTTCAATCTGGCGCATTCGGCCGAAATGGCACTGGTGGCGGTGGCGCGGGACGTGGAGGTCGGCGTGGATATCGAGCGTGTCCGCCCGCTGCCGGAGTACGCCGCAATTGCGGAGCGCTACTTTCCCCCCGGCTCCGCGGCGCCTCGCGACGCACGCGATTTTTTCCGCCACTGGACCCGCTTCGATGCGCTCCTCATGGCCCACGGAGCGGGACTCTATGGCGCCGGCGCCACGCCCCCGGGCGTGTGGACCGTGACCGAGATCGACGCCGGCCCCCGGTTTACCGCCGCCGCGGCGGTAGAAGGCCCGCCGCTCAGGGTAGAGATGCACGAGTTTTGAGGTCACGCCCGCAAGGGGGCGTTGGGCGAGCTTCGCTCGC